>JBKJJL010000230.1:0-8667 GCA_046597875.1 Fimbriimonadaceae bacterium | reverse complement strand
TAGCGGGCTTCACGCTAGCGCGACGACCGCATGGTCCACACCTGTCGGAAATGGCTCAGGCAACTCGATCAACTCCAATGGTTGGGCGGTTGGCGATTACTACCAGTTCCAGGTATCGACGGTCGGCTTGGAAGATATCACGGTCAGCTGGTCACAAGCGAGCAGCAACACGGGCCCGAGGGACTTCAACTTCCAGTACAGCACAGACGGCACAACGTTCACAACGTTTACTGCGTATACGGTCCTGGCTAATGCGTCTCCGAACCCAACTTGGTCGACAACCACTCCGCAGCCGATTTACAACTTCAACCAAAACCTGAGTGCCATCACCGCACTCGACAATCAGGCCACAGTTTTCATCCGACTCACGGATCGCAGTACGGTATCGGCAAGCGGTTCCACCGTTGCTGCTACTGGAACGGACCGCTTGGACAATATGTCCATTGCAGGAACCGCTGTTCCTGAGCCGGCAACGATGGCTGTTCTCGGCCTCGGCGCGGCTGCCCTTCTGCGACGCCGCAAGAAGTAAGAAAGCCACGATGATTCAGAAAGAGGGTTCGAGAGCAATCTCGGCCCTCTTTTTGGCATTTGGGTATTGCCAAGTCTTTTGGGGCAGCAGGCTACCACGCCCTCGCGTACTGGTTTGGAACCGGGATTTCCCCTCCCAACTCGTTCGCTGCCCGTCTGGGCCAATACGGGTCTCGCAAGCTCTCTCGCGCAAGAAAAACCATATCCGCCTGCCCGTCGGCCACGATCGACTCCGCTTGTGCCGGCTCTGTAATGAGACCCACCGCGGCGGTGGCGATCGCTGCCTCATTCCGAATCTGAGCGGCTAACGGGACTTGGAATCCGGGCCCAGAAGGGACTATCGCGTTCGGCACGGAACCGCCCGAGCTGCAGTCAACAAGGTCCAGACCCAACCCCTTCAGATTCCGCGCGAGCTCGACGGATTGATCGATATCCCAGCCGCCTTCTACCCAGTCCGTACAAGAAAGCCTAAGGAACAAAGGAAGTCGCTCGGGCCAATACCGACGAACTTCCTGAACGACCTCGCGAACAATCCGCGTGCGATTCTCGAATGATCCGCCATAACCATCCGTTCGATGATTGGATAAAGGCGAAAGGAACTGGTGCAACAAATAACCGTGTGCAGCGTGAATCTCCAAGATTCGAAAACCAGACGCCAAGGACCGACCTGCGGCATCACCGAACTTCCGAACCAACCCCGCGATCGAATCCACATCGAGAGCAATCGGTTCTCTCCACGCTTCTGAAAAAGGAATCGCACTCGGCGAGAAGTTGGGCCATCCTCCGTCTTCATCGCTCAGGGGTTTGCCGCCATTCCAAGGCGATGCCGAGCCCGCTTTGCGTCCCGCGTGAGCAATCTGGATAGCCGGAACCGCGCCTTGAGCTTCAATAAACGCGGAAATCGGCCTCCAGGAATCGATGTGCGCGTCATCCCAAATGCCCGTATCCTCCGGCGAAATGCGACCTTCCGGAACAATCGCGGTCGCTTCCGCCATCACCAAACCCGCTCCTCCGACAGCTCGACTTCCCAAATGAACAAGGTGCCAGTTGTTCGGATGGCCGTCCGTCGCCGAGTACATACACATCGGCGAAACCCCAATTCGGTTGCGCAAAATCACGTCTCGAAGGGGCAAAGGAGAAAGGAGGGCTGACATCCGATTCAAATCTACCTGAGCCGGCACGATTACTAATGACTGATAAACTGGCCGCAGGCTTTTCCTGGCCGAAGTCGATACTCACAGTTCGAGGTTCGGCTCGATCTATTGCCTGCCCTTTAGCCCAAGGTGCTTATAGAATGCCTCCATGTTGGGCTCTCGACCTAGGTAGTCGCGCAACATTTCCATCTCGTCCATCGAACCACCTCGGGCGAGCACCTTCTTACGATAGTACATGCCGCCTTCCGGATTCAAGACGCCCTTCTCCTCAATCCGCGTGTACAGGTCTTGCGCGTAAACAAGCGACCAGAGATAGCCATAGTAGGCGCCTTCGTATCCGTTGAGGTGGCCAAATGAGGCCTGGAAGAACGTGCCAGGAACGGCTTTGTAAAGCGTGTACTTCTCGTAGGCCTCGTTCGCGATTTTGGTGGAATCGGCTTCCCCATTTGGTGCCGTATGGAGCATCTGGTCAAGAGCGCCAAGATAGAGTTGGCCCTGGGTTTCGATGCCACTGCCCAGCGTTCGAGCTGCTTTCATACCCTTGAGGAGCCCATCAGAAAGCGGTTGACCCGTCTTGTAATGCTTGGCAAATGTCTTCAATACCGCCGGATCCCATATCCAGTTCTCCAGCATTTGCGAGGGGGCCTCAACGAAGTCTCTCGCCGTCGCCGTGCCCGAGAATCTGCCGTACCGCGTTTCGGTGAGCATTTGGTGAAGTCCGTGGCCGAACTCGTGGAAAAAGGTCTCAACCTCGTCGTGGGGCAAGAGCGAAGGTTTGTCCGCGGTGGGCTTGGTAAAGTTGCACACAAGCGCCGCGAGCGGCTTCTGAATGGTGCCATCGTCCCAAACTTTCCGCGAGCGCAGGCCCCAGCAAGCGGCGTGGCTGTACTTGTTCTCGCGTGGGAACAAGTCAGTATACATATGGCCGAGAACGTCACCGCTGGCTTTGTCTTTAACTTCGTACAGCTTCACATCTGGATGCCAGATGGGCAGGTTTAGGCTCGCGGCAGATGCGGTGACGTCTTTCATCTCAATCCCAAACGCATTTTGGGCAACGTTGAAGACGCCCTCGATAACACGCTCAATCGGGAAATACTCCGCGACCTTCTCGCGATCCACGGCATACTTTTTCTTTAAAAGCTTGTCCTTGTAGAATCCATAATCCCAAGGATCGAGGGGCGATTTCTTGATGGCGACGAACTCGGCCATGTCGGCAATCGCCTTCTTTCGCACAATCGGCTCGAGGTCGGCATAGAATTTAGCAACGACCTCGGAGGTTTTCGCCATTCGCGTTTCGATTTCGTAATCGACCGTGCTCTTGTAGCTGAGCAAGCTCGCGCCTTCGGCCCGCAGCTTGAGCATTTTCTCCAATGTGCGCACATTCTTCATACCACCGCGCCGTCGGTACAAGGTCCACACCTTCTGCCGGGTAGCAGCGCTTTCGCAGTTGTCCATCACCGCGCCATAGGTTGGGCCATCGAGGCCGAGAAGGATCATCTTGCCGACCTTAAGATGGCGATCAAGGACGTCCTTAGGCACGCCTTTCAGTTCAGTTTCGTTCAGGGGAACCTTGGTTTGATCTTCCGCAATGGCAGTTTCAAACTCGATCCCGAGCTTCACGAGCTCCATTTCGATGGCCTTCAGGCGATCGCGCTTGTCGGAGGGAAGCATCATGCCCGCGCGGCGGTAGTCGCGCATCGTGAACTCCATGAGCCGCTTTTGTTCTCCTTCAAGTTTGGGATTGGTGTCAGCGTAGGCCTTGATTGCCTTGTATAAGTCTTCGCGCTTGCCAAGGTTGATCCCCCAGTTGCTCACTGCTTCATCGGCTACGCGTGCCTGGTCGCGAACCGCAGCATCGGTAGAGACGAACTGCTGGAAAATGAAGAGGCTGGTGTCGTTGTCAAGCCTGACCCCTACGCTGTCGAGTTCGCCGAGGGTGTTATCAAACGTGCGCTGAGTGTCCGGGATGGCGATGATCTTCGCGATGGCGTCGTCCGCCTTTTTGAGGGCTTCGCTTATCGTCGCGGGCAAGTCCTGCGCACCGGCTGGGATAGCGATTGCCAGGGCGGCTAGGGAAAGAAGAAGGCGAGTCTGAGCGGTCATGTGATACTTCTACGCTCGTTTGGGGATTTTGGGATTGGCTTCGTCTATCTTCCGATGTCGTGCGAGTGGGCGACCGATTATCCGTGGTCTTCAGCCCGGCTGTTGGAGGACTGCAAGTGGATCGAGGACGAAGGAGGGTTGCCGTGCTTGGAGGAGGCTGGGATGCCCACCAAATCTCCTGTAGGCGCGAGGTGGTTTGTACTCGCGTTGCCGAGGCGCATGGCAGGTACTTTCGAAGCGGATCGGCAAATATCCTCGAAAGTCGGGCGCATCTTGACGACATCGGGTCCGATATTGACCATATCAGGTCAAATATCGTCGATATCAGGTCGAATATTGACGATATCGGGTCCCATATTGTCGATATCGGGTCTCATCTCATCGATATCAGGTCCAATATCGTCGATATCAGGTCGAATATTGACGATATCAGGCCCAATATTGACGATATCAAACGGGCTTCAGGTTCAAATCGTCCCAATTCAGGCTCCCAACGCCCATTTACGGGAAACGAACCGAAGACTTTTCGCGGGACCCCCTTGTAGGTAATGTAAGCCTCGGCGAGCCACTGAACTCCAATCGCCTCTTTCCTGCAATCCCTCCCCCATTGAAGCCAAGTATGCGCGACGCAACCCGAAGCTGCCCCCGCCTCCCAACCGTGTATAATTCTCAAAACCTCCCAAGCACCAATGGCGCGCGGCGAATTGCCCTGTGTCAGGCGTCCTAATTGGCTGGGGTTTGTGAGGATTGCGTGACCAAGTTCATATTTGTAACCGGCGGCGTTGTTAGTTCGATTGGCAAGGGCATAACCACCGCCAGCCTTGGGCGCGTCCTGCGCAATCGCGGCTTTACCGTCGCGCCGATGAAGCTCGATCCGTACATCAATGTTGATGCGGGCACGATGAATCCCTACCAGCACGGCGAGGTCTTCGTCACCGAAGATGGCGCAGAGACCGATCTCGACCTCGGCCACTACGAGCGGTTCATGGACGTCGCCTGCACGAAGTCGTCCTCGATCACGACGGGAAAAGTTTATCAGCAGGTCATTCAAGCCGAGCGCCGGGGCGACTATCTCGGCGCGACGGTTCAGGTCATCCCGCACGTGACGAATGAGATCAAGCGGGCGATTTTTCGAACTGCCAAAGAGCAAGAGGCCGACGTCGTCATCTCCGAAATCGGAGGCACGGTCGGCGATATCGAGAGTCTTCCCTTCCTCGAAGCCATCCGCCAAATGCGTAAGGACGCGGGGCCCGAGAACGTACTTTACGTTCACGTCACGCTCGTCCCTCAGGTTGGCCCCTGGCATGAAGTCAAGACCAAGCCGACTCAGCACAGCGTATATAAACTTCGCGAGATCGGCATCTCTCCCGACGTGCTCGTGTGCCGAACCGAAGTGCCGCTAGAGCAAGACGTGAAAGAGAAAATCTCGCTCTTTTGCGACGTGCCCGAGCGCGCGGTTGTTGAGTCTTTGAACGTCGAAACGATTTACGAAGTCCCGCTCTCCTACGAGCGCGCCGGGCTCGGCGATTACGTCTGCGAAAGACTTTCTTTGGAGTCCGAGAAGCCGAGCACGACGGAATGGGAGTCGATCGTCGACACGATCAAGAACCCCGCCAAGCACGTTCGCATCGCCGTGGTCGGGAAATACACCAGCAATGGCGACGCGTACAAGTCGATCAGCGAGGCGCTCATTCACGCCGGAATTCCGAACGATTGCCGCGTGCAGATTGAATGGATCGAAAGCGATGCCCTCGAGAATGGCAAACCCAGCTCGGAGTTCCTAGACGGAGTTGACGGCCTCATCGTCGCCCCTGGTTTCGGCGCCCGCGGGGTAGAAGGCAAGGTACGGGCGATCCAATACGCAAGGGAGAACGGATTGCCTTTTCTGGGAATCTGCTTTGGCCTCCAAATGGCGGTCATCGAGTACGCCCGCAATGTCTGCGGCCTTCTTGACGCGAACAGTGAGGAAGTTGCCGATTCGCCTGCCTATCCGGTGGTGCACCTACTGCCCGAGCAAAAGGATGTCGCCGATAAAGGTGCTACGATGCGCCTCGGCTCGTGGCCGTGCAACCTCGTGAACGGCACGATCGCTCACAAACTTTATGGTTCCACCCGCATTACAGAACGCCATCGCCATCGCTACGAGGTGAACAACGATTTCCGCGAAAAGTTAGCCGAAGCGGGCATGGTCATCAGTGGCGTTTCGCCCGACTACCGACTTGTGGAGATGATCGAGGTTCCCTCGCATCCGTATTTTATCGCCACTCAAGCGCACCCAGAGTTCAAATCGCGCCCGAATCGGCCGCACCCATTGTTTACGGGCTTGGTTAAGGCAGCGGTGGGGCATCGGACTGAAATCGCGAGTCAAGTTTCAGCGTAGCCTTCTTATGCTTTTCAGACGTTGAGCCCTCAGCCTCATATGAAGCTGTGACATTGATGTACGTTGATACTAATACTCACAGGAGATTAGTTATGCCAGAAATCAAAGAAGTTCACACATACGAAACCGAAAGCAGCAGTTCAAACGCAATGGTGATCATTGTAGTTCTGTTCCTTGCGATCTTAGTCGTCGCACTGGTTGTTTGGCAACCTTGGTCAACAGCACCTGCTGCTAGAGACACCACGATCATTACGACGCCTGCTGCGGAGCGAGCTCCTGACACAAATACGACGATCATCAATCCGCCGAGCACGACGATCGTTAACCCACCCGCGAATCCTCCAGATACGAAGACCGAAATCAATATTGATAACGGCTCCGGCGGAACTGGTACCGGAACGGGAACGACCGGCTAACCCTAAAAGAATTAGCTCCACCTACTAAACCCTCAACAAGGCCCGCTACTAGTTCGCTAGTACGCGGGCTGCTTTCGTTTCTTACTTGGCAAGGCGGAAAATATCTCGCTGTTCGTTCGTGATGATCACGTGGGCGTTATCTTCGAAGCAAATCGCCTCACATTGTTTCATCCCCTGCAGAATGACCTGTCTACTGGGTGCCTTTAAGAAACGGTCACCTTGGACCCTGCGAAGATCGAAGAACCACACCGACGCGATGGGGGCTTGGGTCAGTACGGCCAAGGTCTTGCCGTCCGGAGACATCGCTGAACCGGTAACCCAACCGCCGAGATTATCCTTCTCATCCAGCTTCTTCAGCACGTTCGGCCGATCCGTGTACTTTGTGTCCAAGGCATACAGCTTGGTGCTCGTTTCTGGAATAAAGTCGCTCTGACCTAGACGATGCTTGGTGAGCACGTACAAGCGCCGGTTTCGAACAAAGATCGCCTCGCAGTCAAAGTAACGCTTCTTAGGTGGAAACTCTGTTTGATCGGGATATTGAATCGGTAGAAACTTGGCAGGTGCGGTTTGAGTAAAGTTCTGGCTTGGCTCCACCACCGCATAAATGCCAAGGTCTCGGCGGGCATTTCCGTTGTTGCCTAGATCCGAAATATAGAGCGTTCTCCCATCGATCGTAATATCTTCCCAGTCAATGTTTTTCGCATTGGACACCCGCATCCCTTTCCATTCCCTTGTATGGGTGGGGGTAATGACAGTGCCATCCAGCCTTATCGGCCAAATCCTCGCGGAATCGCCACTGTCGTTGTGGGTCCAATAAAGCCCCTTTTGGCTGCTCCGTATAATCCCACTCATCTCATTGATCTCGGGATGTCGAACCACCGCGATCGGAACAAGCGCCTGGGCAGCGAGGAGGGAGAGGAGGAGCATTTTGGGTATTAGGTATTGGGTATTGGGTGTTAGGTATTGGGTGTTGCGTATTTATCCTAATACCTAATACCTAATACCCAATACCCTCCCCTAGTTCCGCGCCTGCGGCGTGAACTTCGGCGCTAGCGTCTGGAAGTACACATCCGGAGAACCAACTCTGGTGCTTGTCCAGAACAGCCAGAACAAGCCTGGGCGACGGCTGGCGAGCGTACCCTCGAACGGATCGAGGAATGTAGCCAGCTGCGTTTCGTTCGCGGCTTGTTCGATCGGGATCGGGGCTTCTGCGCGCTCGGTCAGCATGCCAACCGTGTACGGCGCAGACGCGAACGTCACCGGGTTGCCCGAATCGTCCACGCCGGTGAAGGCGATGTTGACGACGCGATTCTCGTCGGCGGCGGTGAAGTAAATCCGACCGTTTGCCGGATCCACTTGGTAGAACGAAGTCGACCCGGTGACGGTTATGCCAACGACCGATCCATCTTGCCGAGTCGCGATCGACGCGGGCAACTGGACTCCAGGGCGAACCGTCTGCATGAACGGACGGGCAACCTGGTTACCGGTCGCAGCCTTACTGTACGTGAACACGAACCTTGAAGGCCGCACGACGTCAGCAGCGGTAACAGGCACACTCGGGGTCGATGCCCAGTAGCCGATATCGCCGATGAGACGATTGTCGAACATCAGATTCGCACCCGAGTACGCCGCGCCGCCTGCGCTCACGCGGAGGAAACGAGGTTGGTAAGTCAAGTACAGCTGGCTGTTTCGAGATGGCAGTGAGTTCGCGAGTCGAACCGTTCCCAGGCTCGGATCAAGATAAGCCTTTCCGCCTAGGATCGTGTCGAACGAGATGTTACCGGTCGCCTGATCTACCGTTCGCGTGTTCACGACTTCGATATTTGTCAGGGTGATGCCGTTGTCCAAGCTTTGGAAGGCTTGAATCGTATTGGCCCGATTCCAGGTAACGCCACTCGCTCGGTACACGCCAGTTTCCCGGTCGACTACCATTCGCTCGTTCTGCACGAGCGGGAAGAAGACCTGACCCGTCGGCGCAGCCGCCGCGTTGCAAGTCATGCGTCCGTAGTAGATATCCGCGGCCGGGCGGCCTCGAAGCTTACCGGTGAAGGCGATGTCGAGGGTGTTCTGGCCCGGAGCGGGGGTT
>JBKJJL010000182.1:0-2629 GCA_046597875.1 Fimbriimonadaceae bacterium | reverse complement strand
TTAGCGTGCAGGGAGGCGAGGGGACGCAAGTCTATTTCAACTATGCGCGGTGGTTTGCCACAAGCTTTACCCCCGGCAGCAGTGGTAACCCCGGCGAGGGAGAATAGCGTTGATTCTGGGCCTGCTCGCCGCAATAGCCGTTATCCAATCTGGTGTCCCTCCTGTGAATAAACAGGAGGCTTCGGATCAGACGGCAAAGTCGATAGAGGCATGGACTAACGCATTGGCTGAAGTTGCAAAGACTGAGGCAACAGCGATAATCTTCGACGTCAATATTCAGATTCCTTCACCCACAGGTTACCGACTCAAACTTGGAAAGACGGGAATGAAGTGGCTCGCTGCAGCGACAAATCGGAGTTGGAAGGAAGTTGACGGCGTGCAGCTCTTCACCCGAACTCTCAACGCGGACAAAGTTACGTATTTAAGCCATGTCGCAGAGTTTTCGGATTTTCTCAATTTACTAAGCGGCAGCGATAAGTCAAAGCTCATCGGCGACGGACTTCCGCTTAGTGCCATCCCGTCTGGTGGAGAAGGGTTCCTTGGCAAAGTCATTGGCCCCTACTCAACGGTAAGTGCAAGCGATGTCTTGGCAACGTGGCAAAAGTCAGCCCTCCGGCTGAAGATGCTCCCCCGCCTGGAGTACGTTGATCCTACAACAAATCAGGTGCGTTCTGTTCCGCTGATTGGTCGGGAGACTACTGAGCGGGCTCTAAAGCGATCAGGGACTACTTCTGGGAAGGGCCTGATTTTCGACGCACTCATGACCCCGCCAACCGGCAGCCTCAAGATTGCGCCCGGTAAGTGTATGAAGTTGTCCGAACTCATCGCTGAGGCGGCAAAGGCCTTCGAAGTGAGTTTAATGTATGACAAACGCCTGGCTGACTCGCTTGTATTTGTATCTGGCCAATTTGATCGTGACATTTTCCTTAGGTTGATAGGGCAGGTAAGTGATACGAAGGGTGCCACGATTGGCAAGATGAATCGCACATCTTCCGACCTTGCATATGCAGAAGTCCTTAAACAACTAGCCGGTGTCAGGAACCAGGAGATGGATGACTTTGGAACACTGGGAGCCACCGCCGGTGATTTCCTCGATGGGCGGGAAGCATCCTTAACGGATTTGGTCGCGGGAAATGATGAGCTCAAGGCAAGCTTGGCGATGTACGGTGTGCCCCCAGGAGCAAAGGTGAAATTGACGTGCAGCTTCGGGCTCCAAGTGGAAACGTTTGGTGAGCAGCCTTACATCGAGTTGAGCGCGGGAGGGATTCGCGTACGGAAATCAAGAGCAGCTTGGTCTGGAGGTGTCCCCCTCAAGATCGGTCCTTGACCGTGGCTTTCAACCTGGAGTAACCCGCTGGACCGGCGGAAACAAGTTGTAGAGGGCGACATCGAAGGACTCGCCAAGAAAGCCACGCGCTGAAGGATCCGATTGAATAAAGTTGGCAATGCATGTAGCACGCGGATGTCTCTTGCCGCGTCTGAACCTGATATTTGCCCATTGCGCGGGTAGAACCACCCCGCGGATGCGGTGGATCCCTGCTTTAGAAGGATCGAAGATCGCTCGCACGACCCATGCTCATTTTGGGTACAATCCTGCCTGAGTTGCTCCCGCCTTTGACGGCGAGGCGGCCCGGCGCGAAAGGCTCAACATGCGCCATTAAAGCAGGAAAATACAAAAAACAATGGCAAGAGCAAAATTTGAAAGAAACAAGCCGCACGTCAATATTGGGACGATCGGCCACGTCGACCACGGAAAGACCTCGCTGACGGCGGCCATCACCGGCGCCCTCGCGTTCAAGGGCTTTGCCAAAAAAGTCGCCTACGCAGAAATCGACAACGCGCCTGAGGAAAAGGCTCGCGGTATCACGATCAACATCTCCCACCAGGAGTACGAGACCGCGACGCGGCACTACGCCCACGTTGACTGTCCTGGCCACGCCGACTTTATCAAGAACATGATCACCGGCGCCGCTCAGATGGACGGCGCGATCCTCGTGGTTGCCGGAAACGACGGCCCCATGGCCCAGACTCGTGAGCACATTCTGCTCGCCCGCCAGGTCGGAGTGCCCTACATTGTTGTCTTTATCAACAAGGTAGACCTCGTGGATGACGCCGAACTGATCGAGCTTGTCGAGATGGAAATCAGCGACTTGCTTGAGAAGTACGGCTTCAAGAACTGTCCGATCATCAAGGGTTCGGCAGTCAAGGCGCTGGAAGCTCTCGAAAAGGGAGGCACCGTTGATGACGAAGCCTTCAAGCCGATCTTCGAGCTGATGGACGCGGTTGACGCGCACATCCCGCAGCCCGAGCGCGACAAAGACAAGCCATTCCTGATGGCGGTCGAAGACGTGTTCACGATCACTGGTCGCGGCACCGTTGCAACGGGCCGTGTCGAGCGTGGTCAGTTGAAATCGATGGAAGAAATCGAAATCATCGGCCTGCGCGAAGCCAGCCGAAAGACGATCTGCACCGCGATCGAAATGTTCCGAAAGACCCTCGACTATTGCGAAGCGGGCGACAACGTCGGCCTGCTGATGCGCGGTGTTGAGCGAAAGGACATTGAGCGAGGCATGGTTTGCGCCAAGCCAGGCTCGATCAAGCCGCACGTCAAGTTCGATGCTGAAGTCTA
>JBKJJL010000061.1:0-5809 GCA_046597875.1 Fimbriimonadaceae bacterium | reverse complement strand
TGATCCAGAACCACGATTTTCTCGCACAGGTTCATCACGAAACGCATGTCGTGCTCGATCACAAGTACCGTCTTATCATGCTCATCGCGGATCTTCCGAACGGTCGTCAAGAGGTCTTCCTTTTCGTTCGGATTCATTCCCGCCGCAGGCTCGTCTAGGAGGAGGAGGTCCGGCTGGGTGCCCAAAGCCCGCGCGATTTCGAGGCGCCGCTGCATGCCATAGGGCAGGTCGGCGCTTCGACGGTTCGCTTCCTCAGCGAGATCCACCACCTTGAGCCAGTGCATCGCTTCTGCCTTGAGCTTGGCCGTTTCTTGGATCGCGGGAGGAATGTCCGTCAGGGCCGTCCAAAGGCCAGTTTTATGGCGCAAGAAGGCCCCCACCATTACGTTTTCTAGGCAGGTTAGGGCAGCAAAGAGGCGAATGTTTTGAAAGGTGCGGCAGATGCCGAGGGAGGCGATTTTGTTCGGAGGAACTCCGTTTATTCTCCGTCCCTTGAACTCTATGGATCCTTCCGTAGGTTCGTACATGCCCGTAATCAAGTTGAAACAAGTGGTCTTCCCTGCCCCATTTGGACCAATCAATCCGAAGAGGTCTCCCTTTTCCAAGGTAAAGCTCACCTTGTTGACGGCGACGAGCCCTCCGAATCGAATCGTCGCCCCATCCAGTTTAAGCATCTGGGTGCTCACGCTGACACCGCCGTGGTCGGACCGTCTTTCTTGCCTAGCAGCTTCTTCACCCAACTCCAGCTCAACTCGTGGTGGGCGAACATGCCTTGAGGGCGAAGGAGCATGAGGATTACCAGAGTTATGGCAAAAACGACCAGCCGGAGCTTGGACCCCTCGATCTGCCCAGCGAACGCTGGAACGTTCTTGAATACAGGAGTGAAGGCAATCTGAACACCGATTCCCGCCACAAAAGCCCCAACCATCTTGAACGCCTTTCTGCCTTGACTGGCGTCGTGGGAATCGGAGATGCGTTTGATCAGGGCCACGGCGACGATGATCGCTAGCCCCGCAGCGACGACCCCGGCCATGGGCACTTCCTTTAGGTCGCGCATCTTCTCCGGGATGTAGAACAGGAGCAATGCCGAAATAACCGATCCTGTAATCGAACCGGTGCCCCCCAGAACTACCATTGTCAGAATGATGAAACTCACATCCATCGAAAAGTTAGGAGGCGAGACAAACCCGATGGCATGCGCATACAGGGCACCGGCCGCGCCGGCAAAGGCGGAGCCCAATACAAAGGCAGTAACTTTAGTCCGGGTGACGTTGACCCCCATCGCCGAGCTAGCAACCTCGTCTTCACGGACTGCCAGGAACGACAAGCCATGGACATTCTTCAAAAGGTTTCGGCATACCGCAATGCATACGACAGCCAGGAGCCAGACCATAAAAATGGACGGCATTCGAGGTTCGATCTGCATGCCGTAAGCGCGACCTAACTTTTCCTGATTGCGCACCACGATGCTGATGATTTCACCAAAGCCCATCGTAACGATCGCGAGGTAATCGCCCTTCAGACGAAGCGACGGCAGGCCGACCAGGAACCCTGCGAGCGCCGCAACGAGGGCCCCCGCTAACATGGCCACAACCAACCAGGCGAGCATCGGCATGTTGGCCTTTGCGTAGAAGTTCCGAGTCACCACGCCTGTCGTGTATGCCCCGATCATGTAGAAAGCGGCGTGGCCGATCGAAAACTGGCCGGTAATGCCATTTATTAGGTTCAGGCTCACCGCCAGCGTTACGTACAGGCCGGCTAGAATCACCAAAAGTTGAATGAACGCGTCTTGCTTCATCGCGACCCCTTGGATGAGAAAACATCCGCCGATCGCCAAGAGGATCGAAGCCGCACGAGCTAACCAGAACATTAGACTTTCTCAACCTTGGCGGAGCCCATCAGGCCGCCGGGCCTAAACAACAGGACGACGATCAGGACGACGAACGCGATCGCGTCGCGGTATTCGGGGAACCCGGCCCAGACGACGGCATTTTCCGCCATCCCCATCAGAAGGCCACCTAAAACCGCGCCCGGGATGTTGCCAATCCCCCCGAGCACGGCCGCTGTGAACGCCTTGACGCCGGGAGCCATCCCAAAGAATGTGTCTACCTTTGTGCCAGGAAGGAAGGTTGCGTACATCATCGCGCCCGCCCCGGCAAGAGCCGAACCCAGAACAAACGTAAATGTGATGATGGAATTTACATTGATTCCCATCAACGCGGCCGCATTGAAATCGTGAGAAACCGCCCGCATGGCGCGGCCCTGCTTGGTGAACATGACTAAGTAAGTCAGCAGCGCCATGAGAATAACGGTGATGACCACAAGGATAATCTGGCCTTGCGGGATCAGCAACTGGACTGCGCCCTTATTGGCGGCGTCGATCGCATTCTGATACGATCTTTGAAGGTCCTGCATCTCCTTTTGGAGGCGTTCGCCCTCGGGGCTCAGGTCGAACCGGCTCTTTTCTTTGGCGAGGTGAACGTCAAAAGTCGCTTTGGCAGCGGCGGCGGCGGGCTTTAGGGTCTCCGCCTGTCGGAGCGCCGCGATATCGGGGCTCTTCAGGGTGATGGCGACTTCCCCCGGGTAGGGATTAACCTTGGAGCTGATGGTCTGCGGCGTTCCGTTTAACAGGAAAAGCTGACCGCCGTATTGAAGCAGGAGCGACAGTCCGATCGCAGTGATCAACGATGCGATGCGCGGAGAGTTTCGAAGGGGCCGGTAGGCAAATCGCTCAATAATGACGGCGGCGATTGTGCAAATCAACATCGCCCCCAGCAGCATGAGCACGAGATTGAGCGGATTCGAGGGCCCTTGGGGACCGGTGGGCGAATAGCCCAGCATCCAACTCACTAACAGTGCGCCGTAGGCACCCAACATGAAAACTTCGCCGTGGGCAAAGTTGATCAGTTTCAGCACACCATAGACCATGGTGTAGCCGAGCGCGATCAAGGCATAGATCGCGCCCAGCAAGATGCCGTTGACCAACTGCTGAGGCAGCGTCGTGATTTCAAACGCCGCCAGCAGCGAAGTAAATGATCCCATTCTTTAGTCTCGAATCCTACTTGATATCGGCAGGCGTGTAGTCTTTAGCGAACTTTTGCCAGTTACCGCTCGCGTCCTTGGCTATCACCTGGACGACGATCGCCCGCTTGGGAGGGTTACCACCCATGCCTTTCAGAGTGATGTCTCCTGAAACGCCGGGATAGTTCTCGGTGTTCTCGAGGGCTTCGATGAGCGACTTAGAGTCTGCTCCCTTCGCTCGCTTCAGGGCATCGAGCGTCAGAGCCATTGCGTCGTAACCCAGTGCACCCATTGTCGTTCCGGGATCTTTGCCGCCGTGGTTTGCTCGCCACTTCTTCAGGAAGTCGGTGACTTGGGACCGATTGTCCGCGTTGTTGTAGTGGTTGCAGAAATACGAATCCTTCAGCACCGCATCCCCGCCGCTTTGCAGCAGCTGATCGCTGTCCCATCCATCCCCACCGAGCATTGGGCAGGTGATCCCTGCGGCGCGGGCTTGCTGGATAGCGGGCCCGACTTCAGTGAAGTACCCGCTCAAGAACAGGCCGTCCGGATTCTTCTGCTTGATTTCGGTAAGGAGGCTAGCATACTGGGGGGCTTGCTTTCCGCCAGACTCATAGAATTGCTCGGCGACAATTTCGCCGCCCAGTTTCTTAAACGTATCCATGAAACTCTTGCTGAGACCTTGCGAGTAGGGCAAGTTGTTGTCGGTCATAACCGCAATCTTCTTGCAACCCAACTTGTCGAATGCAAACTTCGCCATGACGGGGCCTTGGAAATCGTCGGTGTAGCAGACGCGGAACACGTGGGCACCCTCGGCGGTCAGGTCCGTACGCGTGGCTCCAACTGCAACCACCGGCACTCCCTTTTCGAAAGCGGATTTGGCCATTTGAATCGTGTTACCGCTGGACACTTCGCCGATCAAGGCAATAGCGCCGTCGGCCATCAGTTTCTCAGAAGCGGTTTTTGCCTGATCTTGCTTTGAGGCGCTATCCCCGAGCATCAACTCGATCTTTTTGCCGTTCAACCCACCAGCCGCGTTGAACTCATCCACGGCGAGCTTGGAGCCTTCGTAGCTGTCATCGCCCCAAGGCTTGTTGTCGCCCGAGACGCTGCATACGGTGCCGATTTTGATCGTGTCGCCGGTGGCGGTGTTCCCCGCAGCGGTGGGCATCTTGCGAGCGACCGTACCTCCGTCGTTGGAAACGGGGCCGCCCCCCGTCGTTCCGCCGCTGTTCGCGTTGGAGTTGTCGCCGCACCCACACCCTGCTAAGAGTCCCCCCAGAGCGACGGTGGCGAGCGTGTTAAAGGCTATTTTATTGAGCATATTCTTCATGTTGATGAACCATCCTATCAAGCATTAAACCGTGAGCGTCGGTTAAAGTTATACGAGTATACAGAAATTGCAAGCGGTTCGCGTATCCCGCGAATCCCTGGGCGTTTCTGGCACGTACAAGCTACAGTCGGTTTCAACACGGGGAAAGGTTGGTTGAGATCGAAAAACGAGGAGCATCATGTCCGAAGAACAAGTTAGAGGGTTTATCGATCAGGCGACGCAATCCATCCAGGGCGGGATGTTTAATCAGGCAATCGAGCTGATTGACCAGGCGTTGGCCCTGCAACCGGACAATGGTGAGGCGTATCTGTTGCGTGGGGTCGCACTTTCGCAAGTGAACCAGCCGCAAGCAGCGACCGAAGCCTTTCAGAAGGCCGTCATGTTGCAGCCGACGAACTCGAAGGCACATTTCAACTTGGCCGTTCATTACTCGCGGCTCGGACAGAAAGACCTCGGATTAGACGCCGCTCAAGAGGCCTTGCGCCTGGATCCGGCTCACGCCGGTGCCCGGGATCTGGTAACGCAGCTAGAGCGAGAACTCGGAGTTCCCTCTACGGCGACTGATTCCCCTGCGACTGACTCTCCTCCCGTGCAGACCGCACAGCCGATGGGCAACCCATACGCGGGGCAGAATCCGTACCAACAGTCGAACGCCCCTTACTTGCGAGAGGGCTACTCTCCAAACGTGCATGCCGTCGCCTTCGTCGAGAAGATGGGTTCGAACTGGGTAACTCTTGGCTGGGTTCTAACGGGATTGAGCTTGCTTTTTCTCATCATAGGCTTGCAGCAATTATTATCCAATCCAAGCGCGTCACGCGACCCGTTCGCTGGATTTACAGGCTCTCGATTGATCATTACGCTCGTGGACATGGGAGTTCGATTTGCGGCTCTGGGCTGGGTAATCACAGACATCATGGATCGTCGCGGAAACTGGGTGTGGCTCATTCCTTTCGTGCTGTGTTGCTGCTGCGCACCCGTTCAAGCAATCTATATGCTTGCGGGAAGAAAGCCAAGCTAATAGGCATCAATCAAGTCTCCGGGGCGTTAAACTAGTGTGGTTATGACAATTGCATCGCTTGCCGCCCTGACTCTCCTCGGCCAGGCCACGCCAGTCGAAGTTCCCTTCCGTACGGGCGAGAACGCGATTATCGTTGACGCCGTCGTCAACGGAAAGCCCCTGTCCTTCATGTTCGACACGGGCTTTAGCGGGGCATTCGTCATCGATGAAGCGATCAACCTCGGAAAGTCAACGGGAAAAATGACCCTCAGAGACTTCGTGGGCCAGTTCGAAGCGTCGACCGTCAAGCTCACGAGCGTGAAGTTGGGGACGAAAGCAATCGATCCTAAGGACATGGAGGCGGTCATGCAACCCGCTGATTTCTCGTTTTCGTACAACACCCATTGTGATGGCATCATGGGTTATCAGGTCGTGAAGGATCAAGTCACGGAAATCAA
>JBKJJL010000336.1:0-9722 GCA_046597875.1 Fimbriimonadaceae bacterium | reverse complement strand
GCGGATATCGCCGACCGAGAATCCGGTGCAGAACGGGTGCGGAGCGGTGTCTTGGCGTCCCCGCGTAAAATCGAATCCGATCGCTTTCACGATCATTTCGGTGAACTGGCTCTGCTTCGCGTTGTCCCATTTACCGTAGAGGCCGCTGTCATCGATCGGACGCCCATTCTCCTTGATCGCCTTCACGAGGGCGACATTCCGGGGTTTGAGGGTGTCGAACATGCGGGTGCAATCCGCGGCGGTTGCTCCTTCCTCGTATTGGTCGAGCAGGGCGTCGTAGATGTGCTCGGTGTAGCCCAGGTATTCGGCCTCTTGGCGCGCGATTTCGAACATTCTTTCTAAGGTGCTCGCGAATCCCTTGAAGTCGTTGTTGGCTCGGGCAGCGACCCAGTCCTCGTGGGCAATCGCAGCGAGGCGTGATTTCTCGGCCACGAGCTCGGCGGGCAGCTTGGTCTTCAAGTCGAACTCCCGCTTGACGATCCTCAGCATCGCGGAGCCTTCACCGTCGCTCACTTCGCCGCTGGCTTTCTCGATGAGGGTACCGGTGCCGTCCGAGGTGAAGAGCTCATGCTCCATGCGGCTGAGGATGCCAACATGCTCGGCCCTAGCCTCCGCGCCGCCGCGGGGCATAAAGGTCTGCTGGTCCCAATCCATAATCGCAATCGCCGCGCGCAGGGCGTTGATGTCGGAATACCGTTCTTTGAGGGCTTCAACGTTAGACATGAAGTGGCTAGTTTACCGGCGACGGGCGGCGGGAAGAGGAACGAAGGAGCAGAAAAAGACGAACGGGACGGCGAACGGGGAAAGTTCCTATTGATTGGAGAATCGCCTCTTCCCACGATAGTCGCCGATCAACCTCCGCACGCCCTCGCCCACGTATAGACTAGGCACTATGGTGGGTCCGTTGCAACAGATCGATATCCGAAACGAGGGCATCCAGAAGGAGCGGCCATCTGCTCGCCGACCGACGCTTGAAGCCCTGCATGAACTTGCTCAACTCCATGTGGAGGGGGCGCGAATGGCGAGGTGGAGGTTATGGTCCATCACGCAGTAACCATGCAGCACCGCGCCATGATGGCAGCAATGCGAGGCAAGAATCTTCAATAGATGCTTCTTTTGCGTCGCATTACCGAGCGCGGGGGTGTATGCTTGCACCGTGGTCGTAACGAAGATGAGTGCTCCCGGCTCCATGCAGTTCCTCCAACGGACGTACTCTCCCTATGCCATGGGTGGGATTTGTGCAGGCAGGCTTCAGACCGCCGCGATCGAAGGCTGGGGGACCCACCACAGTACCGCAACCGGTCAAGGGCCGAAGTTTGAACAAGGCGAGCGGCGACTGTGGTGGGAAGAACATGCGAGGAGCATTGAACCTGCATTTGACAACTGAAGAGCTAGCAGATGCAGCCACTTCCCCTACATGGGATGGCTGGCAGTCCCAATCGACGCCTTTGTCCTTATTCTTTTGTAGTTTACTGGGCTTGGATGGGAGCAATCCTGTGAAAACCCTGATCGAATTTTTCGACCCAACCCCTATTGGAGCAGGGATGGCACTTTCGGACGGGCTCATAGCCATCGTAGATCCGTTCGTTTCTGACGCGCAGGCTAAACGTCAAGCAGCTTTTGACAAGTGGGTCAGTCCAGACTAGCATGAATAGTGAACCGCCATTCCTCATTTTCTCAGGAACAGATGCAACGAGCTATCTTAATGCCAATGACCTTGACTGGACAGAGATTGGATCAGCCGAGCAATATCGGAAACTGGTCATCCAGCGGATTGAAAGCGCGAACACAGAGTGGTCCGAACCGCTTCAGCCCGAAACACAGAACCAATCCCATGGCCCTTGGGCAGGATTCCTCTGGGAAGGATTATTGGCTTCCCAAGAAAGGAACTACCGAACCAGTGTGCCCACTCTCTTGAACCTGCTGAATAGTGAAAACAGTGTCGTGTTGTTCTTCGAGGCAAAATGGCTTCCAGCATACTTAATACGACCCCGTTTAGGATGCTTCGGAGAATTATCACCTGCAGATGCTTACATAATTCCTGGCTCACGAATGTGGTTCGCAGCCATCGATCACGAGGGGTACGGCCCGTTTCTTTATAGGCCAGTCTAGATGATTATTTGGAAAATGGACTATGTCACAAGAACTTATAGCGCCGATGCTATCGGGAAGCTGCTATCGGAGGCAAGAACTGGGTTTTTGGGACCGAGTGCGTCGCCCCCTTCCCACCACAGTCGCCGCTCGCCCTCGACCTGCCTCCAATCACGACAGCCTGCGGTACTGTGGTGGGCTCCCCCAGCCTCCGACGTGCCGCAAAGCCATAATCGGCCCATGGCGAGCGCCGACGAGTACGTCCGCTGGAGGAACGACCAGCATCCCGGAGCGCTGATGTTCGTGACATGACGGTTCTACGAAATGCATCCCCACGGTTGACAAATCGCCCCTAAATCTACTTAATGGGTAGGGACAACGGAACGGATGAACGGGAGAACTGAAAAACGGTGGCAAAGTATGGGGCACTGTTCTCCTGTTCTCCCGTTCTCCCGTTCTTCCCCAAAAAAAAGGGGGTGATGTGAAAATGATGTGATTTTGGCCCGGATTTAGGTTCGAAATAGCCCAAATCATACATGTGAAAATAATGTGATCTGACCAGCCCTCCCCGAACCCCGAATCCCGAACCCCAAGCCTACCGATCGTTCGGTCTACCCTGACCCGAACCGATCACCGGTTGAAACGCTCCCAACCAATCGCCTTGGAGCATCGCGGTGCCTCGCATGCCTTCGCCGCAGCCTTGCCAGACCGTCGCGTTGGTTTTGCATTCCATCATGCGGCCTTGGCCGGGCTGGATTTGCACGTAGAACTTTGTCTTCGGGTCGTCCATGAGGATGTCGAAATCGCTGAAGAGAGTTTCCCCGACGGCGTTGGTGGCGAACTTTGCGATGATGAGGGAATCAGGAACTTGATAAGCGGCGGTTGCGGTTTGTCCCTTCTTCTCGACGTTCAGCCCGCGAAGGACCGCGTAACCGGCGACACCGAGTCCGATGACGAACAGCGGAATCGCAATAATGAAGAAGTAAATGTTGACGACAACGGCAATACCGAAGAGCACGGCGATTCCCATCATCCACAGGCCCACCATCATCACGGAAGCCAAGCGCTGGTCATCTTTGCGGATCATGGGAGACATTATAAACACTCGCGCGGGAAAAGTACGTCAAAGTTAGTGAAATGAGGATTTTCCTTTGGATGTTGTTGCTTGCCCTTCCGATGATGGGGACCGCCCAAGGTGGAATTGTATGGCGAGCTTACAAGTCGAGCGCGTACTCGCAGGCGACGGCTTCGAAGGAGATCGTCATGCAGACACAAGGCGCGTTTGACACTTATTGGCGCGAACTGACGGGTGAAAGGACGGCCCCTCGCGACGTGGATTTCACGAAAGAACTGCTCATCGCGGTGCAACTTGGACAGCGTTCAAGTGGCGGTTACAAGGCAATGATTCGGAGCATTGAGCGCACGAAGCCGAATGAGATTACGGTGAGTTACGAAGAGCGAAAGCCAGCGCCGGGCAGCATCAGCGCAACCGTCATTACGAGCCCCTACGAGATCGTTCGCGTGGAGCGGAAAACCGCAGTTGGCGTTTTCTACTTCAAGAAGAGGGAAGTGGTAGACGGAGCGACGGGTGGTGGCGACGTTGCGGGACTTCTGAACTGGCGGACCTATCAATGCGACGTCGTGGGCGGCGGATCGAGTGAGTTCACTCGGGTAATCAACAATGAGCGCGATTGGGACCGCTATTGGGCAGGGACCGCTTGGGGAGGCGCCTCGCCGACGGATATCAACTGGAACACGGAAATCTTGGTGGCGATGCACCTGGGTTCGCGCGCTTCGGATGGCTACGACGTCGTCGTGGACGCGGTAGATGCGGTTCAGGGCGGATTCTTGGTGACCTATATCGAGAAGGCACCTTCGTTGGGCCAGCGCACACGGCGAGTGACGACGAGCCCGTATGTGATTATCCGGTTACCGAAGTTGGCTGGCCAGATTCAGTTCAGAAAGCGCCTCTGGCGCAGCGATGGATTGTAAAGCATTACGCAGCGGGCGCCTCCCCATCCCATCCATCCAACCCATCCCCCTAGAACTGATCCGTCATAAACAGCTGAGGCATACAGGGCAGCCCGCGTCCCATGAGGATCAGTTCAGACGTTGGCTCCTCGAGCGGTAACCCCAGTTGCTGCGCCATGGAGCGCAATCCGAACCACTCGGCTGCCTCAAAGACGGGCCAGGATTCCGGAAGCTTCTTGAAGATCGATTCACGCACCGTGTCCCCTTCTTGACACACGTAACCATCAGCGGTCGCGGCGCACATCCGCAGATTCCATTTCCAATACGTCCACCGGACTTCGTTTCTCTGGAGCCTTGCGGGGTCTTGCAAGGCCCACTCATCATACATCATGCGCACCTCTTCATAGCCTAGAAGAGGCGCGTCAAGCTCAATGGGAACGGACCGAAACGGGGCTCGTATGACATCATCCAACCGCTCGAATCCGCATCGGGCATAGAGCCCTTCCTCCCTCGCGAAGAGGAGTGCATATCGTTCCGCCGACCCTTCGACGGTCGCCTCGACGAGGGTCTGACCAAGACCGCGCCCGCGGTGTTCAATGCCGGTTGCGACGCCGGCGATGCCGATCGCGTCTCCAAATCCGAAGTTCAAGGGGACGGTAGTCAGGACGCTTCGGATTCTGCCGTCCTCGAAGAGGGCCCATTTGCGTGCCAGGTCGAAGAACGGTTCGTGGAAGAAAATCTGCTCGGCCCGAATGTAATCAAGCTCGAAAACGCGACAAAGGAGCCTCAAGTAGGCAGGCGCCTCGGCCTTCACGATCGGCCGGCACTCGATCATGGAGGGCCGCCGCCGGTGACGGGTGGCGTAGTCGTCGGCGTGGTTGGGGCGGGTCCTTCTATGATCGGCACTGGCTCGATACGCAATCGAACCTCTACGGTCGTTGCGCGTTCGAGGGTAACGCCTTTCGGGGCGACGACTCGCACCCTGATCACGGTCGAGCCTCTCAGCTTGTCCAGGCGGATTGGCTCCGTCGAAAGGCCCTTCAAAGACGCAAGCTGGTTCATTTCTCCACGGACGGCGACGGTTTGGGGATTGATTTGGTAGTCCACCAACCGGAATCCAGGTGCGGGCCGGGTACCCGATGCGAAAACAACGGAGACGAGCGAGTTCTTCGTGGGTGCGACTTTCGCGAGCTGCGGATAAACCGTGGCCTCGCTGGGGACACAGCGGACCGACTCGACGGGGCGATCGTTTCGGTCAATGGCCTCCAACGTCACGGGCACCCGGCGATTGATCGCGAGCGAAAGATCGACGCGGGCACGCACTTGCTCAACCTTCGCCAAATCTCCCAAGGGTCCGCGCAGGCGGACCTTTTCAGGTTCGATTTTCGCGGAGGAAAACAGCAATCCGGGAGGCGAATTGTAGGGATCTAGTGAAATCTCCATTTCCCGTTCGACAACTTCTTCGACGATGATGGCGACCTCGTCGGTCAGCAGCCGGATGGTGACTCCGGTACGGTCTATGACGTCGTTTCTGGGGAGCCGTACTCGATAGGTGCTGAGTTCGGGGCGCGCTTCGGAGAGATCGACCGTGGCGAGCATAGACGCGGGCTTAACCAACTTAAAGCGATCCAACTCTTCGAGCGTGCCTTCGACCTGAACGAGTACCGATGCGGGTCTGCTTTTGAGCACGAATTTTTCTTCGTCCAGTCCCGTGTACCGGATCATGAACTTCGCGTCTGGCTGCAAGGTTACGTTCAGGGCTGCTTCCGAGCGGACATACATCCACAGTGAAACGCCGACGATTATAGAGGCCAGGGCCAAGCCGAAGTTGAGTCGCGGCTTCATCTGAGCTTGGCGCTCCTCGAGATGCGTCGTCGCCGCCTTTCGTCGTCGCCATCGCCTTCGCTAGCGAGTCTGAGTTCCCGGTTGAGGACCTCGCGAAGCTCCACATGTCCCGCCATGCGCCGGAGGCGGCCGTCCGAGACGACGCTGATGGTTCCGCGTTCTTCACTGACGATGACGACGAGGCAATCGTGCATTTCCGCGATCCCGATGCCGGCCCGATGCCTCATGTGCAGGGAAGGATCGAGTCTGGGACTCTCGCTCAGCGGTAATCGGCATGCAGCGGCGACGATGGTATCGCCTCGAAGAACGGCAGCGCCGTCGTGCAGCGGATTGCCCTCGTAAAAAATGGAGACGAGCAAGGGAGTGCTCACCTTTGCCCCGATCACAACTCCGCTAGCGATAACCTCATCAAGCGGATTCGAGCGCTCGATGACCATGAGGGATCCAATGCGCGCGGCGCTCATCTCGGCAGCGGCAGCGACGAGTTGTTCAACCGTCTGCGCCTGAATCTCAGCAGCGTCGGTGCCCACCAGGCGTTGCGTCCATAAGCCGAGCTGCCCAAATCCTTCCAGGGCCTGACGTAACTCAGGCAAAAGCAAAATGACCAAAGCAACGGGGCCGAGCAAGGTCGCCTTGTCCAGAAGCCAATAAAGGGTATTGAACTGAAAGGCTTTTGCAACAAAAAGCAGAAGAACAAACGCTCCGATTCCGGCCAGTACCCGCCACGCTCGGGTACCTCGAATCAGGGTCAACAACCGGTACGTGAGATACGCCACGAGCAGGATGTCTAGGAAGGAAACGACAGATCGCCACGAGAACTCACGGAAGAGATCTAGGAGTGGTTTTAGTGCGTCGTTCAACGTGGCCTCAGAGCATCATGATTTTAGCTCTATCCGAGAGACTTCATTCAGCCATAATCGGTTTCACGCATCCAGCGAAATTCAGGGAATCCGCAGCCCCTTTCTAGAAATGAGTGATCCGAAGCCCGAACTCTTGCAACTTCGCTCTGAAATTGACGCGCTAGATGCCTCCCTGGTGGAGTTGCTCAATCGACGCGCGCAGCTTGCGCAAACGATTGGCAATCTCAAGGGTCGCAATGATCGCCCGTTTTTTACTCCGGAACGCGAAAGGGAAGTATTCGAACGGTTGCGAATGCTGAACGAGGGGCCGCTCCTTCCTGAGCACTTGCAGAGTATTTATCGAGAGATCGTTTCCGCGGCGCGGGCTTTAGAGAAGCCGCTCACGTGCACATACTGGGGCCCGCCTGGGACTTTTTCGCACCTTGCGGCAATCCAGACCTTTGGGGAGAGCTCGGCGCTGGCACCGGTGGAGTCCATTTACGAGGTCTTTCAGGCGGTCGAGCAGCGGAAGGCGGACTATGGCATCGTGCCGGTGGAGAACTCTCTCGCAGGCGTGGTCCCCGAGACCCTTGATGCGTTTCCGATCACGAATGTTCGAATCTGTGCCGAGCAATATGTTGCGATCCACCATCACCTCGTCACGGTGGCCTCCTCCCTAGTGGAAGTTGAACGCGTTTATGCAGGGCCGCAGCCGTCGGTGCAGTGCAGGCGATGGCTGCGCGAGAACCTGGGACACGCCGAGATCGTCGAGGTGATGCCGACGGCGAAAGCCGCGGAGCGGGCCCTGCAGGATCCTCACGGGGCGGCGATTGCGAACCGCCTCGGCGCGGCGACGGTTGGGATTCCGATCCTGGTCGAGCATATCGAAGACAACGCTCAAAACAGGACACGATTCCTGATTATTGGATTCAACGAGCCGGGCCGAACGGGACGCGATAAAACGTCCCTGATGTTCAACTTGCGGAACCAACCGGGCCAGCTGTACCGCGCCCTGGGTTGTTTGGACCGCGAGGGCGTCAACCTGATGATGATCGAATCGCGTCCCTCGCAGAGAGCTTCGTTCGAGTACATGTTCTTCCTGGACTGCGTTGGGCACCGAACCGAGGACAATATGGTGCGAGCGATTGAAGCGCTGAAGCAAGCGGCGTTAGAGGTCGTGATGCTCGGAAGCTACCCCAGCGCTGAATAAAGGGCGGCAACCATCGTGGTCTGAGTATGCTCTGGGTACGTATGCCCATCCCCCAGACTCGCGCACCCCGGTTCGATCCCTCCTCAGATGCGCCGCTTTCGATAAACTCGAAACTCGTCGCCGATTGGCTCGTGAGGTTTTTGCACGACGAGGTTATTCGCAGGCGAAAGATTAGCAAGGCGGTTCTTGGCCTCAGCGGCGGCGTAGATTCCGCGGTGGTCGCTTACCTGTGTGCTCGGGCGTTTGGGCCGGAGAACGTCACCGCATTTCGCTTGCCGTACAAGATTTCCTCGCCCGAGAGCTTGTCGCACGCTCAACTGGTAGTCGACGCCTTGGGTATCCAGGAGCGGACGATCGAGATTACGGGCATGGTGGACGGCTATCTCGCCGCCGAACTCGACGCAAGCCCGGCGCGAGTCGGGAACATTTGCGCTCGCGCTCGAATGATCGTCTTGTTTGACCAAAGCGCGAAGCTCAGCGCGTTGCCAATCGGTACTGGCAATAAGAGTGAACGCCTGTTCGGATACTTCACCTGGCACGCCGACGATTCTCCGCCCATCAATCCGCTGGGCGATCTTTTTAAGACCCAGGTTTGGCAGCTGGCTCGGGAGTTGGGGGTGCCGAGCGAGATCGTCGATAAACCCGCGACCGCGGATCTGATAAAAGGCCAAACGGACGAGGGCGACTTCGGAATCACCTACGCCAAAGCGGACCGCCTCTTGCATTATCTGACTTTGGGATATCGCCCCGAAATGCTGAAGGAAATGGGATTCCCGCCCGCCGAAGTGGAGTTGGTCGATCGCAAAGTGGACGGGACCCACTGGAAGCGCCGATTGCCCACGGTCGCGATGATGAGCACGTCCGCGATCGGAGAGTATTACTTACGGCCTGTAGATTATTGAGGGGACAGGGTTACTTGGATGGGATGCATGGGATGGTGGGGCAGACGTCGTAGGCGCGAGGTGGCTTGTACTTGCGTTTCGGGAGTCCATGCCGGGTACGAACCACCCCGGCGCTACAAATGAGCGCGTCCGGCACTAAGCATAAAGCACGCACGTGCGAAGGCGGCTTGATCCAGAATTTCCGGGTTCTTGTCAACTGCAAGTTTGCCCCAGTGGCTCGGATAAAAGCGCGTTGCGGACCGAGCGCGGCGCACTGCTTGGAGCGGTGTGAGGGACTCGGCGTGCCCATGACCTACCCGCACCCACGCTTCCAAAAGCAAGTGTGCGAAGCGTCCCGGATCATTGAGTTTTCCGTCGCCCAACCACTTATCCTCTGAGGATTTGATCGTCTTGCTCAGCCCGAGAGGTTCGGCGCTGCTCAAACCCACCGCCGTTCGAATCATCAGCGCCGTGTTGTAAGTCCACTTCGTGCGGTCAATCTTTCCACTATTGGCAATCGAATCCCAGAACAGGCCATCCTCCGGATCCTTGAGATTCTTGGACGTCCATTCGTAGATGTCCTTGGCTTTAACGAACAGATTCTCATCTCCGGTGAACTTATGGATCGCCAAGCACGCGGCGGCGGTGGGGGCGTTGCTGCAGGTGTTTCGCGAAGCCCGATCGACCTCCCGCCAGTAAATGCCCCCGTACCTTGCTTCGCCTTGAAGGGCAAACTTTAACGCACCTTGGGCCCAATCCAGATACTTCTTATCGCCCAAGATTTCGTGGGTTTCGGTCAGAGCGAGGGCCATCCAGGCGTTGTCGTCATAGTACCGATCCTTTGGTTTCGGAGCTGGGAGCACATCGTAGCCGCCTTTGTTCCAG
>JBKJJL010000025.1:0-5804 GCA_046597875.1 Fimbriimonadaceae bacterium | reverse complement strand
TGGTCAGGGTGGTGAAGATGGGCATGCAGTTCTTGAAACGCGCGTTCATACCCTTAAGTAGAGTCGGGGCAGGTTTGTCAACCCGGATTTTTGGGATGGGTTGCTTGGGTGGGATGGGTTGGATGGAGTGCGGACTGGAGCATCACGGGTCGTTCGCAAAGGTCGCGTCGATTTGGGCTCGGGGCGGGGTTCCAGAGGCACTTTACACGGCGTGTAAGGCGACAACAACTTGGGCTTCGAGGGCCGGGAAGCCCACCACAGTGTCTTTCGCAAGCTGAGAAGTCGGCAAGAACGAGGTGACCGACATCTGTGGTGGGAAGGAGACGGAGTCGACTTCAAAAAATTCCAAAATGTATCATACGTCTACTTGTTCCCAGGGAACTTATCGCGAATAATATCACGCTTCGAAAATCAAACTTTACTCTCTCACTCTCTCAACTGATAATAGAGCCTGACCACTCTGAAGTGGTCATAGAGGTGCAACATTAACGTTACATTGACACTCCGTGTGGTATCGCGTTATGGATACTGGATTGCTGTATTGGGGAACTTTGATGGACTGGGATCTAACTGAGGACAACGGTTTTACTCGGCGGGACTTGTTAAGGCTGTCCGGCCTTTCTCTTGCCGGCATTGCGACGTTTTCTCTGGCCGGTTGTGGCGGTGGTGGTGGCTTTGGCGGGGCCGCAGTTGAGATTCCTCTGCGCGCCGTCTCAGGCAGCGTGAACGTTGCCGAACTGGGCGGTACTTCTCATCGCGTGCTCTCGGTCCACGACGAAACCGGCGGTGCCGTATCGGCCAAGGGAACGTTTAGGGCCTCGGTTTCCGCCATTGGTGCTCAGCTTTTGCTTGTGGCAGACGGCGCCGGAGCCTTGCGGGGTCTGGGGATGGCGAGGCCGGGCCAAAGCATCACCGTCGATGCCGCCTCAACCGCCGCGGCGATGGTACTGATGATGCCGGGCCTGACGTCGAGCGATCTTGTCGAGGCCGCGGATCGCCTGGCCCGCATCCAATCCCACGCGAGCTTTCCCACACTTGCCGCCCGTGTGAGGGCGCTGCTGCGCACCGGCGGTTTGGCATCGGTGGCCGCCGATACCGAGGCAGAAACCCTTAAGGAGACCATTGCCACTGATGTGTACCTGACCCTTGGCGGACGCGGTACCACGCCTTCAAATGAAGCCATCGCCTTCAAGGGTGAGTGGGGCAAGGGCCCGGCTGCAAGCCAGGAGCTGAAGCTGGAGCACAACGGCTACCGCTACGTAAGGCTAGACGTCGTGAAGCTGGACAAGGACGGCGCGAATCTTAAGCAGGAGGTCCTGCGCGATACCGCCGGTGCTCCTATCACCGCCATGACTGGGACGAACTTCCGCAGCTTCGGAAGCATTCTCGCCGGCTCGACCTTCACCCCCACGCAATCCTCCGCACGAATGGATCTCACCGACCCCGCCGGTTGCACCCGGATCAAGGTGTACGTCAGCGGACCGGGGGGCAGGAGGGGCGCCGAGAACTTTCCCCTCTCGAACTCCGAACTGAGGGAGTGCTACGGGAAGACAGCGCTCATGCTGGCCGTAATGCCCATTCTGGATCTGGTCACCGGGGGCGCCGGTGCGGCGGGTGCGGGGGGGAAGGCGTTCGAGAAGATTGCCGCCCTCTACGGCTCCATCGGCGGCAATCTGAGCATGCAGAACTTCATTGCCGCGTGCCTTACGGGCGACGCCCGCTCCATTGCGGGAGCCCTTCTCGACGTTTCGGTGGCGGCGTTCGGGGCCACTGTGGGCATATTGGCCATTCTCGGCGTTGCCTCGGCAACCGCCGGACCCGCTGCGACCGCTGCGCTGGTGCTGAGTCTGCTCAGCCTTCCCATCACTGCCCGCAACTTCTACTTGACTGCGCAAGCCCTCCTCAAGGTGCCGTCTACCCAAAGCATCGAGCTCGCCGTTTCCTCCGGCAACGTGATCATCGGCTAATCCGCTATGAAACTCATCCCCCTCTTCTTGCTCTCGCTGCTTGTGATCCTCGGCGGTTGCGCCGGATCTGGTGCGGGATCCGAACTTTACGCTGCCGGCAACGCTGGCCTGGTCGTCACCATTCAGTGGCCCTCCCAGACGCGGGTCCTACCGATTGCCGCCAAGGCAGTGCAGGTGGATGTGCTCCAAGGAGGAAAGCGCGTGGGCCGAAAAGTTGCGGTCCGCCCGGGGACCGGCACTCAGACGACGGTAACCCTCGACGCGCTGCCCGCGGGGCCTCTTGTGATGGAGGCGACCGCATTTCCCGAGCTCGACTTCAACGGCAGCGAGACGGCGGCATCGGGCATTCCTCAGGCCAAGGGCTCTGCTCCGGTAACCGCGGAAGCGGGCAAGACGGCGCAGGTCACTGTTACGATGGACTCCACCATCGTGCGCTACACCATCTCCCCCTCACCGCTCAAGGTGAAGCTGAACGTTGTGGAAGGCGCCAAGCTCACCGCGACCGCGTACGATGCTCAAAACCGGGTGGTCATGACGCTGCCCCAACTCCAGCTTACCTGGACAAGTGCGAACCCCCTCATCGCGGTGGTGAGCCCCACCTTGGGCCTCGTGCGGGGTGACCAAGAGGGTCAAACTACCGTTACCGTCGTTGACAAGGAGTCGGGCAAGAGTGCATCCGTTCAGGTCACCGTGGTCAAGGAGCTTCCCGTCGAGACAGTAGAGCTCAGTCCCGCAAACCCTGTGGTAAAGCCCGGCACCACCATCACCCTTCGCGCCATCGCCAGAGACAAGGACGGCAACGATCTCGGTTTCCAGCCCTCCCGGTTCAACTGGACCAGCGCAACGCCAGCCGTGGCGACCGTCAGCGCGGCCGGAATCGTCACCGGTGTCACTGCCGGCACGAGCCTGATTACGGCCACCGAAAGGGAGAGTGGCAAGTTAGCTAATGTGTCCGTTCAAGTCCAATCATTGACGAGCGGTCGAATTCTTTTCAGTGCTGAAAAATACATTGCCGGGGAGTCAAGAGAATATAAACTTTTTTCGTGCAATCCCGACGGCAGCGATTTGCGGGCGCAAATGATTCTGCCCACTCCTGTGTTCGCCGCCGATGTTAACACGGGTCGAATTGCCTATATGCAATACGACCCGCAGACCTCCACCTTTATGATTAAAGTGGTGAACTTCGATGGGTCAAATCCTAAGGTGGTCTACACTTCTTCGGGTCGCCCCATCGGCGGTGGATTAGCCTGGAGCCCCGATGGCTCCCGGATCGCGTTCGGGCTGGGCTGGTCCGGCACGTATACAGGGGACGGAGAGCTGGGGACCGTGAATGTGAATACCCGCGCGGCGAGCCTGTTTTGCTATGGCCCAAATTGGGACCGAGAATCAATGAGCTGGAGCCCTGACGGAACGCGTCTAGCGATTTCTTACGGCAACCATTCGGAGCCGTACACCGTTTCGATTGTGCCCGTTGGTGGTTCCAAGGAGTCGATCGTCGCCGGAGACGCCTACATAGGAAAAGTGAGTTACCGCCCCGACGGCAGCTCGATTCTTACCGACGAGAGTTCGTTCGGCTCAAACTTGGCATTACTGAATCCAAGTACCGGGAAGAAGATGAGCGTCGTGTCCGGCGAATCAGGTACGGCAACTTGGAGCCCGGACGGCAATACCATTGCCCAAGTCTCTAACGCCCCGGATGGCTTGAGTGACCTATACGTGATGCAAGCGGATGGAAGTGGGCGGAGACTCGTGCTCAGTCGAGACGCAATCCCCGACGGCTACCGGCTTAGCTACGTTCTCGCTCCATACTGGGTGCGTGGCGGGTAGAAAAGAGCCGTGATTCCCTCGCTAAAAATTGGAAAGGATGTATTGTCAGAAACTGGCAACCATGTGTTGTCGCCTTACAGCGAGCGCGTATTGAGGGAAACAAACGAGGTGACCGACATCTGCGGTGGGAAGGAGACGGAGTCGACTTCAATCAACTGAGCCGGGCAAGGGAGGGCGAAGCTTCAGCGAGCCTAACCTTTAATCCTTATAAGCGGCTCGCTAAAGCTTCGCCCTCCCTTCGTTGCTACTTTTGTCGGAAGCTGATTTCACATGGACCCGGATGCGATGTTCCGATCTGTTGTTCCCCGCCTCATTGCGCAGTACATGGGCCAGTTTAGCACCGCTTTATCAATGGAATTCAACTTCAAAGATGCCGCCTGCGAGTCCTCTCCAGCCCCCTTTCCGGATCGGTTGGCGTCATAATCATTCAGGATGCTCGCTGTTCTCGCCGCTCTTGCGATGCCTCCGGCATTCGATGTAGACCTTCGCTCAGGCGCGGGGCTCACCCTTAAGCTTAGTGGCGTTCCGATCGTTCGTGGAACTTGGTTTCAGTATTACGAGCCCGATTGGTCGAAGGGCTACTATTCGTCGCTCGCCAATGTTCAGCAGATCGAAAGTCGCGCAGATGGCTACAAACTGACCTTTCGTAGTCCTGACAGCCGCGCGTTTGGGAGCCAAACCTACACGCGGGATGGCAATAAACTCAAGATCAGTTACGAGTTCAACTGGGCCGGCGATCGGCCCGTGAAGGTCGAGTTGACAGCCGGAATGTTGTGGGCGAAAGTCTTTCAAGGCGGCACCCTGATGCTCGACCAAAGGCTGACTCGGTCTTTGGCGCCAAAGGATTACGGAGAGGGCGCAGACATCGAGCCTCGTACTTATGGTTCGGATTTTGCGGAGGCGTCGTTCCAAAGTGCGTTGGGCAAAATTGGGGTCAAAACAAGCGCCCTGGGCTGGACACTCTTTGACGGACGCGGGTTTAAACAGTCTTGGGCGGAGGGACGCGACCTTCTCTGGCTTGGGCAAAGGGGCATCGACGTCCGGCCCGGAGTACCCACCAAGGTTGATCTTGAATACACCCTCGAACCAACGCTGACGGAAGCGCGAAGCGTCGCCCGGGTTGCGACCGCCTCAACCCTCACAACGGCGCGTCTCGTGCGCCAAGATGTGCCGCCCATCGTTCCAAAACCCAAGCAAGCATTCTTCGATCGCGACACCCGATTCCCGATCACCAACGAGTTGCGCATCGACATTCCGGCTCGGCTCGCGCCAATGCGGAACGAGCTCCTCCGAGCCATTAAGCGCTGGTGGATTGTGCCGAACCTCAAGGCGACCGAATCGAGCGATCCGAACGTCTACTTCCGGATCGAGAACATCGGGCTCCCGCCCGAGGGGTTTGAGATTCGAATTAATCCCAAAACCATCATCGTGTGGGGCCAGGACGAGGCTGGATTGCGATACGCGCTTCATACCTTGGCCGGGTTAGCCTTCGCGAAGGATGGCGCGCTCTGGTTCCCGAGCGGGACCTTGCGAGATTGGCCCTCTGTGCCGTGGCGCGGAGTTCATTTGTTCGGTGGGCACGAGCTGCGTACCTTCCATCCGACCTTTATCGAACGCGTCCTCGTTCCGCTGAGAATCAACAAAGTCGTCATGCAATGCGAGCGGACGAAGTGGGACTCTCAACCCAAGATTCACGCCGCAAACTGGAATAGCAAAGACGACCTGAAGTTCGCGTTTGAGGCGTATCGCAGGTTCGGCATCGAGCCGATTCCGCTTATCCAAAGCCTTGGGCACATGGAGTGGTTCTTCAACAATGGCCAGAATCTCGGCCTCGCAGTGAATCCGCTCGTGCCTTACACGATCGATCCGACCAAAAAAGGTACGAAAGAGTCCCTGGAAGCGATCTGGAGCGAAGCGATTGACCTTTTGCGGCCCAAGGCGATTCATTTCGGGCTCGACGAGATTGACAATCGAGGCATGAAAAAGATCCCCCTCGCAACGACGGAGATC
>JBKJJL010000001.1:0-4058 GCA_046597875.1 Fimbriimonadaceae bacterium | reverse complement strand
GCGGGGACAATCGTGATCCATGAGAAGCGCGCGGAGCCGCGATTCTCGCCTGCTCCGTACGTCCTTGGCACCCACTCGATGGAGGGCTCGATCGGCGACCTCCGCGGGATGACCCAGGAAGAGTACATCGCCTTGAAGCAACTTTGCGATCGCTTTCCAGAGCTTCCCGTCGTCGTTCAAGAAAAGTTGTTGCGCGACGTGTGGAGGCCAATCGCGATGCGCCGAGCCATTCCCGACCTTCCTGGAGTGCATCCGATTTTCCTCGCCGAGGCGACCGTGATGAAGTTCGGGCGTGAGCGAGGCATGTTGTGAGTTTTCCGATGGGCCATGTGGATAGGTGGGGACGACAAGATGTTAAGAGTGGGTAAAGAATTGGGCGGGGGAAACCTAGCCTCTTTCCCGATGGGTTATCCCACGGTTTTCCACGCCCAGTTTTCGCCTCTTTTGAGCTTAAAAAATCCCCTTGATGGCCCCTCTCGCCAGGTTATCCACCGCTTAATAATAAGAACAGAATTGTATGTCTAGTTTAAGTGTATTGGGAAAGGCGGGGGAAACTCAGCGACTTTGCCAAGTTCGCTTGCGAGACTTCCGGAACTATGCGACATTGGACTTGCCCATCGATGGCGGATTCCACGTACTCGCTGGCCCCAACGCTCAAGGCAAGACGAACCTGCTCGAAGCGGTGTATTTGCTCGCTTCAACCAGGCTGCTTAGGGGAATGCGTGACTTCGAAGCAATCCGGGAGGGCGCGTCGAAGGCCTTGGTCGAAGCCGATCTGGCCGGGCATTCAACCACCGTCGCGCTCACCTTAGAGAAAGGAGTTCGCAAACGGGCTAGCTTGAACGGAGTCAGTTTGCCTAGGGCTGCGGACCTCATCGGAAGGCTTGTCGTGGTCTGCGTGAGCTCCGCGGATCTGCCAATCGTGTCCGGTGAACCCTCAGACCGCCGGCTCTTCCTAGACATCGAACTGAGTCAGCTTTACCCCGGCTATCTTCGCGCGCTGACTCACTACAAGCGGGCCTTGGAGCAACGAAACTCCCTTCTAAAAGCCGCCCAAGAAACCAACGTTTCCGCCGAAGCTTTCGAAGTCTGGGAGATTCAGATGGCGGAGCATGGAGCCGCCCTGAGGCATTATCGCCGCGCGTTTACCCAGGAGATTGCGAACTATGCATCGTCCACGCACGCGCTTCTTGGCCTAGGCGAAACCCTGCAGGTGACCTACGCTCCGAAAGATGATGCCGAAGACGCCGACGCCTTATTCTGTCTTTACGGAAATGGCCGCCAAACCGAAATCGCCCGCGGATCCTCCAATAGCGGCCCGCATCGCGATGACCTGGCGATAAACATCGATGGACGCGAAGGACGGCTGTATGGAAGTCAGGGACAGCAGCGCAGCGCCGTCGTAGCCATGAAACTCGCAACGCTGGAGCACATGAGGGACGTCCTGGGCGAAACTCCGCTCCTCCTCCTGGATGACATTCTGTCCGACCTTGACGCAGGCCGGAGGGAACGCCTCTGCGGATGGGTTCTCGAACGAGCCAACCAAGCCATTCTCACCTGCACCGAATCTGCCGCGGCCGGAAAGGCGATACTCTCGAAAGCGACCCTTATTCATGTCCTGAACGGGACAATCGAGGTGGCATGAGAAGGCTGTCCCACGTTCTGCCCGACGCGATTGAAAGGCGGGAAGTGTTGCGCTCGGCGAGAGTGCAGCGGATCTTGCAGAACTGGCCCGAAATCGTTGGGCCCGAACTCGCCAAGCGATCAACGCCAGATCGGTTTGAGAAAGGAACCGTCTGGGTGTCGGTACGGGGTTCAGCGTGGGCGCAAGAGCTACGGATGCTTGAGCCGACGATTCTGGCAAAGATCGCCGAGTACTCGGGCGATCCGAACTTGGTGCAGGATCTGCGCTTCGGCGTGCGCGCTCCGAGGGAGAAACCCGAGGGGATGCAGGTGGTAGAACCTCCCAGCATTGACCCAGAGTTGGAGCACTTGTCGATTCGGGAGATCAAGGAGCGTCGGCTAAAGCGGTGGAAGGATGCGGAGGCAACTGACTCGTAGGCCGCTGCTCGCCGTCGCGGCGGCGCTTGCGATTGGCCTTGCCGTGCGCCAATCGCCGTGGCTCCTTGTGTGTCTAGTTCCTCTGTTATGGATCCTGGAAAGTCACCTGGTTCGGGGCATCGTCTTACTGTGCGCCGTTTTGGGCTGCCTCCGTGCCCCTGCTCCTGTACAGAGTATCCAAGCGCTCCGCTTTGTGCAGGGCGAGGCGAAAATCGTCAGCGTTCCTCGGCTCACCGGTCAATCGGATGGCGCAATCGTTCTCGCCGCGGGTTTTCGTTATGTGGCCTACTTTCCGGTGGGGACTGATATTTCATTTGGAGATGTGCTCTCGATTACCGCCGTTGCGCACCCGCTTCGCGAGGGTACAGATAGATTCTGGGTGGCAAAAGGCGTCGTTGGTCGGCTGGAAATTACGGAACAAAAAACACTCAGTCGTGGGCTCGTCCTGCTACGCTGGGGCCGTTCTTGGCGAGATTCCTTCCGGGCATTCACCTCTACGTATCTGCCCCCCGGAAGCAAAGAGCTCACCGACGCACTTTGCTTCAACGTCGAAACCGGGCTCGATGATGACCTCCAGGAAGACTTGCGGAGAACCGGAACCGTTCACATCATATCGGCCTCCGGTTTGCACGTCGGTATCTTCGCGGTGGTCCTGCAATGCATCCTCAGTCGTGCCCCGATCCCGAGGCCTTGGCAGCTCTTGATCCTGATGATGATTTTGGTGGCCTACATGGGGGCAACTGGTATGCGCCCTCCAGTTGTGCGAGCGGTGATCATGGCGGCTGCGATGCTGGCAGGCTATCTTTGGCGTCAGGAGAGCGATCTCTTGTCCGCGCTGGGGCTGGCAACGTCCATCCAACTCGCTTGGGACCCCTGGTCGGTGTTCGATCTCGGTTTGCATCTCTCGTTCATGGCGGTGCTCGGGCTGGGCCTTTTCGTACGCTTCGACGAGGAGACGGGCCCAGATTTCAAGTCCTGGTTCAAGACCCGCACGCTCCAAACTGCGTACGCGAGCCTGGTCGCCGGGCTCGCGACCGCGCCAATTGTCGCGTGGCATTTCGGCATGATTTCTGTCATTTCTGTATTTGCCAATCTGCTCGTGACCCCCCTCGTCGGGGTCATCGTTCCGGTTTCGATTGGCGGTTGGGCGCTTTCATTTTGGGCACCCCTTGCGCAGACGGCGATGCTTCCAGTCGGCTGGGCTTGCGCCGCTCTAGAATGGATTGTGACTGCGCTGGGCGGGCTTTCCTTTGCCGCGGTCGACGTGCCCTATTTCCACGCCTTGTGGATTCCCGTGATGTACCTGGCGATGATCGGGCTGTGGAGGGAACATGTCCGTCCGGCATAAGATCGCGATCCTTGCTTTAATTTTGCTTGTGCTGGGGTTTCTCGGGTCTCGCTTTCAGGGGCCGGAAACCGAGCTCGTCTTCTTCGCGGTGGGGCAAGGAGATTCTGCCCTGTTTAGGTCCGGCGGAAAGGCTATCCTGATCGATACTGGTCCCGCGAACGCAGGCGAAAGGGTGGTTGTTCGAGAACTGCGGCGGCGTGGAATTTCCAAGCTGGACATGATTCTCCTGACCCATCCCGACGCAGATCATATCGCGGCCCTCCCCGAAATCGCGAAACGTATAAAGATCGTAAAAGTGGTCGCTCCCGCGTACTTCCAGAACCATCCGGACCTAACGTCGGCGCTGCGGAATGCCAATATTGGCCCCGATCGTCTTGCTTGGGTAGCGGGCCCATCCCAAGCTCGAATGGGGGAGTTCATGCTCTTTATGGATGTCCCGCCTTGGCAAGAAGGCACGCCAGACAATGACGGGTCCCTCATGATGAAAATCGTAAATGGGGCGGCTTCGGTCACCTTCACGGGCGATGCGGGATTTCTGGAAGAGATCGATATGATGAGAAAAGGCTCGTGGGCTGCGCAGATTCTTAAACTTGGGCACCACGGAAGCCGTTTTTCGTCTGGTGACTCCTGGCTCGATCATGTCCATCCC
>JBKJJL010000300.1:0-15630 GCA_046597875.1 Fimbriimonadaceae bacterium | reverse complement strand
CACCTGATGTGCAAGCTCACCTCAAGAGCCTGGGCGATCGCGGAGGCAACGGAGGAAAATGTCGTTACGTCAGAGCATTTTCTGAGGGCACTATCGGTGGAAGAGTCTGGATTGGCAGCGAAGATTCTCGCGAAGTACGGACTTACTTCCGAAGTGATTAACGAAGAAATAGACCGACTGAGACGAGAAGCGTAAGCCTCACTTCTTACTCGCCATCGCCTTATTTGTCAGCTCACCAATGAGTTTCTGCAAGGTATCGTAACCCACCGGTTTCACCAAGTGGGCGTCAAAGCCCGCGCTGCGTGACTTTTGGCGATCCTCATCTTGGCCCCATCCCGTTACTGCAACCAGAATCATGGGTTTGCCCCAAGCTTGTTCCCTAATTTTCGTCGCCGCCTCATATCCATTTAATTTCGGCAGGCCGATGTCCATCAAAATGATCTCGGGCTTGCATGCCTCGGCACGCGCTACCGCTTCTTCGCCGTCATACGCAGTTACCGTCTCGTGGCCCCACATTTCCAGCATCGCGGAAAACATTCGCGCGGCGTCTGCATTGTCGTCGACCACGAGGATACGGTGCCTTGTAGGCAGATTAACGCCCTCCGTTGGCGACGGACGCTCTTGTGTTGAGTCAACTTCTAGTAGCGGCAAACGCACTACGAACTCGCTTCCTTGCCCGGTGCCTTTGCTCGATGCCTTTATTGAACCTCCGTGTAGTTCTACGAGTCGCTTCACTAAGCTAAGTCCTATTCCTAATCCACTTTGAAGCCGGTCTGTCGTATGGTCAGCCTGAGTAAACATATCAAAAACCCGTGGCAACATCTCTGCAGAAATACCGACTCCATTATCCTCTATTCGAATCTCTACATGAGGGCCCACGCGTTTAGCTGAGAGACGTATCAATCCCCCCGAGTTTGTGAACTTTGCCGCGTTGTTCAGCAGGTTACTGAGAACTTGGGTGAGCCTTGTAGGATCCCCTTGCAAAGCCATTGGCCCTTCAGGCAAGAGCAGTTCCAAAGTGTGGCCTTGAGCTTCGATGGATGGCCGCAGAGACTCACATGCCTGTTGAATGAGAGCTGCCACGTCAACACGGGACTTCTGTAGCACAAGCTTATCCATGGTAATACGGCTGATGTCCAAAAGGTCGTCTATTAAGCGAACCATGTGAGCTAGTTGCCGGTCAACCATGGCGCGAGCTTGCGTTATCAGGTTGGCGTCGTCGCCCGCATTTTCAATGATTTCAACCGCGTGTCGCATCGGAGCTAATGGATTTCTGAGCTCATGGGCGAGAGTTGCCAAGAAGGTGTCTTTGCGTCGGTCGGCTTCCCGGAGTTCTTGGTACAGGCGGCCATTCTCGATCGCAACCGCGGCTCGATGGGCAAGGTCTTCCGCAATTGCGAGTTCGTCTGGACCGTAGCGCCGTCCCGATTCCGCTCCGATGAAGGTGATAACGCCAAGCACTTTTCCACGAACGGTCAACGGTACCGCCATGTAAGACTTCAAGCCGAGTTCGCGAACAATCCCGAGGAACTCTTCATCCGGAATAGAAGCCACCAGAAGTTCGTCCGTGATTTCGGTGACCATCTCCGATTGTCCCGTACGAATGACCTGCCAAACTCCTCTCCCTTCGTCTGGGCGGGGCGGATATTTTTCCTGCAACGCATGGGCAAGTTCAACCTTTGCCGGGTTCGTGTGCGCGACGGCGACTCGTTTCAACGAGCCGTCTTGAGCAATCATATCAACCGAGCACCAATCTGCGAAGCCAGGAACGGCCAGATTCGCTAATTTCCGCAGCGTTTCTTCGTCATCGGCGATCGAAGAGAGGGACGAACTAGCACTGGCCAAGAATCGTATATCCTCCTCGGCTCGTTTTCGATCGGTTATGTCAGTCGTAACGCCGAGCATTCGAACGGGCTTGCCCGCCTCATCTCGTATGACCTTGCCTCTACCTTCGACCCAGTGGATGCTTCCATCGGGCCACACGATGCGGTGTTGAATGTCGTGCTCGCTTCCAGATTCTAGGCTCCGTTGGATTGCCGCTTGCATTTCTGCCTTATCGTCCGGATGCGCGCTTGCTTGATACGCCTCCAAAGTTCCAGGAAATGCACCGGGCTCAAATCCGTAGATGGCCTCAAGGGCAGGAGACCACCGAACCGTATCGGACCCCACTTTCCATTCCCAGGTTCCCATTCTTCCCGCATCTAGCGCCAGCCGCAAGTTGTGTTCGCTAATCTGAAGTGCGTTTTCGGATTGTTTATGTTCGATCCCAGACGCCAACTGCCGACCGATCGTAAGCGCTAGTTCAATCTCCTGCTCGGTGAGTTCATGGGGAATATCGTAGTAAATCATGAACTTGCCGATGAGGCGGGCATCGGTAAGTAGGGGGATGAAACAAAGTGCCCGGATTCCTTCCGCCCGGACCGCCGAAGCAAGGGATTCCGAAAAGTCAGCCAGTTCGAAGTCAGGAACACAGATGGGGGCGGGATCCGTTTCCGCTCTCGTCCAAGGAGAATGACCTTCAGTCGCTCGCCGATAGTCATCGGAAATGCCTCGCCAAGCTACGAAACGCAAGACATCATGCTCGTCGAATAAGAGCAAAGAAGCCCGATCGCATCCCAATCCTCGAATGATTGAATCGAGCGCGGATTCGTATACTTCCTCTAGATCTTCGGATCGATTCAGCCGATCGGTGAGTTCATAGAGGGACGTTTGAGCTCGCGCCCTGTTTGATAAGGACTCTTCAGCTTGTTTGCGATCTGTAATGTCAGCACAAATTCCCAGCATGCGCTCTGGATTGCCCGCCTGGTCTCTGAAGAGCTTGCCGCGACGCTCCAACCAATGCACCGTTCCATCGGGCCAAATGATGCGGTACTCAATAAAGTGCTCGTCACCGGATTCCAAGGTTCTCGCGATAGCGTTTTTAACCTTCTCCAAATCCTCCGGATGAATGTCGGCGAGATACGCTTCAAGAGTTCGCCCGAAAGTTCCTGGTTCTAGGCCATGGATCGCTTCCAATCGAGGGGACCACACGATCTCGTTTGTGGCCAGGGTCCACTCCCAGGATCCCATGCGTCCCGCCTCGAGCGCAAGCCGCAAGTGTTGTTCGCTGTCACGAAGGTCTTGCTCTGCCCGCTTGCGCTCGGTCACATCGATCGTGAAGCACCGGGTATGGACAAACTCACCATCGATAAATCGTGCGCTCGAACTGATGAGCACATCCCGGATCGTCCCATCCTTGTGCCAAAGCCGAGCAGGATACTCCTTGAGGACTTCGCCGGCGGTTAAGCAACCGAGAATGTCTGCAATCACGGGCTGATCGACGTGGAACTCGACGATGTTTCGTCCGACGTATTCTTCACGGGAGTAGCCGAGCATGTCGAGCTCCGCCTGATTGACTCTCAGAATTACGCCGTCGGGGCCGACCCAATGAAGGCCAATACTCGCCGTTTCAAAGAAATCGGAAAGTTCGCGCTCACTCCGGACGAGGGCATCCTTGGCAGGGCTCTCGACTGGCATGTCCGAATGAATATCTACCGCAACACCTCTATCTTTGTGACACCGGCTCGTAGCGTGGATTGAGGACGCTAATATCGCAGTTTATACCTGGAATACTAGTCGCCATTCGATGCTACTACGCCGCAGTGGTTCCCCGCGTCGCCGCGCCTAATAGGGGAGGAAGGAGGGATTCACGTAGAGGCGCAGAGTTCGCCGATAGTGTTGCTCTCAAGAGTAGGGTGAGAACGATCCAGCCCAAGGTTTGGAGTTGGCAGTGTCCGTGCGACTTCGGCCCTAGCGCGACAAAGGCCAGTACCGCGCCAAGGTACATCCAACTCAGAGCCCGCACCACCAACCAATCGAGGGTGAGGAGTTTCATTACCGGGGGTCAGGGGAGTGTGAACCAGCCGATTTGATCGAACCGCCAATTCGTGCGTGCGCTGATCCGTCCCGACAGCGTGACCCGGGCTCGCATGACCAATGCAGAACTCACGTACCGGGTCGGATTCGGAATTGTCAAGTTAAGTGGCAAATCCGACGTGCCCAAGAGTCGCGAGTCGACGGCGACCCAGAGGTTCGAAGCGTAATCGAACAACTCGATCTTTTGGGTGCCGGCACCCGAAGTCACCGCAGATTCGATCGCAAAATCAAGGCGACCGACCTGTCGATTGGTCGTAGTCCCTTGGAACTCAATGACGCGCGGCTTGGCGATCAGGGTTGCGCCAGGAGGAGTGCTCACCACCAGGTACGTATTGTCCGAACTGGCGGTTTGCGGAAGGCCACCAGACTGCAGCGTGCCCGTTGTCACGGCAAACGACGTGGCAGGAAATGGTTTCATCGCGTAGGCCATTTGAAGCGCCGCATAGGCATTGATCCGTCCCCATCCCCAGTAGTTATCGTTTCCTGGTCCGCCTGGAAGTGCAGTTAAATCTGTGCACGATTGGTACAACGCATTTTCTACCTGTTGAGCCGAAAGGCCAGGATTAGCGCCCGTGATCAGGCCGGCTAAGCCAGCCGCAAGAGGGCACGCCATACTCGTTCCGCTTATGCTTGTGTAGCTGGTCGCTGAACTGTAGTATGTTGACAGGATTCCAACGCCCGGAGCGAATACGTCAAGGGGGATTCCATAGGCGGAAAAGCTCGCTTTGGTGTCCGGTGTTGTGTTGGCCGTGGCCCCAACGATCGTGACGTCAATATGATCGCTCGTTCGGGCGACGTTGTCATTGCCAGCTGCCCAACAATAGACTCCGTTCCTCGTGGCCTTGATGTAGGTGCCGGTCGTTCCCACCGAAGCGCTGTCGACCCCACTGTAGCTCGTGCTGACAACGCGCGCGCCATTGTCTGCGGCCCATCGGGCACCGGCGGTGAGCGCAGCAATTGAGGAGCTTCCTCCAGACGAGTTCGTGACCCGCACCGGCATAATCTTCACGTTCCAGTTGGCGCCGCTTACCCCGACGGAGTTGTTCCCGGTTGCCCCCGCGATGCCCGCGACGTGTGTTCCGTGGCCATTGATGTCGGCAACCGCACCCCCGGATGATTGAGGTATGGCCGTTCCCGTCGCCGAGTTAGCACCGGAGACCAGTTGCCCGATCAGATCTTGATGATCCAATCGCACTCCGGTGTCGGTGATAGCAATGACTACAGTCCCCGTTCCTCGGAAATGATTCCACGCTGTTGGGAAACTCGCCTTGGGCAGATGCCACTGTGAGCCGTATTGAGCGTCGTTCGGGACGATGAGGGGGTAGACGATCCAGTCTGGTTCGACATACTGGAAGGTTCCGGTGGCCATCAGATAACTGGAGTAGGTCGATTCGTTCCAACCCTCGGGCACTTGCAAGACGTACTCATCCGTTTCGGGAACGTAGCGTAGCGTCGTCGGGAGGACGCTTTCGTGGGCCTCCTGACGGGCCGATTGGGCTTCGCGAGCGCTAGCATACGCATCGGGTTGGAGAGGACGAGCGATTAAGCGTCCACTGAACTCCATGACGCCTTGCCTGGCGATAAAACTCTGCTGAGCGAGAGCGGACTGAGCTTGAAGGCTTACGACGATCGCGATGGAGAGAAAGGAAAGTGTGGCTCGGAACATAATTAACCGCCCTGATACTGCCATTGTAGACCACTTGCAATGCTATTGCGTTCGCCAGTCATTACTAGGTTTTGCACTGATTTCCCCGCGAACTAGAGCAGGTGAGGCGTCGCCGCTTTTAGGGATACTGAAACCGCGCATGCGCATCCTTATTCTTGAAACGAATCTGCTCTGGTCGACCAGGTTGCAAAACGCCGCTCGGACCCTCGGACACGAAGCCACCGTCGCCCGCAAGCCCGTCGAGGGTGAGTTCGACGTCGCAATCGTGAACTTGGGGGATGCAGGCGTGAACTGGTCCGAACTCGTTGCCGGTCTCCAGAGCCGGGGCACGAAGGTGGTGGGGCACGCCGGGCACAAAGAGCGCGAACTTCTTGAGTTGGGACGTGTGGCCGGATGTGACAAACTCGCGACGAACTCGGAGCTGGCTAATCGCCTTGATCGCGTACTTTCCGACGTTAGCCGGGTACGCAGACGAGTTGCGATCACTGGCGGAGTTGCGGAAGGAAAATCCACCGTATTAAGTTATCTTAAAGAAACGGGCATTAAAACCGCATCGGCAGACATGATCGCAAAGGACGTTTATGCCAGTGAGCCCATTCAGGATTGGCTAAAAAGCGATTTCGGCGCCGCTCCGACGCCAGAGAATGTTCGAGATCGCCTGGCCTCGGACCCGTCGTTCAGGCGAGACCTCAACTCTCGGACCCATCCCCTGATCGTCTCGGAAATGCTTTCGAGTTCCGCAACCGCCTTCGAGGTGCCCCTCTTGATTGAGGCTTGCCTCCACTTCGCATTTGATGAGGTGTGGGTCGTCACCTGTGGGGCGCAGATTCAGCACGAAAGGCTCTCCGCCAGGCTCAGAAATCGCGAGTTGGCGGAGAACCTGATCCGCTCCCAGCTCTCCACGCGAGCAAAGATTCCCTTTGCAGACGTAGTTGTGCGAACCAACTTAGACGAGGAGACCGTCCGAGCTTATGTAGCCAAAGTCGTGACACGAATTTGAGCCTAGTAATTGAATCAGATGCCAGATGCGTGCTATACTGCTCGGACTTGGCAAAGGAAGGCGCGCGAGCGCCGTCGGTGAACCTAGAATGAAGCCAGTTACAGGCGGATGTATCTTTATCGAACTTGACGGCGCGTTCATCGCGTCATGTATCTCGCGTTGCCGATGGGGCAACGCTACCATCAAACTTTTGCCATCTAGTCCGGACAGGACTGACAAGGAGGACTCGTTACAGTGAGGCGCATTTTGAACACATTGCCAGGACGGCTCGTATGCCATCTGGTCGTGCTTGCTCTCGTCGTCCCGATCGTTTCGCTCGCATTGATGCGGCAGGCTCAGGCCCAGCTGACATCAGAAGTGCGATGGGCGGTTGTGGATTTTGCCGATAAGAGTAAGAACGTAGATAGTAAATATGGTGGCATTGCCGCCGATATGCTGCAGTTGGAGCTCGCGAAGCAACGCGATCTGGCTCGTGGCAACGATCGTTTTGACTTGGAGTCTCGCGAAAGCGTTACTCGAGCCATCGAATCCCTCGGCCTTCAGCAGCCGGTAACGGACTCGACGAGCTTGATGCGCTTAGCGCAAGAACTTCGCGTTAGCAGGATCGTGACCGGCGAGGTTGTTGAGTGGGGCGTTAACGACGTGAACGGCGGCAAGCAAGCCGTTGTTGGCGTTAAAGTCATCATTTATGATGCCGCTTCCGGCTTCGCGATCAACGGCGCGGTCTCGTCAGAGAAATCTTCGATTCGAGCCGGGAATGTCGACACGAAGATCCTTGTTTCTGAGGCCCTTGCTGCAGCTTCCTCGCGAATCGCACCCCAGCTCTTGAAACAGCAGATCACCGCAACGGTTCTCAACACCCGCAACCTTGAAGCTTTGATCAACAACGGCAGCCGAACGGGTTTCCGCGATGGCCAAGAAGTTATCGTTCTCCGTGGTGCCAGAAATCGTGAGCAGCAGGTTGCCGTCGCAACGGTTTATGATACGGAGCCTGATAGCGCAAGCATCAAGGTTAGCCGATCAACAAAGGGGCTTCAACCGGGAGACCGCGTTCAGGTCATCTTTAACCCAGATAACCTCAAGGCCGTTTACGCTGGTGGGCAAGTTACCGGATTTAAAGAGACTCGATCAAACAAGACCAAGAAGAGCAATGCGAATATCATTTCGCTGATCCTCGTGGTCGCCCTGATCGTCTTGCTTCTCTCCAATGGACGCAGCAATGACAACGTCGCTGCCAACAAGGTCGTCGCTCAAGCAACCTACTTCCCGAACCAATCTGGCCGGCCAGCCGTACAGTTAAATTGGAGCTTGGATTTGTTCTTCCGCGGTAATCAAACTGTTCAGTGGCTTATCTTCCGTGATGACACGGGGGAATCGCCGACATTGGTGCAGAACGACGGCCGCCGAACCAATGCCACCGACACTTCGGATGCCAGAGCCTTTACATGGTTCCAGCAGCAGGATATCAGCAACGTGACGTGCGAAGGCCTTAGCGGCGTTCCAGGCACGGGAACTGGTGTTGTTCCGGGTAGACCGTATCAATATTCCGTGGCGTCCGTCTATAAGATTAGCGTGCTTGATCTTCCTAATGGCGGTTCTACGGGTACAACGGCGGGCACAGGCGGCACCGGCGGCACGGGTGTCACCACCGGTGGCACAGGCGCTACCGGAGCAACAGGTGCAACCGGCGGAACTGGCGTTAACGGTCAAACCGGCGCAACGGCGACGGTTGGATCGGGTGACTTCTGCTACTTCGTAACCCAGCGTTCAATCGCCCAGGGTGTGGCAACGGCTTACAACAAGACCCCGCTTCGCTCGCCGGTTCCAAACGACACGGTCACGACGTTCCGAAACTTCACGTTCGGCTCGGTCATGAACGCGGCGTTCCCGACTCGGATCGAGTACGTTCTCCAACTCTCCCCGAACGCGGCATTCCCGCGAGATCGAACGTTTACTTCGGCACCTAAGGTGACGACGGGAACGCTGGACCAAAGCATTGCTCTACAGGCACGCTTCCCCGGCGACACGTTCAATCGCTTCGTCACTGACACGTTCGGCGCTGCGGCTGGTTCTCAGTTATGGTGGCGAATCGGAGCTCGCAACATCGATGACAGCCCTGGCCCTGTGCCCGACGCTGCCACAGGCCTGCGGTACCTCTTTAGCGATCCGCAGCCATTCAACATTACGGTCTCGATTCCTCCCTCCAAAAGGGGAGGTTAAGACCGATTTCATCGGCCGGATTCTGAGAAATCAGAGTCCGGCTTAGTTAAGCAGAAAGAGACGACCAATGAATCAAATGAAGTTTAGAGCGCTTGGGCTTGTGGTTTCCACACTCGGTGCGAGTGCAGTCTTCGGGCAGGGCAACTGGGGAGCTACCAGCCCGTTAGGATGCGTCGACCCTATGAACATGACGCCAAGGACGATGGATCACAATGTCGGCAGAATTGGGAACGACCTTGTCACCCTCGGATTGGGTTTGTCAGGAACAGTAACCTATGGCGGAACGAACGGTCCGTGCTTCGGGCCCAACGCGAGGACGATCCCCATTCGAGGGAATTTTGCCATCAATGTGGGTCCTCGTGGATCAATTCAGCGAACAAGCGCCAACTTTGACGATGATGGCTTGGCCGTAACTTTCGGTGCCATTCAGGATCCAGCTTGGTGTTACGCGGCAATTACGAAAGAAGGCGCTCGAACCCGCTGGGGAGCCGCGGGAATCAGTGAGTTCTTTAATGGCTTTTCCAACCGATACATGCAGGCGACGAGTACGGTAGATGGAGTGCGCGGTCGTTTGCAAATGGAAATCGTTGCCGACGCCATTCGATTCCGTTGGAATTTGACCAATTTGGGAACCGAAGATGCGAACATCGGGCTTTGGTTTGGAGCTGCAACGGCCATGCTGGCCACCCCAGGGGTTTCTGGCTTCACCGGCGCGCGATCCACTGGGTTCGGCGGATTTCCCGGCAAGGGAACTTATGTGTTCCTGCCCAATCAGCGGCCCCCAAATACGGACGTAACTTTCAACAAGAACCTGAATCCAGGCACGTTCCCGCAGTACGTGGACTTTCTCTTTGGTCAAACCGATGCGTTCGGGATGCGGATTGAGAATGAGCCATCGGCCGCAACCGATGACGTGACAACGAACCAGCCCGCAACTGCGGATCAGTTCTGGATTGGCAAGAACCTGTTTCTGCTTGGAGAAGTGGACTCAGGGGATGCCGCTTTCCCGGTGACCTTGATCCCCGACACTACGTTTGCCAGAAACTGTGCGTTCGTCCAAGCTTTCCCGGAGCAACTTATTCCGGCAGGTCAAACCGTCCAAGTACTTCACTATGTCCGTTCGACGTGGGGAACGTCTGATTACAAGCTACCTTACGGAGTCGTCGTCGATGCCCCGCGGCTCGTTGGAACACCTGAACGAGATTTCAACAACAACCCGTTGAATCTGGAAATCAGGCCAAATCCGATTGACATGCGTGTCTATGTCGACAACGTGGGTGGATATGGCTTCGATGGGCGCGAGTTCCCTTTGAACGACGTTCGTATCAAGGTCAAGTTCGGCGCGAGCTCAGGAGTATCCCTTACGGGAGCAACTGCAACGGTTCCATATGAACTTGAGCGCACGATCGCCGTCGTCCCCGAACGCGAAACCCGCTTCTTCGATTTTCAGGCGACATTGGATGCCAATGTAAGTGGAGTCGTTCCTTACACGGTAGAGGTCTTCTCTCAACCCGGTAACGTCAAGAAAACGATCAAGGGTTCGATTACGGTTGCTGCCCGCCCTCGACTGAATATGTATAAGGACGCTAACTTCTTGAGCTTCCCGTATACGTTTAGCGATACATCATTGGAAACGATCTTGGCGGACTTCCTTGATCCCGTCGTTGCCGGCGGAGATTTCCAAGGATACAAATGGGATCCGATTCAACAGGGATATGTGGTTGCAAACTCGGTCGAACGTGGCAAGTCCATGTGGATCATTTACAATAGTGATTCGGGTGGCAATACGATTGCGAACCTTGCGGGTAATCCGACGATGCCGCCCGCGAACCTGACGCAATCGCCCCTCATTCAGAACCGCTTTGGGTTCAACATGATCGGCAACCCGTACAACTATCCGATTCCGATCAACCAGATCATTGGCGTCAGTGCCGCCTCGAATCAAACGTCCAGAACGTACCGCGAAATGGTGGAGCTTGGCTACGTTGAAAGCTTCCTCACAACGTGGGATCCAGTCGCAAAGGATTACGTGTTCATCGATTCGGAGAACGGAATTCTGGAGCCCAACAAGGGCTACTGGGTTCGCGTTCTTACCCCCGATGACCTCACCTTTAACTACCCCCCGGTCTTCGCCGAGTTTGTGCCTGAGCAGAGCCGCAAGCCGAAGGTGCAGTGGAGACAAACGGATCGCCAGTGGAAACTCCAGTTGACGGCACGAACTGCGGAAGGAATCGACGCGCAGAATCACGTCGGTCAAGCTTCCTCCGCCGATCAGGCCCGCAAGTTGCGAATCTACGAACCTCCGATGGCCCCTGTTCAGCAGGTGGGCATCGCCATTGACAGCACCGTCAACGGGCAGCCCGCACGATTGGCTCAGAGCTTCTCCGAAACGCAAGGCCGACACGAGTGGAAGGTTGTTGTTACGGCAAAGCAAGCCGGTGACGTCACGGTAACGTGGCCGAACCTAGGCACGCTTCCGAAAAACATTCGCCTTCGCTTGGTCGACAAGGCAACGGGCGTCAGCCGGTTCCTCCGCCAGTCCTCGGGATACACGTTCCGAATGGACAAGGCCGGAACTCGCGAAATGACCCTGACATCCGAAATCGGTGGCGCATCCGCCGCGGTGATCGGTAACGTCGTCGTCAGCCGCCCAGGCAACCGCCCAGATCGCAACGCTCCGTTCACGATTAGCTACAACCTCTCCGCCGACGCAACCACCTCGGTCCGAATCCTTGCCGCCAATGGCCGCGAGGTGTTCTCGGCAGCCCGAGGCCGCGCAGATCGATCCGGAGTGAATAGCGTGGTCTGGAACCTGCGCAACAACTCGAACCAAGCCGTCGCCCCAGGGACGTATCGCGTGGAGATCGTTGCCGAGACGGCCAACGGCGAACGCGTCCGCAAGGTGATACCGATCAACGTGGTGAGATAGTCGGCAATAGGCAAGAATGGGCCGGAGCACTTTTGTGCTTCGGCCTGTTTTTTTGGGATTGTATGGATGGGATGGGGATAGGATGGATTGCCGGAGGGAGGTGTTGTCTGTAATGGGTACCTTTGCAATCAGAGCCACCCATACAATCCATCCAATCCATACAATCTCCCCGCACTTTGAACCCGCTTCAATCCGTCTAGTCATTGCAATCATCGGATGAAAACTCTTCGGCCGCTTCTGATGCTTCTGCTGTCTGCCCTCGTGGCGGTCTGTTTGGCAGCGTCTGCGACGATTGAAATCACCAGCTTTCCCAGCATGAGCGTCGCGGACGGACGGAGTACCGTCACCCTCAGCGCCCTCATCCGTGACGTCAATGGCAAGATCGTTCCCGATGGAACCCGAGTCATTTTCTCCACCGACATGGGCTCATTCCGAGAAGCCGTCGTTGAAACGCGGAACGGCATCGCCCGCGCGATTCTCCAGGCTGGAACCGTTCCTGGCATGGCGAAGGTCACCGCAAGCGTCATCACCTATCAGGCGACCACCACGATTGATTTTGAGTTCGTCAGCGACCGTTCGCTTCTCTCCAGCGCGAAGGATTTCGTCGAGGTCTATGCTCCGAGGGATCTGCAATACAGCATGGACTCGAAGACAATCGGTGCCTCGGGCGCAGATCGTGGGGTGGTCCTTCAGTACAAGGACATCGAAATCCGCGCGGATGACCTCCAGTTCCATGTCCCGAACTACGAAGTTCGAGCCAAGAATGCGATCCTCAAGGTCGGTAAAGAGGAGCGCCAGTTTGGCCTGCTCTTCTTCCGTCTGAACAACCGCAACGGCCTTGGCCTCACCACGTACAAGTACAAACCGCTCGAACTGCAGCCCTACGGCAACTCGATTCGCTTCATGGAAGGCGAAGAACGCGAGACGACGGGCATTGCAGAAGTGTGGTCGACCACCGTGAAACCTCCGCAGGGGCCAGCTCCCCGCTCGGTGTTTGATTTCGCCGATCTGAGCGACTCGACCACGATTATCCACGCGAAGAAAGCGATTGCTTACCCGCGGAAAGAAATCTTGTTCCAGAAGGCGGATGTCTTCGTCGGCGGCGCGCGCATCATGCGTCTCCCGCTGTTCAAGGTCGGCATTTACGGCCAAACTCCGATCGTTACGGATCAGATGCTGAAGATCAACGACAATCAGCTGGCGATCGATTATCCGTATTATTTGTCTCTCAAGCCGGGAACATCGAGCCTCCTTCGCCTCAAGATGGGCCAGAACGCGGGCCGGGGACTAACCGGCGGCCAAGGCATCTTCTTGAACTACGAATACGCCTGGAGCAAGGGCGACCAGATGCAGGGCGAAGCAGTTGTTAGTGGCCTCGGAAGGAGCGATTGGGGCGTTACCCTGCGCCAATACTATCAGTTTGATTCAACGAGCGAGATCAATGCGCAAATCGACTTCCCCTCGCACAGCGCGTTGTTTGGCGGCGTTGGTTATACGAAGCGATTCCTCGGTTTCTCGCTGAACATGAACGCAAACGAGAGCCACAGCCTGCGCGGAGAGGAATCTACCTACCGCCAGATGGCGGCCTCGTTGGACAGCGACCCGATTAAAATTGGCAAGCTACCAATCAAGCTCGTTTATGGCCTTACTGCCATGCAGCAATCTCAAAAGTCGGCGCTTACAAACGCTGATCAAACCGCATTCGGAGTTCGAACGACCGCGAGCCTCAATCCGCTCTATTTGACTCGATCCACAAGCTTAACCGGTAGCTTCACCGTTAGCAAACTAACCGGAAAGAACACGGTCGGCGGGCTTTCGTACATCGGTTCCGCCCAGTTGAATCAATCGTTCCCGAACGGCGGCTTCATGCTCGGCTACGACTTTCTCGCCGACGGCTTCAATAGCGAGTTTTTGGGCCAGCACGCCGTCAGTGGTCGGCTAAACTACTATGCGGGCCCGATTTCTTTCAGCTTCCTGGGAAGCAAGAGCCTTGATGTTGACCGATCCTCAATGCAGCTTGACGCGTCTTACCGTTTGGCTCGTGACTGGCGCGTTTCTTATGCCTACACGTTTGACCGCTACTTTGGCGAAAGTTTCTTCGACTACAACTTCATCCTCGGCTACCGCATTGGGTACCGGGAGTTCGGTCTTACCTGGTCGCATCGAACCAAGCGGATCGGCATTCAAGTGCTCGGCACAACGTTCAACTAAGTTCCCCTCTCCCTGCTTGGATATTCGTGTCAAGGAGGGGGAGGGGCTAGGGGTGGGGTTCCGGAAGCTCCTGACTTCCGGCAAAAATGGCACGAATCGAGCAGCCCGGAAACCCCACCCTCTGATCCCTCCCCTTTCCGCACGAACCATCGGAAAGGAGAGGGAAGACCGGAGCACTGGCCTGAGGATTAGGCTGGCCACGTCTTTATCTGCACTTCTCTTAGCAACATTCGGAAGCGCCCAGGCGTTTGGCCGGTTTGGGTATACGGATTCTTGGAGCGTTCCCGGACTCCTCCTCACCAAGGAAGGCTTCCGGTCCGAACATGCCTCTGCGGACATGTTTCGCTTTACTCACCCCCTCAAGCAATGGAAGCCGCTCGCCACTTCGGAGTGGAGCCAAACCGTGCAGACCGGAGATTTCTCTGGTGCTCCCTCCAAACTTCGCCAAGACCTCACCACCATCGGGGTCTCCGCCTACTTTAGCAAGGGGATGCGCCTAACACTTCGCTGCACATCGGGGCCAATCCTCACCGGTGCGACGGAGGACAAAGGGTGGTCTCTCGAAGCCAACACCCAGTACGCGACCCCGCCCGCATCGTGGATTTTGCTTTCGTTTCGAGATCAGCAGCCTCCCATTTTGTTCACTTTCCAGAGCAAGTTGGGCTCACTCCGCCTTACCGGAAAGACCGGCGAGTGGGTCATCGCGAGCGAAGGTGACCTTGTGGACTGGGTTCGCATTTGCGCACCCCTCGGAGATAGGGCCTACGCGACCAACTCGGTGTCCGACCTCGGCAACTTGTCAAAGGCGTGCGCTCCCGCGATCCAAATCGCCTCCCAACCCGCACCCGTGCCCTCTCCGATGATAGCGACGGATGAGGGCCCCGGCGTGCTCGGAGAATGGATGTTTGATCGACCCGGCGCGGTCGTGCCGTTTCCGGTGTTTCTTTCTCCCGTTGGCGGATACACGGTCCTTACCGCATCGAAGGTTAAACGCCTGGACATGAACACGTCACAGGGTCCGATCTACGTAACCGACGAGCCGAAGTTGGCGTTGCGATTTACGGTCCGGCGCGTGCCGACCGGTCGGGCTCTGTGCCTAGGCGCGGCGAGTGGGGAAGCGATTGGGACCGCGTCCTATCTAGACGTGAACAGCGTCGTAGAACTCGCGCTGGGGAACTTGATTGCCTCCCAGGAAAAGGGGCCACGGGACTTGGCGGCCTCGACGGTCGCGGAGTTCCTGACCGAGGCGCCCTATACGATGGAGCCAAACACCAATCAGCGATTGCCTTTCGACGGCCCCGGTGTTGGGCTCGATTTGGCCGCCGCCCATGCGATGTTGCTTCAGACCACGGTGAGCACCGCCCGGGCAACTTCGGAACCGAACTCCCTTTTGACATCTCTTTCTTGGCGTCGAGATTGGCTCACGTGGCGATACGAGGGCGCAGATATCGTGCGTCGTCGCCGGGCGGGGGCGTTGGCGGCGATTGCTTACGCGCTCGCGCCAGAACCGGAACGACGCGTTGAGGCCGCGATGCTGCAAGCGGGCCTGGCCGCAGAACGCGGATTGGCGATTTGGAATCAACGAACTCGCAAGGGCCCCGTTCCCGGGAAATATCTGGAGACCATGGGCGACGTGCGAGAAGATTTGTTTGGAAAGGACGACTATCGCCGCAAGGTGGGCTTCGGACG
>JBKJJL010000097.1:0-3270 GCA_046597875.1 Fimbriimonadaceae bacterium | reverse complement strand
CGGGAACCACCGAGCGCATGAGAACGCAAGCGGATTTCATCCCCTACTACTCTTGGAGCAATAGGGGCAAAAGCCACATGCAAGTGTGGATCCGGACGAGTTAGCGCCGTAACTTCGTGAGTAGCCTTAGAATCTCGATGTAGAGCCACACCAGAGTAACGAGCAATCCGAACGCCGCGTACCACTCCATCTTTCTTTCTGCAGGCAGTTCCGCCGCTTTTTCGATGAAGTCAAAATCGAGAATCAGATTCATAGCGGCAAGGCCGACCACGAACAGGCTGAACCCGATTCCGATCACCCCGCTGTCGTGGATAAACGGCATTTTAATACCCGCCAGTCCGAGGCCGAAACTGAGCAGGTAAGTCACCATAATTCCCATCGTCGCCCCGATGACGATGGATTTGAACTTCTCCGTCGGCCGAATAATGCGTGCTCGGTAGGCGAGCAGCATCGCCACGAAGACTCCCAAAGTCAGGGAAACGGCCAGGAACGTGAGCCCTTGATACTTCGGCTGCAGTTCGAACGCGGACGAAACCGTGCCCAAGACGACGCCTTGCACCACCGCATAGACAGGTGAAATGAAAGGTGCAGTCGAAGGAACGAATCCCACGATGAGCGCCAAGATGAAGCCGACCACACAGCTTCCCAATAGGAGCGGCATCATGTTTCCGACATTGCCAGGGTTCGTTTGAACCATGTTCCACATGAAAGCAGCGGCCGCAATCACGAGCGCGAGCAAAATGCCCGTTTTCATAATCACGCCGTTTACGGAAAATATCTCCGCCGGTGCATTCCCGACGATCGCCATGCGCTTGAAAGCGCCTTCACTCAGGGTTGGGTTTGATCCTCGCATTGGTAAATAGTTCCTCTCAAAAGGCCTCGGCGGAGGCCCTTCGATCTTTCACTCCATACGATACACGATTTAGGGCACCGCAACGTTTCATAATGAGCATCGTGGAGTACCGCGATCTTGCTTATCTGGATGCGAATACCCTTCTGATGACCCGACCAGAAGGCGGCGATAACCTGCGTGTTGAGATAAAAGACGATCGCTGCCTCATGTCCGCCGTGATCCGAAGGGCGTTCCCGCTGAGCAAGCCGACCGAGTTTCTTTCTCTTCAAGATGGGGCAGGGAAGGAGCTTGGACTCATTCGCTCGCTTGACGAACTTGACAACGAGACGCGCAAGCTCGTCGAACACGAGCTCGACCGCCGCTATTACACCCCCAAGATCCTCCAGTTGCGATCTCTGCAGCAGGAAGGCGGAATGTGGACGTTCGACGTCGTGACTTCGCGAGGTCCTTGCGAGTTTTACGTGCGGAACTGGCGCGATTCCTCTTCGGAGATCGCCCCGGGGCGATTTGTGATTCAAAGTGTCGACGGCCAGCGCTTTGAAGTGCCCAACTTTGACAGTCTCGATACAAAGAGCCAACAGCTGATCGAACAACTTTTCTGATGCGATGCAACTTTCTCATCCTCTGCGAATACGCTGCCCGGCTCGACCGGGGAGGCCCGGTACTTGCGGGCATTTTCCGACGGATTCAAGCCGTAACCTATCCATTCTCGCTCGAACCAATCGTCGTGGCGTGCGAGGTCGAAGTCGATCCACCGATGGCGGGTCGGAGCTATCTTCTTGACCTTATTCTCACCGATGAAGACGGTCGAAGCCTTTACGAGAGCCAAGTGGACGTGAACTTTGATCGAAGGGGTGATAACGGCCCCAGCTATTGCTATTTTTCCGGCCCCGTATTTGTATTGCCGCCAATCGAACGTCCCGGTCTTTACCGGTTTGATCTTCACTTCAACGGCGAATCCATCGCCCAAGCCCGCCTCGACATAGCACCTTAATATGAAGTACGACGTTGCACCTGTTCCCGGATACCACCCCGAAGTTGGAATCCTCCTCGCCAGCCTAGCCGACAGCACTCGCGAATGGCGCGAAAACTTGGAGTCACCAACGGTGGAAGCCATAACGTGGCAACCCTGGCAGGCGAGTTACTCGATCGGGGCCGTCATGCTCCACATGATCGACTGCGAGATTTACTGGTTCGAAACCTTCGCCGTGGGGAAGCCGGAAGACGCCGAAGAAGCCAAGTTGCTGATGGCGAAGCAGATTGACCAGGATAATGTCAAGTGGCCAACTCCTCCGGCGGAACCCATTGAGTGGTATTTCGAACTCCACGATCGCCTACGGGCTCGAACCTGGGAGACTTTGCGCGAACTGACGGATCCCGAGCAGATTTTCAAGGGGAGGAAGAACCAGTTCACGCTGCGCTGGATCCTCGCGCATGTCCTCGAGCACGACAGTTATCACGGGGGCCAGGTGGTGCTGCTGCACGAGATGTGGAAGGCGCAGTCTAGGTAAACCATATCTGCATGGAATCACCTGGAATAGTCGGCCATATCACATGGGATGTACGAGATCGATGGGGCCGTCGCCTAGGCGAGGGAGTGAAAGATATTCTTGCTCACGAGATTATCGTTACTCGCATTGAAAGTGCCTCAGGCGGTCCATTCTATAACAAGCAACTGTTTCTCAACGAAGAGTTTCGATTTGGTTTGTCCGATCACCCGAAAAGGAGTGAGTTGACAGGGTTCGGCCTGATCGCGGATCTGGTTGGATCACACACCTTCTGCTGGGAGTGGTTCTCAATCAAAAGAGACGCGCAGAGCGAATCGCCAGCCCCAATGCACCTAACTGCACGCAAAATCCAAGAAGGCGGCGAACTCTCACTAACGCTTCGCGAAGCCCAACTGGGTATAGAAATTCAGCGGCTCGATTTCATCACAGATGTGTCATTGCGTGTTTCGAAGTTCGGACTCGGTTCGTTCATTCCTCTGCTGGTGGTTAAGTGGCCGACCTGGCGCATCCACGTACTCAAAGGCTCGTGGGTTGAGTGGCCACCTTCTCGCTAAGCAATCGGGTTGCGATACGCCGCGAGTTCGGCCTTGGCATTCGAGACGTGAAATGCCGCATTCGAGAGGGCGAATGTCACATTCGAGACGTGAAATGTCACATTCCGGGATCAGAACTCGACTACTTCTACGATGAGCCACAGTCCGATCATCATAAGGAAGGAGGCACAAACGAGGACTTTTACGGATTCCTGGCCATCAAAGTTCTTGCTGACGAATCTCGCAGAACCGGCGACCGTCTTCCGCTGCATTTGTGAGGATTCTATCACGGGCAGGAAGTGTCGCGAAATGGCCTCAAGTTCGAAACAGCGCAGAAGTCTCGGCAGGAGTTAGCGGGCGTGAGGCGCGATCAGCC
>JBKJJL010000085.1:0-4540 GCA_046597875.1 Fimbriimonadaceae bacterium | reverse complement strand
CAGAAATTCCTGGATGGCGAAGAGTAAGGGCTAACTCTCCAGCACTTCGCATACGACCCTTTCCGCACTTTCGAGGGCGCCTTCAATGAAACCGGGCCACATCTTGGCAGTGTGCTCCCCGGCGAAGTGGATTCGACCCTCGGGCGTGGCCAGGTGGGGGGCATGCTCATCGAGAAATCCGGGAGCCATGTAGGAAAATCCGCCTCCGTCTGTCAACATCCAATCGTGCATCCATCCCTGGACGAAGTATTCGTGGACGCGGGGGTCGATACGCTCGAACGAGGGCAAAAGCATTCGGCATAAGTCGTCTGCTCGGACGGGCACCTCGCCGTTCCGCTCCTTGTACACGCGTCGGGGCTCACCAGGCAGCCGATCAAAAATATAGCTGAGCCTTTGCGCTGATTCTCCGCAGATGTAGGCGATGAGGACTGCACGCTCACCTCGAGAACCATCCCAGACTTGCTGCGCCATGCCATCCACAAACATACTTCCGTTCCAGTCGTGATCTTTCCACCAAGGATGGGAGAACTCGAACGCGATCTTGATGGTGCAACTTAGTTGCGAAGCTTCAAACGCTTTTCGCTTTGATTCGCTCATCATGATGCTCATGTGGTGCATCGCGTTGGGCGCGACGGCGAGAATCACGCGGTCGTAGGCTTCCTGATCCACGATCACGTGGTCGCCGTGTTGCTCGATGACGTCGACAAAGTGTGTCGTGCGGACTTTCGACTTCAGACTCTTTGCCAACGCGTCGGTCAGTTGGCCCATGCCCTGCTTGAGACTGAAAGCGCTCAGTTCGCCGCCTTGTCGCTCAAGGTAGTTGCGGTAGAAGTGCAACCATCCGTCCAGACCGATTAGCTCAAGTTCGTCCCCCTCGTCGGATCGATAGTTTGCGGTCAACCACCACTTTCCGCGTTCGCTGGTGGCGGTAGCGGTAATGAGATCGGCGAGCGTTTTGAGATTCTGGTTTTTGGATGGCGCATATTCCGTGGCCAACCGACGGGCTTCTGATTCAAAGCGCTGTTCGCTCTCGATCACGTCCGGCCATAACGCATCGGTCGTGCACCGTTCACCGAGGTATTGCACCCAGCGGGGGCCTTGCGCGGCCCGTAGTTCGAGCCCAAATCGGGCGCAAAGGCCGAGCGCACGCGCATGGTCGGCATCAAGCCACTCTCCCCCTGCATCGTACGCGTTATCCACCGTCCATATCCGGCCGCCAACTCGATTTCTGGACTCCATAACCGTCACGTTATGTCCAGCCTCTTCCAAAAGAAGTGCGGCATAAAGGCCCGCAGCGCCGGCTCCGACTATGCCGATCTTCATCGCTTCAAATCCGCGTTGGAGCGGAGCATCGCGTCCGCGGCGAGGAGAATTACGAGAACAACGCCTACGCTGATAATGCGGCTCTGGGGCCACCCTTCCTGAAATCCGAAGAGCAGCAATGAGAAGACCCCGAACGCGGCTCCGAGGACGAGGGCAGAGGGCCCAAACTTCTTCCAGCGGAGGAGGGTTGAGAGCAAGGCCATAACGAGGCAAGTAGCGATTCCACCCTTCAAGAATCCCCCGAACATCTCCTCGTTCATGCGCGGCTCCGGGTTAAGACATCAACCAGCGCAAATGCAAACAATCCAATCGAAACAAATCCGTTCAAGGTGAAAAACGCCATATTCACCCGACTCAAGTCGTCTGCCTTAACGAGGCTCTGCTCATACACCAAAAGGGCCGCAGCGGCAGCGATCCCCGCGTAGAACCACGAGCCAACCCCAAGTTGCCAAGCCCCCAAAACAAGGGAAGCCACCGCCATAACGTGAAAAACGCGACTAACGACGAGCGCGCGGGACTTACCCAACGCCTGGGGCAAGGATCGCAATCCCTGCTCGCGATCAAATTCCTCATCCTGGAGCGCGTAGATCGTGTCGAATCCCGCCGTCCAGAACGTGACGGCGGCTGTGAACCAGAGAATGCGGGGGTCCAGCGTGCCGTTCGTTCCGATCCAAGATGCGGCGGGGGCGATGCCGAGGCTGAATCCAAGAATCACGTGGCACAAAGGGGTGAATCGCTTGGTGACGCTGTAAAAGAGCGTTACCCCGAGCGCGACCGGGCTGAGCATGAGGGCCAGTGGATTGAGCATCGCCGCCGCGAATACAAACAGCGCGCAACTGACGAAGAACAGGATGTTAACCTGCTTCAACCGCAACATCCCCGACGGGATCGCCCTCATTTTCGTGCGTGGATTAAGGGCGTCGATATCGCGGTCGGCAATCCGATTGAAGGCCATCGCCGCCGCGCGACAGGTGACCATAGCGACGACGATCCAGAGGAAAATCGGCAGACCTGGCCAGGGTGTGTTCCGACTCGCCAAGCTGGCTTCCATCATGCCAATCATCGCGAAAGGCAGGGCAAAGACCGAGTGCTCGATCTTGATCATGTCGAGGTAAACCCGAACCGCTTTGAATCCGCGCGCTGCGGTCGCCATCGGGAAGATTGTGACACTTCTCCTAAGGCTGAACATAGGGCTTCACGTCGCCCTTGTCGATCTTGTCAAGCCAGAACGTAAGGCCGTAATCGCCTTCGATTGATTGGATCCGCGGCAACCGCATCGGATCACGCTTTGCAGAACTGGGCGCAAGAGCCGGATTCGCACCGACGAGGAGAGCCGCCCGATGCGTATAGTTCTTGCCATTCAAAGTGAAACTTTTCAAGAGCGCCTTGTTCCTCGGAGAGATTCCGTAAGGCAGCGCAATGGAATCACATGAGAATCCTTTCGATTCAATATAATCAATCGCGGCAGAGAGCTCCTTTTTCACCTCGGCTTCCGAAATCTTGGAAAGTTGGCGATGCGTGATCGTGTGGCTCCCGACCTCGCATCCCCATTCCTTTAGCATCCCGAACTTTGTATCCACCAACTTCGGTTGCCCCCATGGCCCAGAGTCGGGAAGGATGTAGAAGTTCGCGCGGATTGGGAAGTCGGGATGCTCCTTCGCAAATGCTTCCCAGATGCCTAGCGCGCAATCTGGATCAAGCGATCCATCATCTCGCAGCTTGAACTGAGATGGATGAGAATCGTCCCAAGTAAACACAATCGGCGAGGCGCCGGGCGCGAGGTCCATCTTGTCATCCAGGTACTGCCCGAGGGTCACTGGACGAAAACCGGCTCTGTAGAGGCGTTCAAGGTCCGATTTAAAGCGAATTATCGACCGATCCCACCTTGCCTCTTCCTTTGCGATCTTGTGATATTCCACAATAAGGACACTTCCATCCGGATTGCCCGGTCGGTTCGAGACTCGGGCCTTGGCAGGCTGTGCCGGCGCCTTCGTCACATTGGGTGGCGGGGCGGCTGGAGAAGGGGTTTGGCTGCATCCCAAAAGCATGAGCAGCGATCCAAAAACGAATACAAAATGAAGCTTCACAGTCCCCTCCTATTATGCGGCTTGTCCCTGACGATCATTGGTTGCGCCGGAAAGCCAAAGCCAACTGCAAAGCCACACGTGAAGCCACCACCAAAGGTCGCCAAGCCGGAACCCCCTCCCTCGCCCTTCAAGAAACCGGGGGCAGTTCGCGGCATTTACCTCACCGCGTGGTCGGCCGGATCGACCCGAAAGCTGGACAAAGTTCTCGCGATGTTGGACCGAACCGAACTGAATGCGCTCGTCATTGACGTTCGAGACGCCGGGCAGAACTACTGGAAGGGAATGGGGATCAAGCTGAGCGACGAATGCGGTGCCACGACGGTGGCGATTGTAAACGGCAAGAAGGTGATGGCCAAGCTCCTCGCCCACGGCACGTATCCAATCGCGAGGATCGCTTGTTTTCGCGACAACTACGTTCCGAAGAAATACCCGCATCTCGCCGTAAACAAGACCTCCGGTGGCGTTTGGAAGGACCGGGCGGGTTACACCTGGCTCGACCCCTACAACAAGAAGAACTGGGAGTATATTGCCGCAGTTGTGGATTACGCGCTGGATCAAGGTTTTCCGGAGATCCAGCTTGACTATGTTCGATTTCCCAGCGAGGGAAAGGCATCGACGCAGGCATTCCCGGCGAAGAAGTCATACCCAGATCAGAATGCGAAGCCGCAAGATGTGGTGGCTGCCTTTGCGAACTTTATTGGCGAGCGCGTTCGAAAGCGGAAGGCCGTTTTTAGTGCAGACCTGTTTGGAATCATCAGCAGTTCGCGTTCGGACCAGGGAATCGGCCAAGAGTTGGACATGATTGCGGCGCCCTTCGACGTGCTTTGCCCGATGGTTTATCCCTCGCATTACGCGAAGGGGGAATATGGCGTGAAGGACCCGTCGAATTCGCCCTACTTGATCTTATCGAAGAGCCTCGCGGATTTTAAGGAAAGGTTGCCTGGAAAGGCGATTCGGCCCTGGCTTCAAGACTTTTTCGGCTACGGAGTCGCCCAGGTGCAGGCGCAGATCAAGGCGTCGAAGGAACTCGGCTACGAGGAATACCTGCTCTGGAACGCACGGAATGTGTACACCGAGGCGGCGGTGAAGGACACGAGCAAGCTTGCGGCGAAGAAGCCTGGCTCACCTCC
>JBKJJL010000297.1:0-3160 GCA_046597875.1 Fimbriimonadaceae bacterium | reverse complement strand
CATTTCTTCGGGTGCCGAAGCAGGTACGGACAAGCTGCGCTCTCGCTTGGCGATCAGCCAAACGCTGCAAGAGCTTAAATCTGTGCGAGAAGCGGAAGATGAGTTGCGCCAGAACATCGGGGACCGATGACTCTAGGCGAGTGGTTGCCTAAAGCCGCTGAACTTCTTCGCGGCAAAGGCATTGAGAGCGCCGTGTTAGAAGCTCAAGTACTAGCTGCTGCGGCACTCGGGCGGGAAAGGAGCTACGTACTCGCTCATCCAGAGCTCGTGATTCAAGAACCTCTAAACTGGCTCCTTGAAAGGCGACTCTGCGGGGAACCTTTAGCCTACATACTTGGATGGCGCGAGTTCTACGGAAGGCGCTTCACGGTAAGCCCTGCCGTCCTGATACCGCGTCAGGAAACTGAGCTTCTCGTCGAGACTGCCTTACTTCGGATGCCGCAGGAAAGGAACATCAGAGTGGTAGACATCGGAACTGGCTCCGGCGTAATCGCGATCACGCTAAAGCTGGAACGCCGCGATTGGATTGTCGATGCAACGGACATTTCGGAATCCGCGTTGGCAGTAGCCCGCGAGAATGCCGCGACGCATGGGGCCAATCTATCGTTCCACCATGCCGACCTCCTACCAAAAGATAATGGTCAGTACGACCTCATCGTCTCAAACCCGCCTTATGTCGCAGAAGGAGATTTCATCGGCGAAGGCGTCGAACACGAACCGAGTGATGCCCTTTATGCGGGCCCCGAAGGACTTGACATCTACCGACGCCTTGCCCTCTTGAAATGCAGGCTAGCGACGGATGGAGAAATGCTAATCGAGATTGGCGCCAGCCAAGCCCAACCGGTCGCAGACATATTTCGTATGGAGGGCTGGCACCTAGACGAATCCTATGAAGACCTCGCGGGCATCATAAGGGTCCTGGCTCTGAAAGAGGCAAACGGGGACAGGAGTGTCCCCGCCACAGTCCCTTAGGGGAAGATGCCGCGCATTACTGTGGCATCCGCGACCCGCTTCACCGCGATGATCATCGCCGCCTGCCGCATATCCGTCTTGTACACCTCGCGCGTCTCCCACACGTGCGCAAAGCTATGCTTCATGTGCTTATCAAGCTTGTTGTTGACCTCCATCTCTTCCCAGAAGAAGTTCTGCAGGTCCTGAACCCACTCGAAGTACGACACGATAACACCGCCTGCGTTGGCAAGGATGTCCGGCACGACCAAGATGCCCTTGTCCGACATAATTTTATCGGCCTCCGGGGTCGTCGGCCCGTTGGCACCCTCAACCACCAGCTTGGCGTGAATCTTGTCGGCGTTGTCCTTCGTGATCTGCCCTGAAATCGCGCTTGGCATGAGAATGTCGCACGGCAGTTCCAGCAGTTCGGAGTTAGAGACTTGAGTGCCTTCCTTGTAGTTCAAAATGCCGCCGTCCATGCCACTGTATTTATGGTAAAGCTCGGCTACCGGAAGTCCATTTTCATTGTAAATGCCACCGCGTGCGTCGCTAACCGCGACAACCTTCGCGCCCTGGCCCTCGGCAAGCATCGCCGCCACCGAACCAACGTTTCCAAAGCCTTGAACCGCAACGCGAGAGCCATGCATGCTCATTCCAAGCTTATTGCAAGCCTCACCCGCACTGATGACAACTCCCCGGCCCGTAGCTTCAACCCGGCCCAACGAGCCGCCGAGTTCGACCGGCTTCCCGGTTACAACGCCAGGCATCGTGTAGCCGCACTGCATGGAGATCGTATCCATGATCCAAGCCATTACCTGCGCGTTCGTTCCAATATCGGGAGCGGGAATATCGCCACGCTCACCGATCACGATGTTGATCTCAGTCGCAAATCGTCGCGTCAGCTTCTCAAGCTCACGCTTCGAAAGGCGCTTCGTATTGACCTTAACGGCCCCCTTCGCTCCACCATAGGGCAGGTTCGCAACGGCACATTTCCAAGTCATCCACATCGCCAAAGCGGTGGTCTCATGAACATCGACGTCTTGGTGATAGCGGATTCCGCCCTTGGTCGGTCCACGCGTCGAATTATGCTGAACTCGATAGCCCTCGAAGCACTCCACCGTGCCATCGTCCATCACAACTGGGAACGAGACAATTAGCTGTCGTTTCGGCCTGGAGAGGACCTCATGAAGGCCTTCATCGAGTTGAAGATAGTTCGCGGCGACCTTAAGCTGGTCGCGAGCCATTTGTAAGACATCAACGTGTTCGCTCATGTTTATCGGACCGTAGGGTGAAGCACCCTCTTCAAGAGCGCATACAGCGGCATCGCGAGAACGCCGTTGTACATCGCAGTACCAATTGTATCTCCCATGTAGCCTACAATGCCGGGTGGGGCGGCCGTGAACAAGAAGATCAGGCCCGAAAAAATGGTTACACTCACAGCAGTCAGGCCGACCGCGGCGGCGGTGAGTTCAAATCGCAAACCTCGCGACCAAGCCGAAACGAACCCGGCAATGATCCGGCTAATCGCGTAGTGGGCCAAGCTCGCCCCAACGAGGGCTCCCTGAATGACGCCGGCGACGAATCCAGTGGCTGCTCCCGGAGCGCGTGGAAGGCATAAGGAAATCGTCACAACCGCGACCATCAGGAAGTCCGGTTCTGCCCCGAAAACCGCCAAGTAGCGCGCCAGCCCGAACTGGAGAACGGCGCAAATCCAAAGCACCAGGGCAACTACCCCGAATGTTTTCAACGCAGCACCACCACGTCGCGAACACGACCGAGACTTACCGCGGGAAAGACTTGGGCCGCCCGCGTCCCAAACTCGTCGTCCTTACGAACCTGGACCACGCGCCCAATCGGAATATCCGCGGGAATCAGCTCGGAAAAGCCCGAAGTGACGATCCAATCCCCGACCTCGATCGGGGTATTCAAATCCATGAACTCGACGCTGAGGCGGTCGATACTTTCGCCGTGCATCAGACCGACCGAAGGGGGATTCCGCAAGACTTTTGCCCCGATTTTGAAGGGAGGAGGCGACGAAAGGAGTTGCACCTGGCAGCTATTTGCATCGGAGGTTTGCACGATGCCGACCAATCCGTCCGCGGAGACAACCGGGAGCCCCGCCTTAACGAGCTGCCGAGTGCCGATGTTCAGGGTGAGGCGATTCTCTTGCGGGAAATATCCAATCACCTGTGCCGGAATCCGCAATCGA
>JBKJJL010000156.1:0-5304 GCA_046597875.1 Fimbriimonadaceae bacterium | reverse complement strand
TGTCGCTCGTCGATGTACTGGCTAAGCAGGGCGCTTTCCGGATTCGTTTGGCGCGCGATGAGGCGGCGTACTTTGCCGTCGGGACTCATGCCTTTTAGCTGCTTCAGGGTCTTGCTGGCGAAGTGCGGGATTATGGCTTTCAGGGCCTCTTTATCGCCCTTTTGGGCTCGGTCTATGAGTGGGTCTAGAGTTGCCCGGGTGAGCTTCTTTTCTTCCTCCACCTTCCCCAGTTCTGCCGGTGCAGTCCTTGGCTCGTTAGGAGTTGGGTTATGGCCCGCTGTCGCTGGTCGAGTTCGGTTTCGAGTTGTTCCCATTGTGCTTGCTCCTGTTTGTTGTTTGGTTTGGGGGGCGGGGGTTCAGATTTTCCGCAGTATTGGCTGACGACTTTGTCTCCGACACGCACTTTGGCGTAGAAGTAGAGGTGCCCGTTCCGAGTTTCCCATGCCACTATACATTTTATAACGTATAATGGGGAAAGAAAGTTGTGGGTTTCGGGATTTGTAGCACAACTATCGCAATTTATCGCGCCCAAATACGCCTGCAGATTTGTCAGGTTGCCAGGCGTACTCCTTTGGGCGGAACCTATTTCGTCTCCGTCGGAGCTCCCAATGCTTGGTCAATAATGTCGATATTGCCTTGTAAGCGTTCCTCGAACAAGTGGGAATAGGTTTCAAGGGTCATGCGGACGCTACTGTGACCGAGTTGCCTTTGGACGCGAAGGGCGTCGGCACCGCCGTTGATCAGGATGCTGGCGCACGTATGGCGGAGGGCGTGGAAGCCAATCTCGGGAACCTCGGCTTTCTTCATCAGCGCGTTTGTGAGGGAGAGGATCGTCTTGCGGTGATACGGCTGGCCTGACGGGGCGGCGAACACGAGACCGGAGATGGCGGGTTTCACGAGGTCGGAGGCGAGGACAGTCGCGCCCTTCAGCACTTTGAGTTTGTCGGCGACGGCGGATGCCATCGGGATCGTCCTACGGCCGCCTCGGGTTTTTAGGGGTGCGAGATAGAAAGCCTTCTCGTGCCGCTGTAGCTGCTGGTCGATGGTGATGGTATTGCGCTTGAAGTCGATCTTTTCCCAGGTGAGGCCGACAAGTTCTGACATGCGCATGCCGGTGTAGATGGCGGTGAGAACGAGGGTCGCGACTTCGTGGTCGGCGGATGCATCGACGAGCATCTTGACTTGCTTCAGATCAAGGTACTTGATGGCTTTGTCGGTCTGACGCGGGGACTCGCTCTTGCGAACGGGGTTCTCGTGGATCAGCTCGTCCCTTACGGCTTGTTGCATTGCCGCGGATAGCGTTGCGCGGATGTTGAAGAGGGTTGCATCGCCGGCTTTCGCTTTCGCTCTTCGGGCGAGTAAGTCGCGGACATGGGAGACCCTGATCTCGGGGAGAACGAGCTTGGAGATCGCGTCGGGCTTGATGTGGACGGTGACGGCGCTCCGATAGCGGTCGTAGGTGTTGGGTGATTTGTTCGGCTTGACCCTTTGCTCCAGCCATGCGTCTAGGTAATCCTCAAGGCGTTGGCTCTTGGTGATCGGTTGGCGCCCTTTGGCTAGGTCGTTTAGGACGTCGCGGAGCTTGTCCTTGGCCTCGGCCTGGGTCTTGAACTGGTAGGAGACCTTCTTGATGTGGCCGTTCTCGTCGTTGCCGATCGGAACACGGGCGATCCACTTGCCCTTGTGTCTACCGGTCTTTCGCTGAAAGAGTGCGCCTTCGCCGTCTGCTCGTTTTCCTGCCATGTTGATAGTGTACACCTTCTTGTACACCCACCTCGATTGACAACGCCTGATGTTGTCAGATGTAGGCAGAAATGAACTAGGCTACAGGGGTGTTTTTCGGACGTTATTTGACGTCGTTGGAGGGCTTCCTCATACATGGGGTGGAAGAGGTCGCACGTTCGAATCGTGTCGCCCCGACCAGGTTTTCTTCCCCTCGTTGGGACTCTTCGATAGCAGGGTTTTCGGGCACGAGCCGTTTCTTTTTTCGCTTCAGATTCCGGTGACAAAGGAGTTCGTAACACGCCACTCTCGCTCCGTCAAAATGTGGGCGAGAGCGGAATCGTAAAGCAAAAGGTGCTGCCCTGACCGGGCGTACTCTTAACCCCGATGTGGCCGTCATGTGTCTCGACGGTGAGCTTGCAGAAAGTGAGGCCGAGCCCGGTGCTCATATGTCGGCCACCTTCCCGAGATTCGACTTGGCCGAACTTCTCAAAGATTCGGTCGAAGGCATCGGCTGGGATGCCTTCGCCGGTGTCGGTTACCGAAAACTGGATCGATTCTTCGATTTGCCGCGCGCCTACCGTCACCGTCCCGCCGGGAGGCGTGAATTTTATGGCATTCCCCAAGAGATTGACCAACGTGCGGCAAAGCTTATGTTCATCGCCAAGTAGCTGAGGGAGATCTGCTGCGATATGCTGACGGAGCACCAACTGTTTTCCCTCGGCAAGCGTAGCGACCTGACCGACAGCGGCCTCGATAAGCGCATCGGAGGACACCATGGAGTACTCAAGCTCCATAGAGCCAGATTCCAATTTCTCCACATCGAGCAGATCGTTAATCATGCCCAACAAAGTCTGACCGCCCTTAAGGGCAATATCCATCATTTCCTGTTGCTTGTTGGTCAGGGTCCCGAGGAGGCCAACCGTCTGCATTCCCGTAATCACGGAACCTAAGGGTGTTCGCAGGTCGTGAACAATCATATTCGTCAGGTCGTCACGTAGCCTCTGGAGCCTCTGCAAATGCTCGTAGTTCTGCTGGAGCTGCTCAAAAAGGTGGACCTCTCGATCCCGCAGGCGCTTTTTCTCCAAGCTGGCACCGATCCGAGCTTTGAGCAGCACCGCATTGAAAGGTTTTGGCAGATAGTCGTCGGCACCCATTTCAATGCAACGGGCGACGGACTCCATCTCGCTAAGTGCAGAAATCATGATGACGGGAATATGCCGCAGATGCTCGTCGGCCTTTATGCGCTTAAGGACCTCGTATCCGTCCAACTCCGGCATCATGATGTCGAGCAACACCATATCGTAGGTGGCTGCACCAAGTATTTCTAGCGCCTGCCGTCCATTTTCTGCATTGACCACGGTATAGCCTTGCTTTTCCAACCTGCGAGTTAAAACGTCACGATTGCCTTCGTTATCATCCACCACGAGCAATCTCCCTTCGGTGTAGGTCGCAGGTTCAATTGCGGGCCCTACTGCCGTAAACTCCGTGGTCGGAGTTAACTGCTCTGTAACTTGTGCTACATCCAACGGGCCTTGGACGGGAGCGAGGGCCGCATCGAAATTGTCGCTGATGATCTCCAGCAAGCGCAGACCCGCCTTGCGCAGTTTCTCCAAGTCCAGCACGAAGTCATCTTGCCCGCCCTCGCGAGCCTGTTCGGCTAGCATTTCTGAATAGCCGATAATCTGATTAAGGGGCGTGCGCAGTTCGTGGATTAGTTGCGGCGGCAGGTGGTGCCGAGGCTGTTCGTCGGTGGTCAGTTCCATCATAGTTCCATATTCCCGGCGTGGACACCGTCACTCGGGTCCTGGCCCAGGAGAGCCTCAATCTTGGCTAGCAGACGAAGCAGCTCTACCGGCTTGGTGTCATAGTCATCGCAACCAGCTTCCAGAGCCTTATCGCGGTCGCTGGACATTGCGTGCGCGGTGAGAGCAATGACGGGAATGTGCTGGGTGGCCCCATCTGCCTTCAGGCGACGTGTTGCTTCCCAGCCGTCGAGCACGGGCAAGCTCATGTCCATTAGAATCAAATCCGGCGCTTGAGTTTGGGCCATTTCGACGCCGCTCTGGCCATCAACAGCTAGGTCGACCTGGTAGCCCTTCCTAATTAGACGGCGCGACAACATGTCGCGGTTCATCTCGTTGTCCTCTACTAATAAAATTCTTGGCATGGCTTTCAAATAGGGGCAGGAGGTCTAGTCCAGTCATGCAGCAGATCGCGCACTTGATGTAATAATGCCTCTCGGGAACCTCCCGCCTTCTGGACAATCTTCTCGACATATCCGTTGAGACGTCGCCGCTCCTCAATGCTCAGATCGCGCGCGGTTACTACGACGATGGGAATTGAGCGCCATTCGGGGCGTTTGCGCACCTGATCGGCGAACTCAAAGCCATCCATCTCTGGCATCATGAGGTCGAGCAAAATGAGGCAGGGCCGGTCTCGCTCCATAGACTCCATCGCGACGAGCCCATTTTCGGCCTCGCTGACCTTCCAACCTTCCTTTTCCAAAATACTGCGCGTCATGGCACGTGAGGCCGGATCATCCTCGACAAGGAGTACTGGACAGGGCGGGTTCGGGCACGCGTATTTCTTAAGAATCTGCGAGAGGCCCTTACGATTCACTGGCTTCGTCGCGTATTCGGCGGCACCTAACGCAAACCCTCGTTCGGGTTCATCCACCATCGTCAACATGATAACGGGAATGCCGCACAAAGCGGGGTCGGCTTTGAGCGCCGAAAGCACGCTCCAGCCATCCATATCTGGCATCATCACGTCCAAGGTAATCGCGACCGGCAGGAGTAGACGGGCAAGGCGCAATCCTTCTTCCCCCCCCTCAGCAGTGCGGACGCAAAATCCCTCCTTGTCCAGAAAACGCTCTAAGAGGTCACGTTGAACGGAATCATCATCGATAACCAAAACGCAGTTATCCGTTAGCGGCTGGTCATCCGTGGCATCTCCGCTGGTTGGGGCAACAATCAAGGAACTGGAAGTGGCTATTTCGGGCTTCACTTCTGTTGCAGTTGCGGGCAAGATAATCGTGAAGATACTGCCCTCTCCCGGAACGCTGTGAACCGTGACGTCGCCTCCCATCATTTGGCTGAAGCGGCGGGTTAGCGCAAGCCCCAGTCCAGTGCCGCCAAATTTTCGCGTGGTTGACGCATCAGCCTGAGTGAAATCCTGGAAGAGCTTGAGGATTTGTTCTGCGCTCAAGCCGATGCCCGTGTCGGTCACCCGAAACACGATCCACTCCGCGCCGTCCATCACCCGGCGTCCAGCCTCCAGAGTGACGTTACCTTGCTGCGTGAATTTCGCTGCGTTGGACAACAGATTGAAAAGTGCCTGTCGCACTTTCACTTGATCGGCGTGCATCTCGCCCAAATCCGGCGCGATCTCAATATGCAGCGTATTGGAGTTTTTCTCAACGATTGGCTGGATGGTGGAGGCCACTTCTTCAATCATCCGAGCGATGTCGAAGCTCTCCAGAAACAGTTCCATCTTGCCAGCCTCGATCTTCGACAGATCGAGAATATCGTTGATGAGCGCCAGGAGGTGCTTACCAGCAGCGCTGATCTTTTCGAGATC
>JBKJJL010000225.1:0-11699 GCA_046597875.1 Fimbriimonadaceae bacterium | reverse complement strand
ACCCTGCTCTGCCCGTGCCCGTCATGAAGCCGAACATACTCGTTCCCGAGCCGTTCGAATCCGCTCGCAGCGCTATCTGGTTGTTCGCGGCGTTCGTGATCGTAAAGTACGCCGCCCGTCCAAGGCCGACGGTGTTCACGAGCAGCACGTCGGACGTGTTCGACGCATTGGAAATGTAGAGCGTGTTGGCCCGTCCCGCACTCCCCGATTTCGTAATCTGGAACGAGGACAGGGTAGCGGTGGCATCGGTGCCGGAATACGGCAGCGTGAGCTGAGCGTGCGCTTGGACGGCGAGGGTGACGAGAAGGGCGAGGGAAAGTGTACGTCGCATGGAAACCTCCTGACGCATCTATGTTAACATGATTCGCAAGAGAGCGAATCTGATCATCACAGTTAGAGGACTGACTTTAGCTAATCCATGAATGTGCGGTGCGACCGCCGCGGTTGTGATAGAGTAAAACCTCCAGAACCGTGGGAGATTTTGCACCGGCTTTCTGCGTAGGAATGCCGGGGCTTTATTGGAAGGCCCCCCTGCGGGCTCCGCGCCCTACCCTGCCACCCTATTTTTACGATGAAAAAAGCCCTCTTGATTGCAGTTCCTATCGGTCTCCTCGGAGGATGGTGGTTCTTTGGCCGAGGCAACGGCGACGAGCAGGAAATCGAATTTCGCTATGCGAAAGTTGAGAAAGGAACCGTTTCGCGATCTATTTCGGCGACGGGACAAATTGTCGCCCTGACCACGGTAGACGTGAAGTCGAAGGCAGGCGGAAAGGTCGTCAAGCTCGCGGTCGAGGAGGGTTCCATTGTCAAAAAAGGCGACGTCCTGGCCCTTATCGATCCCTCGGATACCCAGGCCGTTTTCGAGCAAGCCGACGCCGACCTCCGCTCTGCTCAAGCTCGTGCCGCCCAGGCTCGGACAAACTTTGAACTAACTGTCGCCACAAACAGGACCTCGGTCGCCGACGCCCAAGCAGCCCTCAGCGCCGCTCGTTCGAGGCTGGCCTCTATGGAACTGGAAGTCAAGCGGCAACCTGCCCTATCTTCAAGCCAGTTGGCCTCAGCCCAAGCAGCCCATGATTCGGCCTTGCAATCCCTTGACCGGTACAAGACGGTGACCGCTCCGCAGTTGCGAAGGGACGCGACGGGAACGCTCGCCAGCAGCCAAGCCGCCTTCGAGGCTTCTCGGGCTGCACTCGCTCGCCAAAAGGAACTGCTCGCTCTCGGGTTCACCAGTCAAGCAGCTTTGGAACAGGCGCAAGCAAACTTTCGGTCCGCCGAGGCGCAGCACAATATCGCCAAACAGCGCAGCGAAACGATCAACCGCGAGGTTGATACCGGGTTGAAATCACAAGAATTATCTGTAGATCAGGCCCGGGCAGCCTTAACTCAGGCGAAGGCGAACCAATCTCAGATTCCGATGTCTCAGCAAGACCTGAGGCAGGCCCGCATTGCCGTGGAGCAGGCGACGATCGCCGTTCAGCGGGCCAAGGATAACGAACGCAATAACCGCATTCGCAGCAGCGAAGTGGACGCCGCCGTCGCCAGTACAACCCGAAGCCGAGTTTCCGTTGAGAACGCGAAGGTTCAGTTGGATAGCACGACGGTCGTCGCTCCTCGCGATGGTGTTGTGACGCTCAAGTACTTGGAAGAAGGGACGATCATCCCGCCGGGTACCAGCACGTTCAGCCAAGGCACCAGCCTCGTCCAGCTCAGCGATACAACCCAACTTTTCGTTGAATGCGCGGTCGACGAGGCCGATGTCGGTGCCGTTGCTTTGAATCAGCGTGTCCGTATTACCACCGAAGCCTTCCCAGGCCAGCCGTTCGATGGCATCGTGTCCCGCATCTCTCCGGCTGCGGTTACGGCAAACAACATCACCGCCGTGAAGGTCCGGGTCAAAGTTCTCCCGGGCTCAAAAACCCGAGCCTTGCCCGGCATGAATGCGTCTTGCGAGTTCATCACCCTCGAGAAGAAGGACGTCATGGTCGTCCCCTCGCAGGCGGTTAAGTCGGAAAATGGGAAGTCTTACGTGCGGGTTAAGGGTCCCGACAAGCTCAATCCGATTCGTAAGGATGTAGAAGTGGGTGAGACGGGCAATGACGGCGTAGAAATCCTTTCAGGGCTCCAAGTAGGAGAGGAAGTTGTTATCGCCGAGATCGACCTCGCCGAACTGAGAAAAGTTCAAGAGCAGATGACTGCGGCGCAGCAAGGCGGCGGTCTCGCGGGCGGGAGCACCGGACCCCGCATGAACTCGCGTGGATCAGGTGCGACGGCTGGCGGTGGCGCTACCAAGGGAGGCGGAAGATGAACTGGAAAGACAGTATTGTCAGTGCACTAAGGGCGATAACGGCCAACAAGCTGAGGTCGGCCCTCACGATGCTCGGCGTCGTCATCGGCGTCGGTTCCGTCATCGCGATGATCGGCATCGGCGAAGGTACGAAGCAACAATCACTGGCGAACATCCAACGCATGGGCACCAACATGCTCACGGTGTTCCCGAACTGGCGTCGGGGCAATGTCAGCGGCGGGATGACCGATCCTCCTGTTCTCCGGGACGAAGATATCGAGACGATCAAAAATAATGTGCCCTTGGTAACGCTGATTACCGGGGTTGTATCTGGCCGTGCGAACGTGAAAAACGGCAGCAAGACCCACTTCACTCAGATCGCGGGAGCGGAACCTCAGGTGGCGATCATCCGAAATGCAACGAAGATGCACCAGGGCGTTTGGTATTCCGGAGAAGACGAAGCGATGGCGGAGCGCAAGTGCGTCCTCGCCTGGACCGCATACCAAGAGCTTTTTGGAGATGGCAACGCAGTCGGTGCAAGGATCAAGATTAAGAATCAGACCTTTGAGGTTACGGGCGTTATCGCTTATAAAGGCGGCAGCGGCATGATGAATCCGGACGACCAGATCTACATTCCGCTATCCACCGCCAAAACTCGACTCCTGGGTAAGACCAATTTGGATCAAATCATGATCCAGACGCTCAACAGTGAGTTGATGATCGTAGCTCAAGGCCAGATCGAGGACACGCTCATGAAGACGAGGAAAAACGCGAGCGGCGAACCTCTGTTCCGCGTCATGAATCAGGGAGACATCATCGAGCAAATGGAGTCGCAGACAAAGCTTCTCAGTATGCTTTTAGCCGGTATCGCTTCGGTCTCGCTGCTGGTTGGCGGAATCGGGATCATGAACATCATGCTCGTCAGCGTCACCGAGCGGACCCGTGAGATCGGATTGCGAAAAGCAATCGGTGCGCGCCGCGAGACGATCCTTGCCCAGTTCCTTTTGGAGAGCGTCGTGATGTGCGTTACCGGCGGAATCATCGGCATTATTCTCGGCGTAGGCGCGGTTGCGCTCGTCGCGTCTGCGCTAAAAGTCCCGCCCGTTGTCAGCACAGCGTCTATCCTATTAGCATTCGGCTTTTCGGCATTCGTTGGCTTGTTCTTTGGTTTGTATCCAGCCATCCGGGCCAGCAGCCTCCAACCGATTGCTGCGCTGAGATATGAGTGACAGGGATTGTATGGGGGATGTATTGTATGGGTGGGATGGTTTGTTAGGAGAAATAAAGTGAGCTGTCTCTAACATCCCACGCATCCCATGCATCCCCCATCCATCCCACCCAAGCAATCCATACGCCCTCCCATGACCATCATCAACACCACCGACCTGAGCAAAGACTACGTCATGGGCGACATGGTCGTCCACGCGTTGCGCGCGGCGACCATCACGATTGAGCCGGGCGAGTTTGTTGCCATCATGGGCCCTTCCGGGTCGGGCAAATCGACCTTTATGAATCTCATTGGGTGCCTCGATCGCCCCACCGCTGGCGCGTACATCCTGAACGGCGAGGACGTGAGCCGGATGAACGACAATCAGCTTGCCGAGGTTCGCAATAAATACATTGGGTTCGTTTTTCAAACGTTCAACCTCCTGCCCCGCACTTCTGCTTTGAAGAACGTCGAGCTCCCGCTCATGTACGCGGGCGTGAAAAATCGCTCTGAACGAGCGAAGCAAGCTCTCGAAACCGTCGGCCTGGGCCAACGGATACACCACAAGCCCAACGAGCTCTCGGGCGGCCAGCAGCAGCGCGTCGCGATTGCCCGGGCGATCGTGAATGACCCGGTTCTCATCCTCGGCGACGAACCCACGGGGAACCTGGATTCACGAACTTCCGAGGAGATCATGGCGCTCTTTCAAGACTTCAATCGGCAAGGCAAAACCGTCATCATCGTCACTCACGAAGAGGAAGTGGCCAGGCACTGCAAGCGAATTATCCGGTTCAAGGACGGACGCCTTGTCATGGATGAGCCGATCGCGGATCCTATCGACGCGCGCGAGGTTTTGAAGACGATGCCGGATCCGGATGGAGTGATGCCTCATCCCGTAGTGGCGGGTTTTCAGGTTTAGCGTGGGCATTCTGATGGGAACCACGAAAAGCCGCGAAAGTTCACGAAAAGGCTCTACGCGAATCTGAGCCACGAAAGCTTGCGCATGTTGATATCATCGGTTGCAAGTTCCTGCCCAAGCGCGTACGCGGTGGCGGCGATGAATCGATCGGCGGGGTCGTTGTGAAAGAAGGTCAGCGTTCGGCTAAGTACGGCGATTTCGCGGGTGAGGTCGTGGGTGATAAAGCCGGACTTGTCGAGAAGAACCTGAATCGTCTTAACAGGATCGGAGCCCATGTCAATCCGTCCCCCCTGATGTAGCATCATCGCCTCCCAAAAACAGATCGATGGGACGATCGTGCCCGTTGGATTGCGCTGAAGTTTGTCCGCCAACTCCTTGCGGAGCCTCGGGTCGCCCAGGCAATACCAGAGGAATATGTGCGTATCAATCACCATTGAGGTTTTCCCAATCGAGATTTTCCCACTCGACATCCAGCGGAGCCATGATGTCGCCGTTGATCGTAAAAAGGCCCTTTGCAAATCCGGGGGGAGCGAACTTCTTTGGCTCTGCGCCCTTCGGAGGAATGAGCTCCGCGACGACTTTGCCTCGCTTGGTTACCTGAATCCGCTCGCCGGTGTCATGTACTTGGTCCAGCAGCTGAAGGCACTTCGCCTTGAATTCCGTAGCCGTCATCGTGATCATAATCCTATTATACGCCAAATGACCGGTCATCATGACCGGTCATCTAAGATTGGTGAACCGTAGCCCCGATACGAAGGCTCTTCGCTGCCGCGCTCTACCCGAAATTCGGGTGGTATCACCCGAACTTCGGGTGCTTATTGATCGGCAACAATGGGAACGGGAAGGCGCGACTCTACCGGGCTCGGGTACGTTCACCAATAATCTTATGCGAATGGATGCAAACAACCAACCCATGGTCGGAATGGGAGTTCCGTACGTCATCGAGCAAACCGCGCGCGGCGAACGGAGCTACGACATCTGGTCGAGGCTACTTAAGGACCGCATCGTTTTCCTCGGCACCGAGATTGACGACTATGTCGCGAACCTGCTCGTCGCCCAGCTCTTGTTCTTGGAAAAGGAAGACCCGGACAAAGAGATCGATTTCTACATCAACTCGCCCGGCGGCTCGGTCTACGCGGGGCTCGCGATTTATGACGCCATGCAGATTATCAAGCCCGATGTCGCCACCATCTGCGTGGGTATGGCGGCTTCGATGGGGGCCGTTCTACTCGCCGGCGGTGCCGAGGGCAAACGCCACAGTCTCAAGAACGCCAGGGTCATGATCCACCAAGGAAGTGCGGGAACGCGGGGCACGATTGCCGACATGAACGTCGCGATCGCCGAGTTTAATCGCGCAAATGAGACGATTTTTGGCATTTTGGCCGGGCACACAGGTCATGATGTTGAGAAAGTACGCAAGGATTGCGACCGAGATTACTGGTTATCTGCCCAAGAAGCACAAGATTATCGCCTTGTGGATAAAGTTTTGGAGCCAGGATCGCGATAATAGAAACAAGCTATGGCTAAAGCGTTCGAGCGGAGAGATCAGTGTTGTCTTTGTGGAAAGACAAAAGAGCAGGTCCGAAAACTAATTGTCGGGTTGCACGGTGCTGTCTGCTCGGACTGCATCGACCTTTGTAATGACATCCTCACGAACGAAGGAGATCGTCCGTCCCAAGAGCCCGCGACCGTCGCAAAACCGTCTGCGGTCATCACGGGAGGCCGGGTCGCCAAGCCTCGCGAGATCGTTTCGTACCTGGATAGCTACGTCGTGGGCCAAGACGTCGCCAAGCGGTCGCTAGCGGTAGCGGTTTACAATCACTACAAGCGGACGAACAATAAGCAGGACGATGTCGAGCTCCAAAAGAGCAACATCCTCCTCGTGGGCCCCACGGGCAGCGGCAAGACGCTCCTCGCGCAGACTTTGGCGAAGATGCTCAACGTCCCGTTTGCCATCACCGACGCGACGACGCTTACTGAAGCGGGCTACGTGGGCGAAGACGTCGAGAACATTCTCCTCAAGCTTTTCCAAAGTGCAGAACAGATGGATCCGCGGAACGCGAAGGATCTTTGCGAGCGCGGCATCATCTATGTGGATGAAATCGACAAGATCGGTCGCAAGAGCGACAATCCCTCGATCACGCGCGATGTCAGCGGAGAAGGCGTCCAGCAGGCGCTGCTCAAGATTCTCGAAGGCACCATCGCCAACGTTCCGCCCCAAGGCGGGCGCAAGCACCCACAGCAAGAGTATCTGCAGATCGACACGAAGAACATCCTCTTCATCTGCGGCGGCGCGTTTGAGGGCCTTGAAGACATGATCCGGCGACGCCAAAAAGAGAGCGTCATGGGATTCCGCACGAATCCGACCATTAAAGCCGAACGCCAAGCCAATGTCCTGCGCCAGCTTCTGCCCGAAGATTTGCTGAAGTACGGCCTGATCCCTGAATTCATTGGCCGATTGCCGGTCATCGCCACGCTGGACGAGCTTGACGAGGACGCTTTGGTGCAAATCCTGTGCGAGCCGAAGAACGCGATCCTCAAACAGTACGCCAAGTTCTTCGAGATGGACGGCGTCGAACTCATCGTCGAGCCCGCCGCGATGCGGGAAATCGCGCAGGAAGCGATGAAACGCAAAACCGGAGCCCGAGCCCTGCGCGCCATCATCGAGCAACTCATGCTGGATGTTATGTACGAAGTACCGAGCAACCTAGACGTAAAGCGGGTGATCCTGCCAAGCGGTTGCATCACCGACGGACGCCATCCGATTCTTATGACGGAAGACATGATTCGCCTGGCTTCGTAGAAGGTGTTTTGACGGCGCTATACTCAGAACATGACGTTCTTGGTTGGCATCGCGCTGGTGGCAATGCCCATTCAGAAGCCAGCGCCCTTCAGTTTTTCGGGCGCAAGTTACGTCCACCGCTACTCCAAGGGCGACCTTCATGAGTTCACCCCAAAAGCGCAAGGCGACCTCAATAAATGGGCGGACATGATTACGCTCAATGTGTATCCAGCGGTAAAGAACGGCGAAGATCTGGCCTCAACCGCGAATGCGGTGCTTGAAAATTATAAAGCCGCCAAGGGCATTGTCACAAAAACGACCTCGTTACCTAGAACCGCGACACGCCCGGCCGAGCACCTCATCGTCGTCCTTTTCCCGCGTCCGGATTTCATCGAGGCGTCGTTTGCCCGTTTTCGAATGGCGAACGGAACAGGCGTTTCGCTCGTCTACGCCCATCGGATTTACGGCAAAAAAGCCGGCAACACCATGAGCTCGTGGTTCAAGCAAAATGGACCGCGCATTGAGAAAGCATTGATGAGCCTGAAGACGGTGCCCACCGTGCCGAAATGAAAGTGGATGTGGAGTAGTGATCCACTGAACTTCATTCCCCATGAGGTGTCCGCAAGATTTTTCCAGGAGTCGTGCCGAATTGCTTGCGAAAGGACTGAATGAATCCACTGGAGGTTTCGAATCCGGCATCCAGCGCCGCCTCCAGGACAGTTGCGCCGGTTGCTAGCACGCGCAGTCCGATAAGGGCACGTGCCTGACTACACCATTGACCCAGGGTTAGGCCGGTTTCAGCCAACAGTTTTCGCTCAAGCGTTCGACGCGAGTACGCAGCAGCCGGAATCGAGACGGGCTCCTCGAAAAATTCGTCTGTCCACGACAGAAGCCATTCAGACTGCGGCATAGGAATGCTGGTCGGAAGCAACGTTGCAGATTGGACCTCCGCACGTAGCAGAGACGCCAAAGCTTCTGACATCCCGGAGCTGGAAAGGAGCGGCCCGATACGACAAGCTTCATTGATCAACTCTCTAAAAAACGGGCGTACTTCTATCAATCCTTGCTGGCGATCAACGCTAAACGTTGGAGCAAAGTACAGAGTTCTGACTTTTGCTTTACCCAGCGTCTTCGCCGGGTGAGACGCCTGCTCCCGAACCCAGAGTGCTCGATTCGGGGGCAAAACATGGAGCTGTTGCGATGTTTCCACTTGGAGCGTCCCTTCCATCGCAAAAACGAGTTTTGCCCAAGGACTCACCGGCCACAGAATCTCTTCCGCTCGATGATGGTCTAGAGACCAGAAGCGGACCAGAACACCTGAATCGCGACTTGTCATGATTGCAACATTTGTTGTCGATTATGACGAATCACGCCAAGAGTTGAAATCCTCATAATCACTCCATGGGATCACCCAATCAGATAAATACACTCTCCCACTTCGCGATCAACGTTGAAGATTGCGACCGTGCCATCACCTTTTACCGGGCCGTTTTCGGCTGGCAGTTTTCTGCCTGGGGCCCGCCCGGCTTCTATATGACGCAGGTCGGAGACCTTCACGCGGCGATTCAAAAGCGCCAAACGGAGCCCTTTCCAACGCTGATCGGCAACTTTGAGTGCACTATCGCAGTTGACGACGTTGATCGCGTGTGCGCGATCATCGTCGAGAACGGCGGGACCGTGACGATGCCCAAAGTGACGATTCCCACGGTTTGCGACCTAGCCCGCGTCAGGGACTGCGAGGGAAATACCTTTAGCATTGCTAAGTATCTCTAGGGCTTGCCTCGGCAATGAAATGGAGATTGTGGCGGCCTCGGAGGGAATCGAACCCCCGGCGCCCTCCTTAGGACGGAGGCGCTCTATCCACTGAGCTACGAGGCCGCTTGAGGGTTTCATTGTACCGAGGCTCACTCGTTCCTCTAGAATTCATGGGGCGTTACTAGCGAGGCGTTGCCCCCATTGCGCGGCTTTTTCGTCCCTTTCGTGGTTCCTTCCGGAGCACAACCACGAAGGACACGAAAAGGGGGCCCGAATCAAGCCGGGCAGCGGGCGTCCTACCAGTCCGCGTCCCGCCCATCAGGTTCGACATCATGCCTCACGCGGCCATTCAGCGAAATTGCCATCAATCCTCTTCCAAAAACCGAAGTGCACAAAACCCATTTTCCATCGGGCGAGAACGAAGGCCGATACGCATCCTCGGCGATTGTTACGGTGCGGATCCCCTTCAGGCGCGTGTATGGAGATCCATTTGTTCCAAATCGCAACAAGATGACTTCGGCTGTTCCCGAACCCCCAAATCGCTCCATCCCGCACGCCAGCATGCGGCCATTTGGTGACCAATCAAGGCCTTGAAGGTACACGTTCTCCCGCGAGACTCGATAGCTAGGTTGATCATACACAGCCAACGCGGCTATCCGCGTGAACTCCCAGCCATCCCTGGGCTTTGTCCTCGGATCTGCGTAGGCCATCCAAGCATCGCCGTCTACGGACACGGCAACATCACACGCATTGGGCGAAATTGCAGGAGCGAAGTAGGTACCGACACGTGGAGGATCAATGGCTGGGAAATCTGTGGCAGAGTCAAATGAACTTCCGTTCACGGCGATATGAAACACTTGGTTTCCGCGCGCGATCAAGATTGACTCGTGTGGTATGGGATCGGGCGAATGGCCTCGACTCGGCGCGAGCCCCTTCCCCCAGGATATTCCGCGAATCTGCTCGTCAATGCCAGATTTGAAAATCCGATGCGGCATCTTTCCATCTGCGTTGACAACCCAAACATCGTGCTTTCTTACGAATGCAATGCGCCTCTTATCGGGTGACCATTTTGGCGTCGAACCGTCCTTAACGACGATTCGTTGGCCTTCGCCTGCGCCGTTTGCGACGCAAATGTCGCCATTTCGATCAAAACACATCCTCCAGGCCGCAAACTCTCTGGGCAAGCGAGCTGTTGCCAAAACAAGGACCAAAAAGGTGGAGATCATTCGTGCTTCCTTCGGAAGAGTTTATCCTGTCCTTTCCAACAACATTGACTAAGGCATGAGGGTTCGGGATCCATAGCTTGACATTTCCAAGCGAATCCTGTACGATAGTCTGCGATCATGCTCCTTCCCTTCAAAGCCAAGAACCCGCCCGAGTCTACGCCTTGGGGAACGATCATCCTGATCGTGGTCAATGTCGCGATCTTCATCATGACCAGCAAGTACGGTTTGGTCGCGCGAAAGGACGTCGTCATGGAGTTCGGCCTATCGGGCAACAACTCCGGCTTTGTCAACTGGATCACGAGCATCTTTTTGCATGGAGACATCTTCCACCTGCTGGGAAACATGTGGTTCCTCTACCTCTTCGGCTTCGCGGTTGAGGGACGCTTACGAACTGGCAAGTTCCTCCTCCTCTACTTCCTGGCCGGATTTGCGGGATCGGCAGCCCACTTCTTTATGTTCAGCGTCGGTCAGCCCGAGATTCCATCCCTCGGAGCTTCGGGAGCGATCATGGGATTGCTAGGGGCCTCGCTGTACATGTTTCCATTCGCCCAAGTGGCCTTTTGGTTTGGGTTCGGCTTTTTCTTGTCATCCGTGTTCGTGTGGCCGATGTGGGGCGTTGCCCTTTACTACCTTGGTTTCGATGTGGTGTTCGCGATCATCAGCGCGGGAGACGGAATCGCTCATCTGGCCCATATCGGCGGTGCACTGGGAGGATTTCTTGTCGCCTTCGCACTGCGTCCTCAACGAGACACCGCCGACGCGAGCGAGGCGAAAGCGACCTTAAGCGAAGTAAACGATCTGGGCATCCTGTCTTCCCGTGAGCTCGCGTCGATGCATGCCTCCAATCCGGAGGATTCGCTCATCGCCTTGCATTGGATGCACCGATCGATCAGAGATCCTTACGGAGTGAAGCCCGACTGCCAAGCCGCGTTTCTTCGATTGCTACCCAAGATGATTAGGGAGCACGAGCCAACTTCGATTGCATTTTGTGTGGGAACGGTAGCGGCGACGCCAGGCTTGATTGCGCCTTCCTTAGTGGGCGACTTGGCGAGCCGGCTCGAACGCAACGGGGAGTATGCGATGGCGGTGCGCCTATTTGAACTGGTGATTGCCGATCCCGCTTCCCGGCCCGCCGATGTCGAATCGGCCTTGTTTCGGATCGGAATTCTTTGCGAGACCGCGCTGGGAAATCCCATTCGGGCGCATGCTTCGTATTTGGAGGTGGTTCGGCGATTCGGCCTCAGCCCGATGGCGGATCAGGCGAAGGCGCGGGCGAAGGGGATGGAATCCCGGGGGTTTTCGGCTGGCCCCAATTAAATCAAGACGGGGCAAATCTGGGAAATGTCGCGAAAAATCCCTGAAAAGGGGGTTGGGCCCTTGACAAGCGGGGCAAACGTCGCCTATAATATTCCCTGTTGCCCGGTAACGGGGAACGCGATCCTTGAGAGCCAAATAGAGAAGACGTTTACGGTAAGCGTTCATGAGACGTTTAAAACATGTCTCGTCAATAAAATAGTCGGACC
>JBKJJL010000109.1:0-7595 GCA_046597875.1 Fimbriimonadaceae bacterium | reverse complement strand
AGCGGTGGAATGGGCGATCACAAACAAAAATCCAGAGTTGGGACTGCGCCTCTGCTCAGCCTCGTGGCGATTCTGGCACCTAAAATCCCACATCGGAGAAGGGCGCGCGTTTTGCGATCGGGTACTTGTTTTTGAAACTGGACCAGAGGACTTGAGAGCGAAGGTTCTCAATGCGAACGGCCGACTGGCCTATCTGCAGGGGGACTATGTCGAGGCCCGAACGCTCCACGAGCGGGCGCTTGAACTTGGAAGGACTGTCGCTTCAATCCGCGCAATGAGTCTGAACGCCTTAGGAGCCGTGAACTACGAGGAAGGTCACTACGCCGAGGCCGTCGACCTCTTTCAGCAATGCCTGGACCTGCGCCGAGCCGAGAAGGATGGGTTTGGCGCCGCCAACGCGCTAAGTTGGCTCGGAATCGTGCTGACAGAGCAAGGCGCTATCGAGATGGCAAAGCAGGTGCTTACCGAAAGCCTTGAAATCCGGCGAGAAATCGGAGATTTAAGCGGCATCGCGAGGTCGTACAACTCCCTTGGCGTAGTTGAGCGCCGCTCGGGCGACCTGGAGCGAGCCGAATACTACTACAACATGGCTCTGGAAACCCAGCGTGAGATGGGCGATCTGCGCGCGATCGGGGGCGTCTTGAGCAACCTGGGGATGGTCGCCCACCAACGAGGAGATTTGGTTCGCAGCGCGAAGCTGCTCAACGAAGCGCATCGCATCAACAAAGAGCTCGGCGATAAGTGGACGGTCGCTTCGATCGAAGCCAACCAAGCATTGGTGGCGTTGGAGTCGGGCGACCTTGAGCGCGCTCTGAGCCTGAATCACAGCGCCTTGTCCATCCGATGGAAGATGAGCAATCGGTGGGGCGTCGCCTACTCGCTTGAAGGAAGCGCGTGGGCTTTGCAGCAAACCGGAGATGGGTTGAGCGCGGCCCGGGCCTTGGCAGGGGCGGCGAGGATTCGGGCCGAACTCGGCGCGCCGCTTTCCGCGGCGGATGCACAGCGAGTTGAATCTGCGATTGCGAGCCTAAGGGCGCAAGTCGGGGAAATGGCTTTTGCGGCTGCATGGAGCGAGGGATCAACCGCAGATGAAGAAGCGCTCGTCGGGCAGATACTTTCAGCCCTTCGGATCCGCGCAGTGGTCTAAAGGGTTCGAGGTATTAAGGTATTAAGGTATTAAGGTATTAAGGTGTTGGGTGTTGGGTGTTGGGTGTTGGGATATAAGTACACCTAATCGCTTGTGAGGTTGTGCTTTTGCGCCAAGAGCGCAGCTTCGGTGCGATCGTTCACGTGAAGCTTACGAAGTACCGCACCTACGTGGGCCTTCACGGTTTTCTCTGCCAGCGAAAGGGAATCAGCGATTGCTCGATTTCGCATTCCGCGGCCGAGTAGCTCCAAAACTTCAATTTCCCGTCGAGTCAACTCGGAAAACACCGCTTTGCGCTCCTTCGCCGCCTCGGCTACGCGCGAAAACTCATGCAGAACACGAGTCACGAGGGCCGGGCTCAAATGCGCGACCCCTTCTGCCGCCTCCCGAATCGCCGTCCGAATCTCATCCACGGACGCATCCTTGAGCACGTAGCTGGAGGCTCCCGCCCTCAGCGCTCGAAAAAGGTTGTCGTCATCCCCGAACTTGGTCAAGATCACGATCGGCAGGTCGGGATAACGTGCCTTCAGTTGACGGGTGGCTTCGATTCCGTCTAGCTGAGGCATGTCAATGTCGCTCAAAACGACATCTGGCCTCAGGATCGCTGCTTGATCAATCAAGAGCGCGCCGTTGGGCACATCCGCAACCACTTTAACTTCGCCGGTCAGCTCCAGAAGCTCGACCAACGTGCGCCGCAGCAAGGTCTCATCCTCCGCGATCATGATTCGTATCACATCAGCCATTTTTGCTCTCACGAAGAAGGGGAAAGGTCGCGATCAGGGTCGTTCCAGAGGGACACGTAATCTCCACGGTTCCGCCAACCTCTTCTGCCCGCGAGCGGAGGCCCGCGAGGCCCTCGGACGTCCAATCAGGTTCAAATCCCGAACCATTATCTGTAATCATCAGTTGGAGGTGCGAATCAGTATAGGTCACCGCGAAGTCAACATGAGTTGCCGACGCGTGTCGAACGACATTCGTCAGCGCTTCCTGGCATACCCGGAACGCTGCGTGCTGAACCTCCAGCGACACCAATCCTTCTCCATCCACATGGTACGCGTAGGTAAGCCCGTGCCGAGAAAGCAAGTTGTGAATGAACCCCTGAATCGCGGGCAAGAATCCGGCATCAAGGGATGCCGAACGCAGGCGCTGAACCAAGTAGCGCAGTTCGTCCGCCGCAAGCCTAGCCGTTTCACGGCCCTCGCCGAGGACCTCGGCTTGGCGGGAATCCGAGGCCGCCATGTGCTCCGCTAGTTCGAGCTGTTTGGAGAGCGTCATTAAGTGGGATTGCACACCATCGTGCATCTCTAGCGCCATCCGGTTTCGATCTTTTGCCACGCCGAGTTGCTCCTTGAAGTTCGCCGCGACTTGGGCCATGACCGTGAACAAGGAAGCGAGAACCGCGAGAAAGAAGTAGCGGAAAATGGCGTTAAAAGGCTCGTCGGAACGCAAACCATGCGTCGCCAGGAAGGTTCCTGTGAGAACCATCGCGGCGACGCCGACCGCCCAGCGAACATTGAGCGTCCCCGCGGCTTGAGCTAAAGGGAAGAAATAGAGAAGGGCAACGTTGCTAAGCGGATCCCGATTTCCTAGCCAGATAAGCGTGCTGACGATGGCGACATCGATCGGGGGATAAACGTATTCCCAGGCAGCGGGCTTCGATTGCCGAATCGCAAACCACGTCCTCGCGATGAGATAGGCGACCACGATTCCGAGGAAAATCTTGATCCGTTCAAAGTTCTCATCGGAAATCCCGACGTGCGTACCGGGCACCGACACCCAGAACACGAGGAATGGCATGCAGACCCACAGGTGAGCCAAAAAGATCAGGTGGCGGGTCCGCGAAGGATTTTGGATCACGATTTAGCATAGCGCCAACAGGGTCTCACCGGGACGGGGATCGGCGAAGCGACGGCTTTTAACTGTTGCGGTTTACCGCGTACTGGGCGAGGTGTCCGAGCACTCGCTTCTCCGAGAGCCCTTCAGGCAAGCAGCCAAGGGCCTCTTCGACGAGCCGCGCAGCGGCCTTCCTGGCACCTTCCAGCCCGTAAAGAGCGGGATAGGTCGCTTTGCCGCGCGCCTTGTCCGATCCCGCGGCCTTTCCCAGCGTATCCGAGTTGGATTCTTCGTTAAGAAGGTCATCGGCGACCTGGAACGCGAGTCCGACCTTTTCGCCGTAGGCTTTCATTGCCGAACAAACTTCGCCTGATCCGCCGCCTAGAATCGCGCCTATTTCGCACGAGGCCGCGATCAGGGAACCCGTCTTGCGAGCGTGGATGAACTCCAGATCGGCCGCCGTGAAGCTCTTGCCTTCCGAGAGCACATCCACAATTTCACCACCGACCAGCCCATCGCGCCCCGAAGCTTTCGCAAGCGATCGAATCACTTGGACGACCCTCTCCGGTGTCGCTTGCAAGCCGGAAACCGCTTCAAAAGCAAGGGCAAACAAGGCATCTCCCGCCAGGAGCGCAGTCGCTTCTCCAAACTTGATGTGACATGTGGGCATGCCGCGGCGAAGGCTATCATTGTCAATCGCAGGCAGGTCGTCGTGGATAAGCGAGAACGCGTGCACGAGTTCCACCGCGCAAGCGGCGTCAAGGGCAGCGCTCACCATGCCGCCAACCGCTTCGCACGCCGCCAAAACCATACACGGGCGAAGCCTCTTTCCCGGAGCGAGGGCGGAATACCGCATCGCCTCCATGAGGGGCCTGGCTGGTCCCGAAGGTACGGGAACGAGCGTGGCAAGGCGGGAATCGCAAGCCTCTCGGTAGGCCTTTAGTCGCGCCTCAGCATCCACAGAGAACGAGTCTACCGGACGGCGAGTCTATGGAACGGTAGACTTGAAGGAATATGGCGACGATCCGCCCGTTTCGGGGCCTCCGATTTACTCCCACTGCTGGACCTCTGGCGGATCTTGTCGCGCCTCCGTACGACGTGCTTTCGAAAGAGGAGCGCGATGCCTTCGCCGCAAAAAGCCCGCACAACGTGGTGGAGCTCACACTGCCCGAGGGAAACTTCGATGATCGAAGCAAGTACGTAAAGTACGCGAAAAGCGCTGCATTCCTTGCCGATTGGCAACGAAATGGGATGCTCAAGGTCGAAGATAAGCCCACGTTCTACCGATACACGCAAACGTTTACGATTCCTGGCTCGGACACCCCGGTCGTCCGAAAATCGATCATCGCGCTGATCAAAACCGAGCCTTACGAGAAGGGAGTCGTCCTGCCTCACGAACAAACGTTTCCGAAGCACAAGGAGGATCGGCTGCGGATTCTCGAAGCGACAAGGGCTCATTTGGAGTGCATATTCGGTCTGTTCGAAGACGACGGTGGCGGTGTGTTTCGACAAATCGAGTCGGCTCAAGCGGATTTGGTGGCCGATGTGACGACCGACGACGGCGTTCGGCACGTCGTTGAATCCATCGATGAACCCGCGGAGACGGCCGCTCTGGCTCAGGCGTTGGCAGACAAGAAGGTCTGGATCGCCGACGGGCACCATCGGTACGAAACAGCTTGTACGTTCCGCGAAATGCAGGGGCCGCAGGACGCTCTGATTGCCGAAGACTTCTTGATGATGGCCCTTTCGTCCATGTCCGATCCCGGCTTGGTCCTCCTGCCTACGCATCGGATCGTCCCCAAAATGCCCTTGAAAGGCCACGAGTTGGAAAATGCCTTGCAGCGTTTCTTCAACACTCGTGAAATGCCGAACAGCCAGCTCCTGGATGAGATGGTTCGGCTCGACCGCGATGACACCCGGGTTTTTGGGATCGCCTTGCCCGGAGGAAATGGGATATTGGCGACGCTTGATCGCCCTGAGCAGGTTATGGATTGGATTCCCACTGACGGTAGCCCGAGGCTGAAGATGCTCGATGTATCAATCCTCCATCACGTGATCTTTGATAAGATTCTTGGCCTTAAGGGCTTGGATTTCTTCACGTACACACGCGATCCTGAAGAAGCTTTGGCGGCGGTTTCCAGCGGTTCCGATGCTTCGTTTTTAATGAATCCGCCGACCGTAGATGATATGAGGCATATCGCATTAGGAGGCGAGAAAATGCCCCAGAAGAGCACGTACTACTACCCAAAAATCCTGAGCGGCCTCGTGCTTTGGTCGTTGAATGACTATGTGTGAGGGGGATGGGTTGCTTGGATAGTATGTATGGGATGGATGGCACGGAAGTAATCCATACAACCCATACAACCCAAACAACCCCTCCCATCCATCCCATCCCATGCTAATCCGACTCCTTGGTACCGGCGCTGCAGAAGGAATCCCCGCGTTCTACTCGGACACGCGGGTGAGCTGTGTTGCACGCAAGGAAGGGGGCCGCGAGGTTCGGACGCGAGCGTCCGCACTGATTGACGGATGCGTGAAAATCGACCTTGGTCCGGACACTTTGGCGCAAATTCAGCGAGACCGCCTTGATGCACGCGACTGGTGCGGGCTGGTTTATACCCATAGTCACGACGACCACTTTTCGCCCGCCGAGATTCAATATTTCTTGCATCCCTTTAGCTCTTCCGAGCACATGCCGTTTCCGATTTTCGCAAATGAATCGATCTTGGTCCGTATTCGAGAGGCGTATCCGGATTGGCCGATGGAACTGGTGACTACACGTAGTTTCGAATCCGTTAAGCTTGCCGACTATCTGGTTACTCCTGTTCATGCTTATCACCTTCTTGAGGAAGATTCACACAACCTTATTTTCGAGCGTGGGGGAGATAAGTTGCTGTATGGCACAGATACCGGAGTTTGGCGAGACGATACATGGGAGTTTCTTTCCGGCGCGGCGATAGACTTGTTCGTCGTGGAGTGTACGAACGGAAAGATCGAGAGCGACTACTTTGGCCACATGGGTATTCCGCTGGTGCTCGACGCCCTGGAGCGAATGCATCACATTGGTGCCTTAAAATCGGATGCCAAAGTCGTTACAACGCACCACAGCCATAACGGCGACATGACCTATGGCGAACTCGTAACCGCGTTGGAGCCGCACGGAATCGTTGTCGGGTACGACGGGCTTGAGATGTGGACGTAAAGTAACTTTAGAAGGGCAACTTTTGCATCCCGAGTGCGTAGGTCGTCGGGGTCAGATACTTAAGCTGCAGGTTGGTCGAAGGCATTTCCGGCGCGATTGAGCCGCCTTTGCTCGCCCACGCGTAACCCGAGAATCCGCCGAAGGAAGGCACCAGCGCATAGTACGAGCCTGTTCTAGGAAAGACCGAGCCGAATGTCTCCAGGATTCCATCCAACGAATACGGGCAGAAGAGCAGATTGTCCGCTTGGGTCACCAGGAATCCATCGTCTGAAAGGAGCCTGAGCAGATCGCGGTAGAACAACGCCGTCCACAACTGCTCACTCAGTCCGCCATCTTCCTCTTCGTACACGTCGGTCGAGTCCATAACGATCAAATCGTACGTCCCCGGCGCCTCTTTCACGAACGGAAACGCGTCCTGCACAAAGACCGTCACCCGCGGATCGTCGAAAGCGCCGTCGCTCACAGCTTGCAGCAGTTCGCGACAAACATCGATCACCCCTTGATCGATCTCCACCATGTGAATCTCTTCCAAACCCTTGTGCTTCACCAACTCCCGGAGGACGCCGCCATCGCCCCCTCCAACCACCAAGGCCCTCTTCGCACGAGGCAAGCTCAGCATCGGAATCTGCACCAGCGCCTCGTGATAGGCGTGCTCGTCGAGTTCGGCAAGTTGCACGTGTCCATCCAGGAAAAGGACCTTGCCGAAGACCTCAGTCTCGTATATGTCAATCGTCTGAAACGCCGTCTGGCGGTGGGCGACATGCTGCCGCACTTCGACGTTCATGGAGAGCTTCGTGCTGCGAATGGGAAAGGTGAGATGCACGCTGAAGAGGATACCGTCCCCTCCTTCAGTGCGAAGACCTTCTTGACTTCGCCCCAAACTGAAAGTTTGGAAGACTTAACAACCTGAACATCCAAACCTAAAGTTGATTGTCAACTTCCCGCCCTACAACCGGCAAACATACTTGCCGATGCTGATAGTGGGAAGGAACGCGGTACGAGATCAACTCCCAAGCTATTCAGACTTCCGACGACATGTTGGGTGCCCAACAACTCGAAAAGGTAAGGCAAGTTTATGAAGCAAATAACTAGATCAAGTGTGGCGGTGATAGTAGCGATTGCAAGCATCGTCCTGAGCGCGAGTCCATTCGGAGCGGCGGTCAACTGCGCGCCCATCAAGGTCACCGTCGACGGGGAAGGCTACTTGCGTCTCTCCCGAGAGGGACGGGCGGTCTACACAAAGACGGCAACCCTCACCGTAGCCGCCAACGGGAAGCTGGCCACCACCAGCGGCGATGCGGTCCTGCCTACGATTGCCGCGCCGATTGTCAGCCAGTCACTGCAAGTGGATCTCGAGGGCAATGTATTCGCGTTGCGCAATGGCGATAAGGCAAAGATTGGAAGACTGGTTCT
>JBKJJL010000018.1:0-5204 GCA_046597875.1 Fimbriimonadaceae bacterium | reverse complement strand
CCGGATTCGATGCAATCGCCGAGAAGCAGAGCCAAGTGGCGTTGTTGAGGGCGATCGACGAAGCCAGCCTGTTGGGACAACCGGTCGAAAGCTTCGTCAATCAACTCCCGCGCGGGCATAGACGAAAGTCTACACGACCGTGCCAGGGATGGATGTGGGATGGATGGGATGGATGGGATGGATTGCGGGGGGTAGGCTCATATCCGTCCTATCCGTCCTACTCGCCCGCCCCATCCTATCCTTCATAATCCAGTTCATGCTGAAGATCGACGAAGCTCCCGTCCTCACCGAGTTGGACCTTGGCCTCCTCGAAGGTTACGGTGGGTTTCCCGAGAGTCTGCACCTCATTTCGGTCGGCGAGGATAAGTACGCCGCCAACAATGTGTCTCTCGAAGATGGTCAGAAGCTCAACGGGCTCGCCGCGTTTCCTTCGCCTGACGATGCCACCACATACATGGGTTTGCTGGCCGGCCTCAATGGCGAGATCGTGAAAAAGAGCTTCGAGGAAGCACGCCAAATCGCCATCTCAAAGCCTGTCCTCAACTGCGTTCTCTTATTCGTGGACGGACGAATTGTGGACATGGTTTACGTTCGGTGAGCTCTTTGGGGGCGTGGCACGTTACCTGAAAGGGAGTTCCTGATCGTGCTGCCTATTCTCGCCCTCGTTGCCTTGGCGCCGCTTCCCAAAATGGAGTTGGTTGTGGTCATGAACATCGATCTTGGCAGCGAGGCCATTTTCAAGAGCCACTTTGAGGTCGCCTCTGGGTGGGCGTCTTTCGTGCGCGTGTCTTCGGCGATCGATCAGCAGGGGTGGAAGCCGGACATCGAAAGGCTAACTTTTCTCAGGTCCCGACGGCTCGCGATCGAGTGTCGGCAACGAGGCTGGGGAATGCACGTTCACCTGGGTGGGACCCCGCATCCCGCTGAGTGGAGCAAGGCCCTCGGAGCGCCGCCAAAGCCCTATCGCCCGAATCGCTATGCCTCGATGCCGCGATCGTGGTGGCCGCAGTGGGTGGAGTTCCAGCGCGCTGCCGCAAAGGCGACGGTCGAGGCTTACGGCCCGAACGCGACTCAAAAGATCAGATTCCAACTCATGAATGAGCCCTACGGACGGGGCGAGGATGAGGTTGTCGACGAACTCATAAAATACATGGTACCGAGGCTGGTGGACAGCAAGGGTCTCCTCTTTGGATGTCCGGTTGACGGGCCCAGCATTTTTGGGTATCCGGACGACATGAATGCACAGATAAGGCGCTTTGCGGCTCTCCTGAAATCCGACCCGATCCTCAATCGAACGATTCAGCGCGTGCCCTACAGCGCTTATCCACTTTCTACCGGCGATAGGAATCTAGACCCGGAGAAGGTGGTCGAAGGATTCGTAACTTATTGCGAAAAGATCCGTCGCGAGGGCGAAGCAACGTTCGGCAGACCGATTTACTTTTGCGAGTTTGGCATCGGACGAGCTTACGACATGCCCGTTTCAGTCTTTGGGGCCAGAGCAAACCAACTCGCGGATTGGGCCCTCATCGAAACGCTAGATCGCCTCCGCCGAAGAGGCATGACTCACGCAACAATCTATCAGACGAGAGACGACAACGCGGAGGATGAGCGAATAAAGGGTTACGGCTTACTTGATCGATTTGGGAGGTTGCGGGTTGACAAAAGCAACTTTGTTCGGCTCATTCGTGGCGAACCCGTCGTCTTCAAGAATAAGCCCGCCGGGAACTGAGACCGGCGAACTTTTGATGCAGTTTTCAAGTCTTTAACATCGTTCCAGGAAATCATAAACCATGCGCCGTTTTGCCTCACTTGCCGTTTTCTGTTTCGCAGTTCCCACTTTTGCCCAAGTAACGGATCCTGCCCAACTCCCCATGATCTTCCGGCTGCAGGAGCAAGCCGATCGCGATGAGGCCCTTGGGCTCGCACTCGCGTACGGTTGGCCGATTCGACAAGAGTTTCCGGATGGAAGGATTATCGAACTCGCCAAGGTGTGGAATGGACGGCCCCTCTACCGCACGACGAACAATGTGAATGCGGCTATTTCCACTCGTGCGAATCGGGTGCATCCCGGTGGCGTGGCGGGCCTGACTCTTACCGGAACTGGAGTCACGCTCGGTGAATGGGACGGCGGCTCTGCACGGACGTCGCATCAGGAGCTAACCGGGCGCGTGATCAACGTCGACGTGGCTTCCTTTTCACACCACGCAACCCACGTAGCCGGGACCATGATTGCTTCAGGGGTGAATGGGGCGGCAAAAGGCATGGCTTGGGGTGCGAACCTGCGATCTCACGACTGGAACAACGACCAGAGTGAAATGGCTACGGCTGCACTCGACCACAACGTAGTCGCTTCAAATCACTCGTATGGCTACGTAACGGGATGGAGCGGGGGCTCGGGGGATTGGTATTGGTACGGGGACCGTGTGGCCGGCCACACCGAAGACGCAGGGTTCGGATTCTACGATGACAGCGCTCGCGATTGGGATCAAATCGTCCTTTCAAACCGAAGGTACAGCGTTTTCAAATCCGCCGGCAACGATCGGAACGGCGGCCCCGCTTCGCAGCCGACCGCCCATAAGGAATACAACGGCACCGGGTGGATCACCGTATCGGATGTTCGACCCAAAGATGGTGGAACCACCGGCTACGACACTCTGCCCTACAACGCGACCGCTAAAAATATCATCGTCGTTGGTGCAGTCAACGATGTTCCAAGTTATACGGGGCCAGCGAGCGTCACGATGTCCTCCTTCAGCGGCTGGGGGCCGACCGATGATGGACGCATCAAGCCCGATCTCGTAGCGAATGGAGTGAGTCTCACATCATCAATCGCTTCGAGCGATGCGGCTTATGAAGTCATGTCTGGAACTTCGATGTCGTCCCCGAACGCAACTGGCTCGGCGGCTCTCGTCATCAATCACTACAAGAACAAATACAGCGGAAGCTCGCCGGAAAACTACGTCCTGAAAACATTGCTCCTTCATACGGCAGATGAATGCGGAGCGAATCCGGGGCCAGACTACGCGTTTGGATGGGGCCTTCTCAACGTAGAGGCGGCCTGCCGAGTGATCACGGAGGAAACCTCCGGGCCGACGATTTACACGCGCATGAGGCTCAACGAAGTGATGGTGAACGGTCGGACCCTTGATCGAAAGTACACCTCTACCGGGGCACCGGTTAAGGTAACGATCTGCTGGAACGACGCACCGGGCACCCCGCCCGCGTGGGGGGTTGACCCCACCGCTCGGATGTTGAAAAACGACCTCGACGTGCGCCTTATCCGTGTTTCGGACGGATTTGTCTACCGACCCTGGATCCTAGATCCCGCAAACCCTGCCAATGCGGCCACGCCGGGAGATAACATCCGAGACAACGTCGAACAGGTTCAACTCCCATCGGTTCCGGCCGGCGAATACCTTGTTCGAGTCACCCATAAGGGGAGCTTGACGGGCACCGTGAACTATGCCCTCATCACCGACGGGCTTCAGTATGTCAATGCTGCCATTCAATCGCTTTTCGTGTCGCCCGCGTATGTGACGGGTGGAAGCCCCGCCTCCGCGACGGTCACTCTAAACGGTCCCAGCTATTTCACAGCGACGATCGGGTTGTCCGACAGCGGATCGCCGATCACGACCCCCGCTTCGGTGGCCGTCAGTCCGGGCCAATATTCCGCGACCGCTTCCTTGGCGACCTTGCCCGTCTCCTCGTTTTACAACGGAACGGTGACCGCTACATACCTCTCGGTTACCCGGACTGCGACTCTGCAGGTGATGCCACCGTTTGGATTGCAAAGCCTGGCCCTCGATAAGGCGATTATCATTGCGGGTGAAACTCCAGTGACTGGAACGGTGATTACGAAGGCTTATGCTCCGTCAGATACCAACGTAGCGATCAATGACACTTCTGCAAATCTCGTGACTCCGGCATCTATCATTGTCGCCTCCGGAACCCGGGTGAAGACGTTCCCTATCACTTCGGCGGCCGTGGCCGTCGTCACTCCAGTCACAGTGAATGCGGTCTTATCAGGGGTGACCAAATCGGCATCCATCACCCTCAGTCCGCCCCCGGTGCTCATCGGAATGACGATCTCTCCCGGTGTTGTGCGCGGTGGTGATCCTATCACGGGGACGCTCACGCTGTCCTTCCCCGCACCTACCGGAGGTGCCGTCGTAACCCTCGCGGACAATACGACCGCGATCGTGACTCCGCCTTACAAGACGCTAACCGCGGGAGCCACGGGGGCTTCTTTCACCTGCACAACGGTGCCGGTGACCACCCGCTTCCGACGCCAGATCACGGCAACCTATCGTGGAGTAACGTTGTCGCGAGACGTAATTCTGGAACCGTAGCCGTTGGGTCCCGGTGTTGGAGATACGTCAACATTGGGCTATCCTTAGGCAATGCTCCTCGTCGCGGTGACTGGCTCGGTCGGTTCTGGCAAATCTCGCCTCCTTTTAGGAGTAGCGGAAGGGATGCCGAGCGCGGACGGCTTCATTCAAGTTGCAGGTGTCCGCTCCGATCCTGAACGCGGCGCTGATACCTACGAGTTGCGCTTTCTAAAGAGCGGAGAAAGCTTGCCCTTCCTGACTCGAACCCACGAGGGCTACCAGTTTTCGGAAGCCGCTCTCGAAACGCGAAGGCGGTGGTCGGAAACGATCGATACCGATATCGTCTTCCTCGATGAGTTTGGGAAATGGGAAGCCGAAGGTGGCGGACACATGGCCGTCTGGCCACAGGTCGCCGGATCCGACGCTCACGCGGTCGTCATCGCCGTGCGCCAAGATGCCTTGGCGCAGATTGAACAGCAGCTGGGGCGCACCTTCGATGTCGTCATCGACATGGCCGAACCAAACCCGGAAGCGCGCCTGAAGGACGTCCTCAGTCAAGCGCGGGATTGGGAGCGCGTTGGCGTGTATGGGGCAGGGGCGGGGGGATTGGAGGCGACAGTAGGGGCGGCCTTTCACACCTTCAGGTTTCCGCTGACCGGACTTGTTATGGCCAGTACCCAAGTCGTCGTGATGTCGCTCGCCGCGGAGCAGCTCCAACGTCGGGAGCGTGTGGTATGGGTTTCCACAATTTCCGCGGGCTTGAAGGCTCTATCGCCCTCCGGCAGCCGGCTCGGGCCGATGCTGGCGATCACCGTTCAGGGCATTTTGGCGACGGCAGCGTACCGATTGGTCGGATGGAACCGCGTTGGCGCGTTT
>JBKJJL010000137.1:0-6886 GCA_046597875.1 Fimbriimonadaceae bacterium | reverse complement strand
TCCTTGATAGCCAACGCGATCAGTACATTGGAGTCCGCCAGGTAGGTCATTCTTCGTCGAGAAAGTCCTGAACTTCTTTGAGAGTGACCGGTCGCCCAATACTTATCGTAGGGAATCCCGCCTCGCTTATCCCGAGGACAACCTTATCGGGCGGAGTTGGCGCATAAACCTGCATGAAAGCATCACCCACAACCTTCCCCAGAGACACTTTCTCACGTGCGGCGATCACTTTTGCCAAGCGATGGACGCGCGGATCCAGATCAATCGTCGTTCTCATACCTTTATTATACGCATCACCGCATCAGATCATCATGATGCGATGATGCGGCTACCATTTGAGCCTGCTCGTTTCTGATTGCTGGCCCCTATCACGTGTGCTTTGAACTACTGAAGCTCTGTTTGAGTTAAGATGAGCTGGGTGATCAAGAAGCCAACGACGAGCCGCCCTTGGTGGGCGATCATTATAACCAGCATTTGTGTGGGGTGGATAGCGTGGTTAGACACGACCGGTGTTGAGCCATTCGTGCTGTTTTATCCAGTGCTGGCACTCTTGACCTTTTTGTCGCTGCTCTTCGTTTCCTGCCTGGTCGTCTCGAACCGCCGAGACTTTGGTTTCGCAAAGGCGCGTGGTTGGGTGATTGTCACGCTTTTTCTCATTCCCCTGATCGCGTTTGGGCGACCTGGTCTCAGGATTTGCTTCTGGTTGTGGCGGGGGAGTCTCGAACGTCTTGCCGACAAAGTCGAGCGCGGTGAGCAGGTCAGAACACCGGTCCGTATCGGACCGTACATTATTAAGAAAGCGGAGCTGCGGTACGGCGCCTACGTCCAGTTAGAGACCGTCCCCGATGCCAACGGCCCTACAGGTTTCGTACGAGCACGAGGTGTCCCCGGCAACGCGAGGTGGTATGTTAGGCTCAGTTCAGATTGGACTCTCTTCTCGGAAGACTAGGAGTAAGACCATGTCAGATGACTTCATCAGTACCCACTGCGAGGTGGAACTGGGGTTAGCAGGATGGTCCGCATTTGGCAAATGAGGGCCGTCAAGAAGTTGCAGTTCGACATCTCATTGCGCCAGCAGGGCCGCTTGTCCTGAACATTCCGCCCTCCCGATCCCGTCCCTACGGTTCGAATCGCACAAAAAGCGGTAAACACGATAGAAGCTATGTCAGTTAATGATTTTCAGGGGCGAGGCGCCCAAAAGAAGTTCCGTCTTATCCTTCGCGAACAGGGGACCGTGCGCGAGATGGGCGGAGAAGAAATGTCGCTCGCGGTCGGAATTGTCGACAATATTTTCATGAACGCCCTCGATACGGGCTCTTCGGACATCCACCTGCAGCCTGAACGCGAGCAGCTACGCATTCGCTATCGCCAAGACGGCGTCCTGCATGACACGGGATTCCTGCCGCCAGAGCAGGCGTCGAACGTTATCGCCCGTCTGAAGCTTGCCTCCGGCATGAGAATCGACGAGAACCGGGAGCCTCAAGACGGGCGTATCGACATGGAATACATGGGGCGGCGGCTCTCCGCTCGTGCCTCGTGTGTGCCCGCGCTGAACGGCGAGAAGCTCGTTATGCGTATTCTGGACCCGGCCGCGATGCGGGTCGATCTGCCCAAATTGGGCATGCCCGAGGATGTTCTCAAGCACTGGACGCGGGCGATCCAGGTTCCCTACGGCCTCATTTTGGTCACAGGCCCGACCGGTTCGGGAAAGACCTCCACGCTTTATGCCTCCCTCCATCAACTGGATGCAAAACGGCGCAATATCGTGACCGTCGAGGATCCGGTCGAATACGAATTTGACGAAAACATTGCCCAGGTGCAGGTTACCGAGCGAATGACCTTCCCGCGGGTTATGCGCGCTTTCTTGCGGCAAGACCCCGACGTCATGATGGTCGGCGAAATGCGCGACCCCGATTCGCTCGCGATCGGAATTCAAGCAGGCCTGACCGGCCACTTGGTCTTGAGCACCATCCACACGAACTCCGCCGCGGAAACGATCGGGCGAATGCTCGACATGGACGCCGAGCCGTACCTTATTGCGGGCACCATCGTCGCCATCTTGGCCCAACGATTGGTCCGCCTTAACTGTCCGAAGTGTCGGGAATCTTACACTCCGACCCAAGATGAAGTCGACATGCTCAAGCTAAGTCCCGGCGAACTCGCCGAAGGCAAGTTTGCCAAGGGCCGAGGTTGCGCTGACTGCCGAGGAACGGGATATAAGGGTCGAATTGGCGTTTTCGAACTCATTCGCGGAACTCCCGATTTCCGAGCCGCAATCGCCGCGAACTCCGATTTTGCGCAGCTAATGAGGGTCGCCCGCGAGCAAGGATACCGAACGATGTTGGAAGACGGGCGGAGCAAAGCTTGCTCCGGCTGGACGACCCCCGAAGAGGTCATTAAGGCGGTTTACACGCAGGCGCTGGATTGAGGAGCGGGGGAACGGGCTGTTCTCCCGTTCTTCTGTTCCAAAATTGCCCCGACTGTGCAATCCACTCCGCCATTCGTCCCATTGGGGAAACTCGAGCCTCGCTTTCACGGTACAAGTCGCGGGATGCGTCGTCTGCTTGTTTTTCTGTCCGTTTTTTCGTCGGTCTTCGGGATCGCTGCCGATACTGAGCTCAAGGCTCAAAAGGTAACAACCCCGCCTACCATTGACGGCAAGGTCACGCCCGAAGAATGGGCGTATCTGCCGACTGCCAAGGGGTTCGTGGACGAATCTACGGGTCAGCCAGCCGAGCGCGGCGAGTTTTGGATTGGGTACGACGCCAAGTTCATCTACTTCGCGGCAAAAGTCCAGACCGATCCCAGCCAAGTCAAAGCTACCGAATACCGCCAAAACGTGAGCCTAGGCTCGGATGACGTCGTCTACCTCGGAATTGATCCCTTCGGCACGGGTTCCCAGGTTAATGTATTCGGGGTCAACGCCAAAGGAGCGACTGAGATCAACATCGCTGGTGGCCGCGCGGCAAAGCGCGAGTGGTTGGGAGAGATCCTTGCCGGAGCTCGCAAGACGGATACCGGTTACGAAGTAGAAGCTCGAATCCCGTGGGCGATCATGCGCCTTCCCGCTCCCGGCGTTCGCGATGTCCGACTCCAAGTGGGTAGGCATAACGCCCGTATCCAGCGGACCAGCTTTTGGGCCTATATGCCGAATGGCAACTCCGACACGCCCTACTGGCGAGGCGTTGATTTGCCTTCATCGGGCACCAGCCGTTCGATTAAGCTCCTTCCCTACGTCTACGGTGGGTTCGACGAGCGGGATCACATCGCCAACGCAGGATTGGATCTCAAGACCTCGCTGAATGACCGCATTGACGCCGTTGCGACCATTAATCCTGACTTCCGCAACGTTGAAAACCAAATTCTCTCGCTCGACTTCAGCTATTTCGAGCGACTTGCAAGTGAGTCTCGGCCATTCTTCTTAGAAGGTGCGGACTACTTCCAAACCTCGCGCGACACTCCGCTTTTCGCGTCGCAGAGAATCCAAAAGTTCGATGTGGGTTTCAAAACTTTCGGGCAAATCACCGACCTCACGAACTTCGCGGTCTTGAACACGACAGACCTCGGCCATAGAAACAACTTCGTCGCCAGAATACGGCAACAAACTGGGCCCAACTCGAAACTCACGGGAGCGGTGACGAACATCGCCGATGCCAACGGAGCGGACAACACCGCGACGTTTCTCTCTTTTGACGCGGCCAAGAATGGGTTCGGGGTCTTCGGGCAACACATGTCCACCCGGGATACCGTTGCCGGCGGCGGCCATCGCCTCAACACGGGATTTTTCTACGAAAAGGATGGATGGGAGGGCAATCTTGAGTATCTGGAAATCAGCAAGGGCTTCCTTCCCAGGCTAGGATTCTCGCCCGAAAGAGACTTTAGAGGAGTCAATGGCTTTGTGGAGTTTGGAAGGCCGATTGCGAAAGGTCCGCTGATGGAGTGGGGTGTGAACCTGGGACTGAAGGACCAGTTTGCGTTCGACGGTGCGCAGTACCGAAGAGGCGCCGAGGGCGGACTGTCCTTGACCTTCCGTGACGGGACGGATCTTGACATCGGGGCGTCTTTCGAGAAGTTCCGAAGCTCGAATGATCACATTTATTACTTCAGTCTCGAGCGCCCAAGAGGAGACAGTTATCGGCATTGGCAGTTTGATTTCCAATCCGGAAGGATCGCGGGGCAGCGCTACGACAGCTTCAGCGCCGAGTTCGCCTACCGGCCCTTGGAGAGGTTGCAGCTATCCCTTACCGGCCAGGAAGTTCGCCACTTTGAGAAGTCCACTCAGGTGATCTTCGGGGCGAACTACGACATTGGCAAGGACATGTCCATCAGCGGTCGGGCCGTTCGAGAGGGACGCGACACGAATGCCTATTTGGCATTCCGCAAGAGCGGGAGCAAGGGCACCGAGTACTACGTGATTTTCGGAGATCCGAACTCGGATACGTTCCAACGGGCACTCGTCATTAAGGCGGTTATCCCGTTCGAGATCAAGTTTTAGAGTGATTTCGCTCGTTCACGCATCACGGGACGATGATATTGATCACAATCTCATCGTCCCATGGAACCCGAAAAGTTTGAATCCCTGGTTCGCAAGCACAAGGATGCGGTCTATCGCCAAATGGTGCGAGTGTGCGGACACAAAGAGGATGCGGAAGACGCACTTGCAAGTGCTTTCATGCTCGCCTTTCGGGCGGCTGATCAACTCTCTTCCGACGATGCCTTTCGATCTTGGCTCGGCACGATCGGAAAGCGAGTCTGCACTCGCATGAGGAACCATCCCTCCATACAGAAGACCCTGGAGTACGCGGAGGAGCACGACCTTATCCCTGCTGAGACCACAGAGTTTGAAGTTGCGGTTCTCAAAGGATGTGTCAACGACGCGATTGAGGCGTTGCCTGAATCCTACCGAACCCTCTACCTGAAGTGCGAGATAGAAGGGGAAACGGTCCCCAATGCGGCAAAGGATTTGGGCATCAGTCATGCCGCGGCAAAGTCGCGCTTACTTCGCGCTCGGGCAAACGTTCGAGATAACCTTGATCGCTCGGTCTGCGCGCCCTTGAATCTTTTGGGGGGCGCCGAGGCTCTCCTAAAGTAGATGGCCTGGATTGCAGTATTCGGAATGGGTCTTGTCCTCGGTGCCCTGGGGGGAGGCGGTGGCATTCTCACGGTTCCCATTTTGGTCGGCCTCTTCGGGATGTCGGCAACCGAAGCCACGGGGAGTTCCCTTTTCGTAGTCGGCATCGCGAGTAGCATTGGTGCTGTCCAGGGGCTGTGGAAGAAGCAGGTAGAAGTTCGATCTGCCTTGCTTATTGCCATTCCGTCCGCAACGGGTGCCTTCTTGGCTCGAAAGTTCGTCGTTCCTGGCATCCCAGAAAACGTTGCCGGATTGCCGAAGGATGACATCCTCCTCGCCGCATTCGCCGCGCTCATGGTTCTTGTCGGAATTCGCATGCTGCGACCGCCCGGAACCTTGGCCCGCGCCGAAGCCAGCATCGCCAAAATTGCGGGCATCGGCTTCCTAATTGGTCTGGTGAGTGGTGTCCTTGGAGCAGGTGGAGGCTTCCTCATTCTGCCCGCACTGACGCTCCTGATGGGGGTTGAACTCACCAGAGCCATTCCGACCTCCCTCGTCGTCATCAGCATTCAGTCACTGGTTGGCTTTGGCGGTGAACTCAGCAAGCCCATTCAATGGAGCGTGCTCTGGCTCGTGGCCGCGGTCGCGGTCACCGGCCTCATTCTGGGACTCGTGGTGCGGGATCGGGCCCCGAAGAAGGCGCTGCAGTTAGCGTTTGCCATTCTGGTCTTCTTGGTGGCCGGATGGATGTTCTTAAAAATAGGTCTGAATCACTTCTAAACCAACTCGCCTCTCTAACTACAGACATGAAACAAACAATCACCATTGACGAGTTGTCCAAACTGATTGAGACGGACAGTTCCGTCCAGCTAATCGATGTCAGGTCACCCGGTGAGTACGCTTCGGGGCACGTTCCCAGAGCGCTCAACATTCCCCTTGAGCAGGCAGATTCCCGACTTGATGATCTGGGTAAGGGCCCGGTCGCGATCCTGTGCCAAAGCGGCACAAGAGCGGAGATGGCGTGCGACCTTCTTCGGGAACACCATCAGAATCTGCTCGTTGTCGAGGGCGGAACCCAGGCCTGGATCGACGCCGGGCGACCGTTGACGGGACCCGCAGGCAGCCGCTGGTCCCTGGAACGTCAAGTTCGGCTGATTGCGGGGCTCATGGTTTTGGCGGGTACGATTCTGTCGCTCCTTATGAGCCCATCTTGGGTCTATCTGGCCATGTTTGTAGGAACGGGCCTCGCCTTTGCTGGCCTCACCAATGTGTGCGGAATGGCGCTTCTTCTCGGCAAACTGCCCTGGAATCAGCCCGCAAAGTGTTCAACCCATCCGAGAGTTTCTGAGGTGCAACGATGATTATCCGAAATTTCTATGACGACAAGCTGTCCCAGGCAAGCTACCTGGTTGGTTGCGGCGCAACCGGAGAGGCGATCGTCATTGATCCCCTGCGCGATATCCAGCAGTATCTCGATATGGCCGACAGGCAAGGGCTCCGCATCACAGCCGTCACCGAGACCCACATCCATGCGGATTACCTCTCCGGAAGCCGCGAGCTCTCAGCCGCAACCGGCGCAACGATGTACCTCAGCGATGAGGGAGACGACCTCTGGAAGTACGCCTTTTCAGATGCTCCCGATGTGGTCCTGTTGAAGGACGGAGACGCGATTCGCATCGGCAACCTCAGCCTGATTGCTCGCCACACGCCAGGGCACACCCCTGAGCATCTCACATTCCTCCTGATTGATCATCCCGTGAGCGAGTTGCCGCACTCCATGTTCAGCGGAGATCTCATCTTTGTTGGTGACGTTGG
>JBKJJL010000013.1:0-7388 GCA_046597875.1 Fimbriimonadaceae bacterium | reverse complement strand
CGCGATCAACTATCGGCGTGAAATGTGATGTCCCGCGCCTTTCACTCCTACCCCTTCGCGAACCTTAGCGACCGTTGCGTGATTTTCTATTCGGGAGTTGCATCACGCAAAGGTCGCTAAGGTCGCAACGGATAGGTCCGGGTTATCTGCTCCCCTCACTTTCGTCCATTTCGCACTTTTCGTGGTCTCCCGCGGGACGCGCGCCCTACCCGCCGAATCTGGCGAGCACTTCTTCCATCGTCAACTTCCCGTCACCATTCGCGTCGGCTTCCTTCACCCGTTCCCAAGCCCTTCCCGCTTCTTCGGCGGTCACGAATCCGTCCTTGTCACGATCCAGAGATTTGAAAATCCCTTCGATCACCGCCAGCGCAGGCGAAGCCCGAAGGGCTCCCGGACCCTCGCCAGGCTTTGCACCCGGTACGTAGTACTCGACATACCCAAGGTGCATCTCGTCATACGTTTGCGCGCCCCAACGGACGGTCTTCGTCGGGTCGGGATTGGCGGGGTTCTTGTCGCTATTGTTGAACCAGCCCGCGAACTCGACCTTGCTTCCCTTCGGAATGTCGAGTGGCTTGGCATACTCGTAGGTGAGCTGCCAGTTGAAGTCGTACTTCGGGATATCCAAAAGGGTTTCTCGGGTGCCGTCCGCCTTCAGCAAATCGTAACGAGCCGCAGAGCCCCGCACGTGCATGTGCGGGATGAACGAGAGCAGTTTGACGTCGTAAGGCACGGGAATCTGAGCGGTTTCCTTGTGGTGCTCCGCACCAGCCGGGATCCGGATGCCAATATTCGCAATCCCGAACGTGCGAACTTCATGCTGGATGGGCTTCTTCGCGAAAACGAGTCCGAGTTTGGTCTGATCCACCGCTTCCGTTCCGTTCGGAGTGTAGTGAATTTGGAACTTGAGACTCGCACCCGCAGGAAGTTTCTTCCCGAAACCATCGGGGTAGATCATATGATCGTTGCCGGGCACATACGCGGCGAAGAAGCCGGAAAGCTCTTCTCCAATATCTTGGAGCCCACCAGTGCTGCCTTTCTGCTTAACGAAAATCAGAACGTGATGAACAACGCCACGCGAGGTCGGTTGGATTTCCATCGCTTCAATCCAACGATCTTCCGTGAGCGTGGTTTTTACGGTCGCGATTTGGTACGGCATGAATCCGGTTGCCTGAACCTTCACCGGCGACGGGATCTCGACAATCATGTCCGGTTTGCCGATTGCCCATCCCGATTCAAAAGTCTTGGCCTCGGGCGCGTCGGAAGGGTCGCCTTTGGGCATCCCTGCATCAATCCAGTCGAAGAAAACCTGCTTGTCGCTGTCCGAAAGTGAGCGATCATTCTTCCACGGGCTGGGCCCCTTCTGCACCGCAAACCAGGGTGGCATGATTCCCTTTTCCACCGCGAATTTGAGCATCGGGGCTCGGCTCTTAACGTCTTCGTAGGTTTCGAGGCTGAACGGCGCGACCCCGCCTTTGCGATGGCAATCGACGCAGTTTTCTTGAACCATTGCGGCAATGTGCTTGTAATAGGTCGCGGCAGAGGGGGAAGGCACCGAGGATGCGAGAACGCAACCCGGCGCGGAGGTGGCGGCTGTCTTTGGGGATTCCCCTTTCAAGAACGCATTCAATGCGTCTTTCAGATACGTGGATTTGGGCTTTTCGAGACTGTAGTTCAATCCGTACTGATCATCCACCGCGCCACGATAAACCAGACGCCTGGCACCGTCGAGGACGAAAACCTCGGTGGTCGTTTTGGCGCCGAGCGTCGCTACAAGGGCATCGCCCTTGACATAAGGGCCGTCCAATCCTAAACGCTTTGCATCCTTTCTTGCTTCGTCAGCTGTCTCCGCTTCGGCAGGATTTACATAGATGAAGTTCACGCCCTTTGCGCGAAAGTCATCTTCCATCTTAGCGAGGGTTGGGCCAAACTTCTTACTTAGCGGACACGAAACTCCGGTCAAAGCGATGACGGTTGCCTTCGTTCCCGCGACCTGAGACAGTGTCGAAGATTGCCCACGGAGGTCTTTGAAGGCGAAATCGGGAATCGTCTTCCCGATCCCCGCTCCCTTTGGATCGATCGGCGTGGCCTTGGATTCGTCCAAATGAAGTCCGACTCCAGCCAACGCCAAGGCCGTGGCCATCAATCCAATAACTTTCATAGATAGAGGATACAACGTTTTGGACTTTTCAAAGGTTCAAACTGCCCAAGGAATTAAACAAGGGATGTGGGTCGTTTGACGCCACATCCCTTTGCGTGCAGGCTAGTTTCCTTCGCCTTCGTCGGGTTTGCGATTGGCATCTCTGCCCGCCGCGCCCCGCTCTTCAGGGGACTTCATTCCCGGCTTCGCGTCGACGATCTCAACCGTTCCGGGTTTCTGAACGTCCGCGTTAGCCTCCTCTGAAGGACCGCATCCAACTAGGGCAAAGGCAGCGAGCGCGAGGGCGCTCACCGCTACCCACCGCACCTAAGGAACCTCCGTTCCGCCGAGCGTCAGGTACGCAGGCTGCGGAGAGAAGTCATAGTCGGGGCGGAACATGTAGGCATGGCAGAAGTTAGAATCCCACCATCGACCCGCAGGGCGACCCTGGTAGTACACCGCAAACGGATCCGTGCGAGGATCGGTTTCAGAAGCCGTCGGAATGACGGTTGTTTGACCTGGAACTCTAATGTTGCGGAACTTGGCATGGCCATCCATGTGGGCCATGATCAAACCACGCCCGAAAAGCGCAGATCCACCGCGCTGGGTTCTCGTGGTGTAGAAGGAAATGCCACCGTCGAGCGTCGAGCACGAAGATGCGTTCTGCGGAACATAGATACACGGTGCCGTGAGCGTGTTGCAGATCAGGCCAGGCGAGGTGTAAGCGTGTCCGTAAACCGCACGCTTGCCTTGCCCATGCCAGTAGGCAGGGAGGTCAGCTGGTGATGCGATTGCCGAGGTGCTTTGCGCCTGCAACAGGCCATTGTAAGTGTATTCGATGAATGGCAGGCCCTTAGGGAGCGTGGAACCGCCAGTTCCTCGGTGGTTGTCGGGAGTCAACGACCACACAGACGTCCGCCTTGCCGACGCACCCGGACACTGCAACATGTCGAGATTCTTCATGTATGGCTGGATGCTGTTGAAGCAGGTCACTTCGGCTGCACCCTTGCGGGCCACGTCCGTGGCTGACGTCGTCCAGTTCCATCGGCTGATGCCGACAGGATAGAAATAGTCCCAAGTCCAGGTGTTGCCTGGTGCGTATGGAGCGATACCCAGTGGCATGTAATCGTCAGAGTCGGTTACATAGATGAACGTAGCGGTCATCATTTGTTTCAGATTGCTGAGAGACTGCGTTTTCTTGGCAGCTTCTTTTGCCTGAGCGAAAACCGGGAACAAGATGGCCGCCAAGATGGCGATGATTGCAATTACAACCAAAAGTTCAATGAGCGTGAAGCCCTTGCTTCGAGATTTGAGCATGAATCTCCTCCTTCGGATGAGCTAAAAGGTAGAAACACCGTTAAGCCTCAACCTTATATTAACACAGATTGCGAGAATTGTGCGGCTCGAAGCGTGAATTTTTGGGATTTTCTCGATTCACCCCAAGGTTCGCAAGAGGGAGCCCAGAGTTTGCCTCAAACCCTTTCGTGCAACGATTCGATCGATCAGCCCGGATTTGAAGGCATACTCCGTCGTCTGAAAGTCATCCGGGATCTTACTCACGCCGGCTTGCTTGGAAACCCTTGCGCCAGCTAGACCAATCAGCGCCTTCGGTTCCGCGAGAATCACGTCCGCAACCGACGCGTACGAAGCGAGCACCCCCGCCATGGTGGGATCGGTGAACACACAGATGTAGGGCACGCCGCTTTCATTGCAGCGTTGCACGGCGGCAGTTGTCTTCGCCATTTGCATGAGGGAAAGCAGGCCCTCTTGCATGCGGGCGCCACCACTCGTGGTGAAGATGATCGCCGGGATCTGCTCGTCGGCAGCTCGCTCTAAGGTGCGAGTCACTTTTTCTCCCGCGACCGACCCCATGGAGCCGCCCATGAAGGCAAAATCGGACACCGCGATCGCGGCCCGGCGGCCTTCCAATTCGGCGAATCCACTGATAATTGAATCGTTCGAACCCGTTTTTTTCTCGGCTGCCTCACATTTTTCCTGATATTCAGGAAACATGAGCGGATTCTTCGAGCGCAAGTCTCTATCGACCTCGACAAAGGAATCCGGATCAAAAGTGATTGCGATTCGCTCATGGGCGGATAGGCGATGATGGTGCCCGCAGTAGGGGCAAACTTGCAAGTTCTGCTCGAACTCGGCAGCGAAGAGAATCTTCTTGCAGCCCGCGCATTGAAGGAACGCACTCATCGATTTGTTTTCGCGCAGGGGCCCGAATCGAGCTAACGCGAACAGGAATGGTACCCCCGCGCTATACTTTACGAATGCCGCCAACCATCCGCGTCGTCGTTGCCGAAGACGAGCCAGCCTGGCGCAACGTCCTCCAAAAGACTCTCAAGCTGATGCCAGAGGTCGAGATCGTTGCGATTGCTCAGGACGGAAGAGAGGCTCTTGACGCATGCCTAGCCGAGCCTCCCGACGTGCTGCTGACCGACATCAATATGCCCCGCATGGACGGACTCGAACTCATTCGAAGGGTGCTCAAGCAGGAGAAGAATGTCGCCGTCGTCATTCTTACCGCCCACGAGGACGACGAAACGATCTACGATGCCTTCCGGGCCGGTGCCCTTGGATACTTGCTGAAAACGTCCATGCCAAACGACGTGGTCGAAGCAGTTCGTCTCGCCCACAAGGGCGAAGCGAAGATCACTCCAAAAATCGCCGCCCGCGTGTTGGAAGATTTCCGACGGGTTCGAGAAGATGACGACACCGACGACACCGAACTCTTCGTGCTCAGTGAACGCGAGTCAGAAATCCTGGATCTCGTCGCGCAGGGCCTTCGGAACAAGGAAATCGCAAGTCGCCTTTCGATCGCGGAAAAGACGGTTAAGAATCACGTCAGCAATATCCTCAAGGCCTTGCAGGTCAATAGCCGAACCGAAGCGGCGATGAAAGCGGTTAAAGCCAGGCTCGTCGAAAGGCCATGAACGGCGATCCGCGCGAACCTGAAACTCCCGCTGGCGTGCCAAGCAACCCGATCGTCGTGCCCTCGGGTATGAAGGTTTCTTGGGGTCTCGGTATCGTGGGATGTATGGGCGCCATGCTGTGCATCGTCGCCGCGATTATCGCTCCCGTCCTCAAGAGCGCGGGGGTAAGCCGGGAAACTCAGCAGTGCTTGGGCAATCTGAGGCGACTTAGCCGAGCCATGTTCCTTTACGCGGACGAGAATGACGGCCGTTTGCCCGCCCAAGGATGGGACAAAGCTCTTGCCAAGTTTGAGCCCGATCCCGTGATGTTCGCGTGCCCCCACCAACGCCGAATAGACCCACGATCAAGTGGGTATGCGCTGAACAAAATCCTCGCAGGCAAGGCTCTGAAATCGATTCAAAACGCGGGCGAGACCGTTATGCTGTTTGACTCAAGGCCGCTCGTTCCGGGATCCATCACGGAAGCCTCCGACGTTCCGAGGCCAGGCCGACACCGAAACGGCAAACAAAACGCCGTCGCCTACGCGGACGGACGGGTCGAAGCCATTGCCGCCCCCTAAACGGGGATTCCTCGCGCGAACCAATCGCCCAATGACTCCCGAATCTCCGCCTCGACGTCCTTCCTCGATCGCCCGGAACTCTTCTTCACCGCGTAACTGTGATCCGCACCCTCGATCCACTTCAGCCGCCAAATAGAAGAATCGAGTCCCGCGGCTACCTTTTCCATCAGCTCCACCGAGCAAAAATCGTCGTTTGTCCCGTTGATCTGCAGGGTTGAAGTTTTGATCAAAGGCAGGTGCGCGTCCCTCCGCTTGTCGAGCTGCCCCGGAGGATGCAGCGGGTATCCGAACAGCAGAAGTCCATTGGCAAGGCCTCCCTCCGATTCCACCATCGAAGCCACGCGCCCGCCCATCGAGTGCCCGCCGATCACCAAACGGCTGCCCGCCAGACGTTCCCGAACGGATCCGATTACCGCGCGGTACGTCTCCATAAGCACCGGCATCCTATCTGGCATCCCCTTGCCCAGCGAACGGTATAGGAAGTTGAAACGGACCACCGAGGCACCCGATTCCCTGACCAAACCCGCGAGCCACTCCATGGATTTATGCTCCATGTGGCTCCCCGCGCCATGGGCGAGAACTACTACAGTTTCTGCAGCCACTTCATCGGCGAGGACGGGAACCTCGCCCCGATCGGTCTCAACGATCCATCTCACGCCTTCATTGTGAAGCTGGGTGTCTAAGAATTACCGGACGCGGATCCAATGACAGTTCAAAAAAGGACTTGCAGGTTAGGCCGCCCACGTGGATACTAGGCACACCTTGGCGAAGTCCAACCTCATGCAAAAATACACTGGCGCTCGCTCCCTATCCAGGGGCGCTGTGCAGTGGACATTGTGTGCGTTGAAACAGTTCACTTTTGGACCCGGCGCTTTCTCGGTCACGCTCTCCAAGGACCAGCGCCTCCCCCCTCGAAGGCATTTGCGATGAGCACCTCCCCCCCCGTTACTCCCGATGAGCGTACGGGTTCCAGGCCCTTGAAGCTTTACGAACTCCTTATTGAGCGAAGAGAAGAAATCCTCGCGATATGTAGGGGTAAGGTGACCGATTCGATGGGGTCACGCTTGACCGCCGAACAAACCGATTGGGCCCTCCCCGTATTGTATGAAGAACTCATTGCGGTCTTGAAAGTTTCCCTTGATGGCGATTCCTCACAGGATCGGCAGAGGTTTGTCGCGGATCTCGTCAGTCCCGGTGCCAGCCGCCAGTACGCTCAGGAATCGTATCGCCTCGGGTACACCGTGTCCCAAGTGGTCCACGGGTACGGCGCAATCTGCCAAGGGATCACTGATTACGCCCATGAGGTTAAGGCCCCCATAACGACAGCGGAGTTCGGCCAACTCAATTTATGCCTCGATGTCGCCATTGCTCAGGCGGTCAGCGAGTTTGAAGTCCAAAAATCCGAACACGATTATCGCGCTGAATCCCTGCGCTTAGGGAACCTCGTTCACGAGCTACGCAACGCCTTGTCGAATGCCATGGTGGCCTATGAGCTTATTCGCGTTGGTGGTGTCGGAGTTGCCGGCTCTACGAGCTCCATCCTTACCATGTCGCACGAGCGCATGAAAACCATCATTGATCGAGCTGTAGCCGAGGTCCGGATGCAGGGATCACCAACCCTAGAGCTCGGGACGTTGCAGTTACTGAGTCTGCTCAGCGAAGTGGAAAGCACCGCCCTGCCAGGGGCGAACGCGAAATCACTCGCGATGCACGTGAACGCTGATCCTGAACTCTATGTTGCAGCAGACCGCC
>JBKJJL010000008.1:0-4325 GCA_046597875.1 Fimbriimonadaceae bacterium | reverse complement strand
AGCAAGGCCGAGTTGAAACGGGGAAGGCGCACTTGGGAAAGTATGGCGCAAGGACGGGCGGCCGACCTTGGGATCGCGGGGGGAAAGCATCACGCAAAGGTCGCAACGGTCGCAGCTTGGAAGCCGCGACTGTCATACCAATAATGACGCAGGCTATTCGGATTTCACCCCGCTGGGGTGAGGTCTCGTACAATGTAGCCATGAAGCGACTGAAGCCGGATCGCTCGCGCCAGGAAGGGATATGAAATTTGCGGCTGCGCTCGTGCTCTTCTTGGCATCCATCCTGACCTTTGGTCTGGGGTTTAGATACCTCAACGCGACGTGGGAGCCACTCAACCCCTTGTCCGCCCGCCTTGCACCCATCGCCTTCATGGTGCTGGGCATTGGCATGTTCCACGTGGCGTACCGTTTGCTGCTAGCGAGCGACCGGCCACGGTCGGGAAGGGGCAAAGACGAAGTTTCCGAGGTTCCGAAGCCATGAAGACCGGAAATGGTGGATCATCGGGCTGGGCGTTGCCCTCGTCGCCTCGTGCACTGGGGGTTTGGCAGGTGGAGCGAACCCGACCGCCTCTTCCATTCCTGAAGCAAGCGACATCGGAAGCTTCCTGGCGTCCTTCGTCGCGGCGATGGGCTCCCCCTTGGTTTATCGCCGATTCCGATAGGCGACAACGCTTGCTGCAACCATCGCTCCGGCGGCGACTATTAGGCCGTATCCCAGCGACCGTTGGTGGTAAGACGCTCCGGGCCCTAAGTTGACAAAAGCGAACCATCCGAGGACCACTGCCGCGAGGGCCAGATAGAAGAACTCAAGGCGTTTCGGAATGATCCAATAAGCGATGATCGAGGAATAAAAGATAAGCCAGAAGTCGATCTCGAATTTCCAAAGTCTGAGGGCTGCTCCGAAAACGAAGAGTGTGAGAAGAAGAGCGAGCAGGGCGAGACCTGCCCACGGTCTCGGTAAACCCTCATAAGTTGTCCCACGGAAACTGCGTTTCTTGAAAGGTCGAACTCCGCTCCTCTTTAGGCTCTCGATGTCACCGTCGGGGAGCCTGATCAAGATATCGTCGACGACGTCACCGAACGTCCCGCGAAACCAGCTGTTCGCCTCGCCTCGAGGAATCTTCAACCCAAACCGGTGATGAATTTCCAGCAAGGCGCAATCAAAATCTAGCCCGTCTTCGTGCGACCAGAAGATAATGCGCGCAGGATCTGTGGGGATGAAGTGGTCGTTAGGCCACGCCATTTCTTGCTTTGCGACCACGCATAGCCAGAATGCAAGCTCTTGGCGGCGAGGGTCCGGGCCCCACACTTCGGGGTCGGTTGGGGACCGCGCCGAAAGCTGGGCGGAAACATCGCTGACAATGGGCGCCGTCCTTCGTTGCCAAGCATTCCACGCGACCCACCAGCCCAAGATCGGAAACGAGCGTGCGACACGCTCCAGACGACCCACGCCTGCTTCGAGTTCGTCTAGTCCGGGCGCAAAGAGCGGCGCGATTTCCATGGGAGTGAGATTCTTCGACTTCCGCATTGGCAGTGTAGCGGAAATCGCGGAACTGAGGGTGCATCGCAAACTGTTCGCACCTGTGTGATTCACGAGCTGCGTGCGTTTTTGGGGAAGCAGGTGCTTTGCTCTTTGTTTCCGCTCTGGATTTTCTTTTGCTTGTGGATTGGCCGATGGGAGCCGTTCGGGCTCGCGAGGTACGACTTTTTGCTCATCACGTGCTTTGCGATGCAAGGATTCATGCTCTGGGCCGGGCTTGAAACCAAGCGCGAACTCATGACAATTTGCGCGTTTCACTTGGGCGGGCTCCTGCTAGAGCTTTACAAAGTCTCGCACGGCTCATGGACATATCCGGAGCAGGCTTGGACTAAGGTGGGAGGCGTGCCCATTTATTCCGGATTCATGTACGCGAGCGTTGCGAGCTACATGACCCAGGCTTGGCGGAGGTTCAACTTGCGATTTGAACCGTGGCCTAAATGGCCTTGGATCGCGCTCGTTGGGCTGGCCATTTATGCGAATTTCTTTTTAAGCCGCTCCTTTGGGGATAGCCGCTGGTTGATAGTCTTGGGAGTGTTTCTCGTGTTCTCCCGCACCTGGGCCAGGTTTACGAACGTGAAGGAGCCCAAGCGGATGCCGCTCGTGCTCGCCTTCTTTCTCATCGGCCTCTTCGTCTGGTTCGCGGAGAATCTGTGCACCTACCTCGGGGCTTGGCAGTATCCGCATCAGCGAAACGGATGGGAGGTTGTGGACCTCGGCAACCTTAGTTCGTGGTGCTTGTTGGTGATCGTCAGTTTCATCCTGGTGGCAGGTCTGAAGCGGCGATCTTTCCTACTTGATGCTCCCCAAGGTGATGCCCTTCGTGAAATACCGTTGAGTGAAGAGGAAGACCAAGAGAAGAGGCGTCATCACGATGACGGCGGCGGTCATTTGAAGCGGCCAGTTCGTTCCCCCGTAGCTGTTCTTGAAGATCGAGAGTCCCACTTCGAGCGTGCGCATCTCGGTGGAGTTGGTGAAAATGAGGGGGTTGAAGAACTCGGTCCACGCGCCGAAGAAGCTAAACGCGGCGCAGGTGGCAAGGGCGGCTTTGCTAAGCGGCATGATGACCCGCCAATAGATGCGGAAATCTCCCGCCCCGTCTATCCGGGCCGCCTCGTCCAGTTCGGCGGGAATCTGAAGGAAGAACTGTCGGAGGAGGAAGACGGAGAACGCGCTGCTGATGCCAGGCACGATGAGAGCAGCGTAGGTATCGAGCCAGCCGAGGTTTCTTAGGAACAAGAAAACGGGGATTTGGGTGACCGGCCCGGCGAACATCATCGAGCCCAGAAAGAGCGCGAAAATGGGTTCGCGGCCCTTGAAGCGAATGCGCGCGAATCCGTAGGCAGCGAGGGACGTCAGAAAAAGTTGGCTGAGGACGACGGTAACGGTGACGACGAGCGAATTAAAGAAAAAGCGACTTACGGGAAGGGTGGGATGGTTCAAGACAAAGCGATAGTTGTCCCACGCGGGCTTGTCCGGGATGATCTCGCTGAGAGGAGGGATGGGAGCCTTGTTCGGGTGGAGCGAGACGAGGATCATCCAAACGAAAGGGGCGACGAGGAAGAGGGCGAGGGCGATGAGGAGCCAGTAGGTCATGGTCTTCTTCATGCTTCCGGTGGCGAGCATGAGGGGCCCGATGAGCCAAAAGAAGCAAATGGCCCCAAAAACGACGGGACTCTGGAAAACATTCGGATACCCCTGTTCATTTCGCCAATAAATCGGCAACACGATGGAAGCGGTCGTGAACACTCCAGCGAGCCTCACCGCAGTTTGAGATAGACCCAGGCTGCTGACTGCCAGAAGAGCAACCGCCACAAGGATCCCGACAGTAATCGGCAGCCCGTAGTAAATGAGTTTGTCGCTTGCGCCACCAATAATGAGGAGGAGGGCAGTACCAAGACACCACCCGTAAAATGGACCGGCCCCACGATCGTTCATCGCACGATCCGCCCTCCGATACGGTGAGTCATCACGCGGCGGTCGCGGCGGGCGCAACGGGGGGAGTCTGGCGACACGTGACGGCCAAGGAAGGAACTCATAAGCGGTTCACCACTCGTTCGATCCCGTCCTTCAGATGCTCCTCGCCGAAGTTGAGCAAAAGGCCCAACCGTTTGTCAGAGAGTCGCAGAGCCGTGAGCAGAACTTTTTGAGCTACTTTTGGCACAACTTCCTGCGACTTGAGTTCAACGATCACCTTGCCTTCAACAAGCATATCCGCTCGAAAGCCGACCGGAAGCTTCACGTCATGATAGACGAGGGGTATCGGATACTCGACTTGCACGTGCAAACCCATCGTGGTTAGCTCCCAAAACATCGCAGCGCCGTAAACGCTCTCAAGCAATCCGGGACCAAGCTCGGTGTGGACCCGGAAGGCAGCATCTAGAATTTTCGTTGCGATCTCGTTCTCAGTCATCCGGGCCCATTCCGCCTCCCTCTCCCCCGCTGCGTCCTTTGCGACCGCTGCGTGATGCTTTCCACTACATAAAGCTCTAATCTAGGCTCCCGGGGTCGCAAACATTTGCTCGTCGCGAGTCAGTTCCGCTGCATACAGGCACGCCGCTTGGATTTGCTCGATTCGAATGTGCGGATACTCGGCGAGAATGCGATCTTGTGGCCAACCGCTCCCCAGCAGTTCCAGAACGAGTTCCACCGATATTCGAGTGCCCTTTATCACAGGCTTACCAACGAGCACGCCTGGGTTCGCTTCTATATGTTCGCGCCACTGCATCCCTTTCATTTTGCACTAACCTGCACTGTAGGCCTCCATTCGACTCTTTGTCATCCGGAA
>JBKJJL010000316.1:0-4797 GCA_046597875.1 Fimbriimonadaceae bacterium | reverse complement strand
CAGACGCTTTCGAAAGCGTTCAATATAGCGTCGTACCGTGCTCCGAACAGTCGGTTCCACCCTTCGCGATGACCCTCCTCAATAGTCAGCCGACTCGCGACCACGCCCAGGTGGTATTCGTTGTTGTATCCGGAAAGGATCGTGCCGGTCGGTCTGCAGAAGTGCCCCAAGCCATTAATCTGAATCACGAACGTGGTCGCATTCTCTGAAATGCGCACGCAGTCGATCCTGTTTACGTCATGGAACCGGCGGGATAGGTTGGACTGGCTCGCTCGAATTTTTTGATAGACTCCTTGCTCGACGACCCGATGCACCACGAGCTCGGAGACGCTGGTGAATCGAAAGGTCAGTGGAAAGGCCGACCTCGTTTTGGCCCACGCCCTCGGATCATCTTGAACAACGCAGGCTAGGCGCCAAAGATCGTAGTGGTTCACGGTCAATGACACCTCATCCTCTTTCGACTTCAACGAGATAATTAACGCATCGTTCTGCCCCCAGGGGAAATGCTTACAAGGGTGATCGGCATCGGGCCAAGGGACTGGCGAAGTCGGCCACGGGATCAGGGCAGTTGGATCAGGCGCAGGTACGAGTAGGTCCAACACGTCTGGCTCGTCATCTCCAGTCCAGTCTTCGGAGTACTTCGCGCAGGCTCCTAGGCGCGGGAGTTTCCTCCACGCCGCGAAGGCACTAGATCTAGAAATACGCTTGGACGGTCGCGTTGGGATCACCCCGCAATAGTATCGCAACGGGCGCGACTTTGCCACGTTACCAGCGAGAGAACGCGGTCTTCGGATGGGAAACGCCGACTGGCCCGGCCAATGGAAGATCCCGCGTTACCAAATCCTTTCGACCGAGGGAAGGAACGTGAGCAAGGTTAGCCAAAACCCAACCCTCACCCCGGCGCACGAGCCATCGCCGACCCTCTCCCTTGGGAAGGGCGAGGGGTTCCGGAACTCCCTTCTCCCATCCCAGGGGAGAAGGGCTGGGGATGAGGGGTGGCTTTCGCTTATTCCTTGTTAATGGGAAGCAATCAGAAGGCGGAAGCCAACCCTCACCCCGGTCCCGGAGGACCGACCCTCTCCTTGGGATGGGAGAGGGTAAATGCTAAGCAAACTCTAGCCTCCGGGGGGCTCTATGCGTGTTTTCCGAACGGGGCACAATGTATACTTGACAAAAGAGTCAAGAATCCTCTTACCCTCCTGGAACACGACTATGAGACAAACTTTTCTTCGCGGCTTCACCCTCATCGAACTGCTCGTCGTCATCGCCATCATCGCGATCCTTGCTGCCATTCTCTTCCCCGTCTTCGCTCAGGCAAAGATTGCGGCCAAGAGAACCGCGAACCTGAGCAACCTGAAGCAACTCAGCCTGGGCGTCATGATGTATGCCGCCGACGCCGAGGGCTATCCGATGATGTCCAGCCTCAGCAGCGCCAGTCCTCGCACCCGCTGGCCCGATTACATTTACATCTATGTGAAGAACACCGACATCTTCAAGGGCCCGCTCGCTTCCAAAGAGATGTTCGGCAAGACGTTCGCCCATAACCCCGCGGTTCGCTATGGGGGCTATGGATACAACTACCAGTATTTGGGCAACTCCCGCCTCGTGGCAGGCGATCCAAACTTCCCTTTCACCGCAACCGACACCATGGTCGGATATCCCAGCGAGACGATCGCGATCGGGGATACCCAGGGAGTGCGAAAAGACGACGGAACGATCGGAGCCGGCGAATACACGATCGATCCGCCGATCTCTAGCACGAGGGGCAGTGGCAAACCAAGCGGATTCTACGGAGATGGTTCCGAGTGCGGAACCGGCACGGCCAACACGCCCGGACAATGGGGATGCCGAAGCACGCCCGCCGAATGGGCGCTGCGAAGGGTCACCATCGCCTGGTGCGACGGTCACGCCTCCTCCATGAGCCGAAGAAAACTCGACGACAAGAACGGCGACGGCACGCCTGACAACGGGTTTTGGAACGGACTCGCCGACTCCGGCCAACTCTGATTCGGGCGCAAGACTTAGCTCTTCGGTTCTTCCTCGGAGACGTTCCAGAATCGCTTCAGGCCCGTGACAAACCGTTTGTTTCCGATGACGAATCCCAGCGCGATGGTCAGGCTTAAAAGCTCAGCCCAAAAAACGAGTTTGCTGCCTGGGGCCGGGATTTGTGCGCCGTAGGAAGATGAATAGCTGTTGGCGAAACCGACGAAGCTGGTCAGCACATAAAAGAGCCCGACTGCTCGGAGAAGGGCAGGGGCCCAATCTGTCCTCGAGTCCCTGCTTTCGCTATCCGTAGCTTGGCCAACGATGAGATTCAATAGCCATTGCGGGCATATCCAGAGCAAAATCATCAGGACGGCACTCATCGCAAGCGACCAAACGAGCGGAGGCAAGGCATCTAAAAACATATCTGCGGTACCGGGCGGCGCATTTTTCCGCAAAGCGAGTTGGGCCCAGACCACGGAGGCCGAACGAACTGTGGACAGCGTTGTGTAGATCGCTAACAACCGGCATCCGATCGCAGCCGCATCACGTGGTCTCATATTGCTGAGACGGACGGAGGGGTGGCTTTCGCTTGGTCTTTGTCTATCGGAGGCAATCAGAAGCCATCACCCCGGTCCCGGAGGACCGACCCCCTCCCTTGGGAAAAAGCGAGGGATTTTGTTATGGGTGCGGTCAGAAGTCGCACTAAGGTTGGTACAGCGCCATCGTGGAAAAGGCGACGATCGCTCCTCCCGCCCAACCGCCGACGACATCGGACATCCAGTGGGCTCCCATGTAAATACGGCTGATGCCAACCCCGATCGGCAAGATCGCGATAACGATCACTAGAGCGAGTTTCCAGCCGTCAATCCACCCATGCAGATAAAGCTGCGCGCTGAGGAATCCGTAGAACGCGGCTGACCCCATCGAGTGGCCGCTCGGATAACTGAATCCCCAACGAGGTCCCGGAGATACCCGGGCGTCGTCGACGCCTGGACGCTCGCGCGAAATGATCTTTTTCAGCAAAGCATTTAAGGGAAGCGCTAGCAGCGTTAGCGCCAAGAACCATCCCGTCCGCGCATCTCGAATGGCCAAGCCGATAAGGATTCCAATGACCGCTAGGACGACGAGCGTACTGGCGTTCCCCATGAAAGTGAGCCTTTGCGCGATACGTCCCAGTAACGGAACATCCAAGTACTGAAGTCGCGTCGTGATCTTTCGGTCCAAAGGCAGCGTCCATGCCATCCGGACGACCGCTGACAGCACAATGAGCCCAACGGAAGAGATCGCAAGGAAACGAAAGGTCTCCGGATAAAGCAGGGGCGCCAAGCTATTTGGCAGCATCAGGAGTCGGTGCACACCAAGAAAGACGACTTACGCCAACTAATGGGTCGCGGATCAGATCCCTTCCCCCAACCGCCTAACTTCCCCAAAGCCTAAGAGTTGCCTGAACAGATTGCTGATCCTCGCACGGGATTGCGGATTTCCAGCGAATTCCCTTCTTCACGCCGTTGGTCAGGTGCCCGCGGTGATCGCCAACGACCCTTGGTTTGTACTTGTTCAGGGCTTCGCGCATGACGGTTTCCAGTTGCTCGTTCGAATCCGTGAATCCGAGGACGGTGCCCTTCACGCCGTATTCATCCGGCTGCACAAAGTAGATGCCGCTCTTGGAAGGTGCTCCCGATATCTGGCTGAGATCGTCTGGCTTGGACTCGGCGTAGGTAAAAACGCCCCAGTATTTCTCGGACCAGGCGAGTTTCGCGACCTGGGACTTGAGTGTCTTTCTCTCCTCGTCGGTCCCCACGACGAGCGCCAGGGGCCGATAGTCGCAGGCGGCGACATTCAGCCCGTATCTCGTGTTGCCGCTAGAGGGAAATGCCTGAAGCGGTGCGATTGATTGAAACGGCTTGGCTACTGCTGCGAGACTTTTCGGGAGGGAAAACTCTTTGTCACTCGGGTCACCGTAGAGCGTGTCTGCACCTCGTCCGGGCCGAGCCAGGTACTTCTTCGCCTCCGGATCCATGATCGTAAAAACGGTGTTCTCTAAGAATCCACGCGGTGCGAATATTTTTCGCAGGTAGTCGGATTCGGCTTGATTCTCATACGTGAGCGGGCGCACACAGACGAAATTGCGGAGCGTCGCAATGACTTTGGCGTCGGACAGGGGACCCCTATCCAGCATTTGCTTCCCGGGTCACCATTCGCCCGGAACTTCCGAGCAGTTGGGCGCGGCGGAAAGGAGAAAAATGGGCCGATTCGTGCGTTTCGCTTCGGCGAGGCCGCCTTCAAGGTCAGTAAACCACTGAACTCCTCCTGCCTGGGGAGTCAAAACAAGTGCGAGAATCGTAGCAAGTGTCATGTTTAGATTATCGCCCGAGGCGGTTAGCGATTTATGAGGAAGCCGCACTTTGGGTTTACCCTGATTGAGTTGCTCGTTGTGATCGCAATTATTGCAATCCTCGCGGCAATCTTGTTCCCGGTCTTTGCCCGGGCAAAGGAAGCAGCAAAAAAGACGACCTGCCTAAGCAACCTGCGGCAACAAGGAATCGGAATGGAGTTGTATATGGCGGACTCTGATGACCGCTTGCCGGACCGGCGCGACCTCAAGAACTCGCTGCCCGGAGGCTACAAACCGTGGGCGACATGGCCGCCGAGCGACCCTCGCGCAGGCTGGGCAGTTCTCATTCTCGGTCCCTATCTGAAGAACAAGGAAATCTGGTCGTGCCCGTCCTCAGTTGGAAGCTTTGGTTCAGCGGTGCAAGTCGCCCAAGAGGGATCGACCTACTGGATGTGGCGGTTCGATAGGCCCGATGA
>JBKJJL010000356.1:0-6336 GCA_046597875.1 Fimbriimonadaceae bacterium | reverse complement strand
CGCATCCTCGGCGGGGTGGGTCACGAGGTTTGCTTGGTGCAGATACTGGCCCCCGAGGAGCTTGATCCGGACCTCGAAGGCGATTTGCGCTTGCTGGACGCAGAATCCGGGGCGACGGTAGAGCTAACCGCGAATCGAGACGCCCTGCGGGTTTATCGGGAGAACCTAGCCGCCCATAATGCGGGCTTGGCAGAGGCCTGCCGGCGGCACGGGGGGCGGTATTTGCAAGTGGAATGCACGTCTACTCTGGAGTTGGTGCTGAAGGATCGGCTCCGAAAAGAGGGGTGGTTCGGCTCGTGAAGATGGATCTAATGTGGCAGCGGAGATGGAGCCAAGATCATAAGTTCCTAGTAGCACGGGGATGCTATCGTGCCCCGTTTCAGGCTAACATCGACGTAGGGCGCGTGGGTACTACTGCGATTTTGCAAAGAGTCCACGTTTTCGACGGGAAAGGCGCGGCACGAGACATCCACGCACCACATCTGCTGCTATGGCTGACGGACACAAAGCTACTTCTCCTTGGGCGAATCAATACCGAGATCCTAACAAACCCGCCGGACAAGGTAAGGCTTGATTTCGTTATGTTTCGGAACAGCGCTCCTCGCTCCGGTTTTGGCGTGTACAAATATGGAGTCGTTTGCGCCTTCTCTCAGAAGTGTGCATTCCCTCGCCCGCAAGTGCTTCTCAAGGTCAGAACGCTTCATGAAGCGATGCGCATTGGTTCAATAATTTCGACAGGCCATTTCTCGTCTGGCTCTGTTTGGAGCATCAAAGACAGCGCATCCCTCAGATTTTCTCGCGCCTCGTCAAGAGTGTCACCTTGCGTGTTAACACCGCTTACTTCGCGGATCCAAGCGACCCAGCCCCCTTCCACTTGCCTATACACTGCAGTAAAAGTCTGTTCCACTAGCTCTATTATAGAAGACGAGCCAAGTTATAGTACTGTCCGTCAGGACCGCAGCGGATCGGCTTCTTGGTGTGAGTCTAGGATCAGCGACAAGGCCTCGCGAAGGTTTTCGCGAGCTTCATTCAGCGAACGGCCCTGGCTGATGGCTCCTGGCACTTCTTCAACACGAGCTACCCACCAACCCTCGCATCGACGATACACCGCTGTAAATGATCGCTCCATGATTGCCATTATGGGCCAATCTGACCGCTGCCCTGGGGTGCTCCGATGAGTTTTGCCAATCTCGGCGCGCTGCTTTGGCTCATCCCTCTTGCGACCGCGATTATTCTGCTATACATCCTTCGCATGAGGCGCAAGGATGTTCGCGTCCCCGCTACGTTCCTATGGCCCGCGATGACGTACGAAATCCGGGCCAACGCCCTCTTTCAAAAACTCAAATTCTCGTGGCTTCTCGTCCTTCAAATCCTCGCTTTGTGTGCGATCGTTTTCGCGTTGTCGAGGCCGCAGTTCAGGCAGCGTGGACTTGGAGGGGCGGTTACGGTCATCGTCATCGACAGCAGCGCGAGCATGCAGGCAACGGACGTGGGGCCGACGCGATTTGAGGATGCGAAGCGAGTTGCGATCAGCATTATCGACTCCGCGAAACCCGGCGACCGTCTCGCCATCGTGGAAGCGGGAACCGCGCCCCGAGTGATCGCGCCCCTCAGCAGCGACGCCCCTCGCCTCCGTCGGGCACTTCAAACTATTGAGCCCACCGATGCCGAAACGGACGTCGGCGAAGCCCTTCGGCTGTCCGCTTCCATCACCGCCAAGCAGTCCGGCGCGCGCATCATTCTTCTGTCCGATGGCGTGTTCCCCGACATCGCCAACTTCTCCCCCGGAGGAGCGGAAACCGTCTTTCGGAAGATCGGGACAAGCGGCGAAAATGTGGCAATTACCGCGCTGGGCGTGGCTGACACGTCGAAGGGCAGGGAACTCTATTGCGGCGTGAGAAACTACGGACTGAAGGAAGTTCAGGGAATCTTGACCCTAAAAGCCGACGGCAAGACCTTTGACTCCTTGAAAATTCAAATCCCTGCCGGGAAAACCCACGGGGAAACGGTGAGGTCACCCCCCGGCGCGAAGGTCATCGAAGCAAACTTCGACCTCAACGATGCCCTGAGGGCCGATAACTACGCGGTCGCCCTGACCGACCCCGGCGCGAACATCAAAACGCTCCTCATTACGCGCGGGAATCTCTTCCTGGAGCGTGCGCTCGCTCTTGATCCGCGCATCGTCTTGGACAAGGCGGCGTCCGTACCCGCCCAGGGACAGTGGGATCTCGTAGTCTTCGATGGCGTAGCCGAATCGCGGGTGAGTGCCAAAGGCGTTCTGAATTTTGGCGGTGCAGGCGTCGGCTCGCCGGTTAAGCGCTTGTCGACTTCGAGTAAGCCCACATTTGGTGCAGCCGATTCACATCCTTTGCTCGGTTCCGTCGGGTTTGATGGTGTATTCATCGACCGCGCCGAGCAAGTGAAAGCGAACGATGATGCCGAGGTGCTCGCCCAGTTCAAAGGCGGCGATCCCCTGCTGGTGGTGTCCCGGGCGGGGGGGCGTCGACAGATTTACTTGGCGTTCGAGCCGCTCCAGTCCGATTTTCCTCTCCAAGTCGGATTCCCGATCTTCTTGGCCAACGCTGTGGATTGGCTGATTCCTGCTTCGACGCGCGGCTCCTCATTGGCCCTGAATGCAGGACGAACTGTCTCCGTGCCCGCCGCAAATGAGCAACCTCTGAAGCTCACTGGCCCCAACGTAAGCAAGAACATTGAGCCGATCAACGGCAGCTACCTCATCCGCGATTTGAAGCGAATCGGCCTTTACAAGATCGGGACTCAGCCCGCCTACGTGACGCTTCGGAGCGATATCGAGAGCAACATCGATCCCGCCGATCGAATCCTCGTGGGCGGGAAACCCCTCGCCGCAAGCGGATCCATCTTGCGGTTGGCCGACTTCTGGCGCTATCTCGGCCTTCTGGCTCTGCTGATACTTGCCGGCGAATGGTGGCTGTTCGCGAGGAGGTCCTAACCGATGCTCTTCACCCACCCCTTCTATCTCCTCCTCCTGATCCCGGTCCTTGGGGGCCTGATTTTCAGTTTCCGCCACGTCGGCGGCATGATGCGCTTCCGTAAACGGTTTGCATTTGGGCTCCGGTTCTTGCTCGCGTCTTCGCTGATTCTGGCCCTCGCTGGTCCCGAAAGCCGCCGGCCGAACGAGGGCCTTTGCACACTCTTCTTGCTGGATCGCTCGGATAGCATCAGTGACCGGGACCGCGTGCGGCAAACCGAGTTCGTCAACAAGGCCCTGAAAAGCATGGGCCCGAACGACGTAGCGGGCGTGATTGCCTTTGGAAAAGACGCCGCGGTGGAGGCGTCGCCGGGTCGATTCGGGAATGTGGATCGAATCCTCACCGTTGTTGAAGGCTCTAGCAGCGACCTCGCGGCCGCGGTTCGTCTCGCAACCGCGTCTTTCCCGGACGGGAAAGCTCGCCGAATTGTTCTGCTATCTGACGGCAACGAGACCAGCGGGGACGCGGCGGAGGCCGCGAGCGTGGCGGCGACCGATGGCATCCCCATCGACACTGTGGTGCTCGGTGATCAGCCGCGCGAAGGCGAAGCCGCCGTCGTTCACACCGAGCTCCCGAGCGAAATCGCGCTTGATCAGCCATTTTCCATCAAAGTCACCGTCGAAGCAACGATCCGGGCTGCCGCTGAACTCGCCCTCGACCGGGATGGGGTGACGATCAAGAAGTACCCGGTCACTCTCGCGCCGGGTCGGAACACCTATGTGTTAAGCGACACCCTGAAGGACGTCGGCTTCCACCGATATCGGGTCACGCTCGCTACCACTAACGATCGTGACAATCGCAACAACGTGGGGATGGGATTCATCGCGGTTCGCGGAAAGCCGCGCGTGCTCGTGGTGCAGGGGAATCCCGCGCGTACCGAACTAGTGAATGCGCTTCGCGAGCAAAACCTCGCGGTGGACCTGCGGGGCCCAGGCGGCGTTCCGGTTCGGCCCGAAGAATTCCAGGCTTATGACGTCGTCGTCCTCAACGACCTCAATGCCCAGGGTGTCACGCCGCAGCAGCAAAAACTGATTCAATCCTCCGTGCGCGATAGCGGCGTCGGCTTCGCGATGGTCGGGGGCGAGGACTCGTTCCTCCCCGGTGGGTGGTACGGCTCTCCCGTCGCAGAAACTCTTCCCGTCGATCTCGATATCCGGCAGCGCAAGTCGTTCCCCAGCACGACGATCCTCATTATTTGCGACACGAGCGGCTCGATGGGCATGATCGAAGACGGCCAACCCAAGGTCCGACTCGCCGCCAAAGCCGCCGAGCAGACCGTGAATATGATGTCCGCCCTCGACAAGGTGGGAGTGGTGGCGAGCACAGACGGAATCGAGTTCGTGGCACCGATTCAGAAGCTGACAGATAAAGGATCGGTTATCAACCAGATCAGGAAGCTCGACGTGGGCGGCGGCGGTATCTATTGCTTACCGAGCATGCAGTTTGCCCAGAAGCATCTCTTCGCGGATAACTCGAAGGTGCGCCATTTGATCTTGCTCGGCGACGGCAATGACTGCGATCTCCAGGAAGGCTGTGAAGAAATTGCGATCCTGATGAGGGCGAACAAGATCACCACGACCGCGGTTTCCATCGGTGAGGGCAAAGATTCGGCGTTCCTTAAGAACCTGGCGTCGGTCGGTGGCGGTCGGTACTACCTCGCTACAAAGGCAAGCCAACTCCCCGCGATCTTCACCCAGGACGCCGCCGTCATGTCGCGATCGGCGATCGAGGAAGGTGCGTTCTTCCCGAAAATCGCGTTCGGAGAGGAGATTCTCCGGGGGATCGACACCGACGCGATGCCCGCGCTCCTCGCCTATTGCCTGACCGACGCCCGCCCCTTGGCTCGGGTCGGAATGCGGACCAAAAAGGATGATCCCCTCCTCGCGGTTTGGCAGTACGGGCTCGGCTCTTCCCTCGCATTTACGAGCGACGCTCAGGCCCGATGGGCGGCCACGTGGATCGAATGGGGCGGATTCGGGCAGTATTGGGCTCAATCCATGCGGGCGATTGCAAGGCGAGCGACTGCAAATCGCTATCAGGTCTCGGTGAGCCCGAGCGGCGGCCAGGGCGTAGTTGAAATTGACGCTCGGGACGCGCAAGGTAATCCGGTCAACGAGATTCCTCGGCAAACCCGCGTCGCGATGCCAGATGGCGAGTTCAAGGAGCTGCCACTGACCCAGGTCGGGCCCGGAAAGTTTCGCGGGAGCTTCCCAACGTCCGATATCGGCTCGTACATCGTGACGGTATCCGAAGAAGACCCCCGCGGTGGGTTTCGGGTTTCGTCGGCAGGATTCTCCGTACCGTATCCTGCGGAATATCGAAACTACCGTGCGAACAAGCCGCTCTTGGCGCGCATGTCGAAGGAATCGAAAGGCGAGGTGCTGACCGACGCAAAGCAAGCGGTGCGAGCCGTTACCGAGCCGGGATTCTCCATTCAGGAGCTTTGGCAGTATTTCGTGCTGTTCGCGGCGCTCCTTTTGCCCCTCGACGTGGCGGCTCGCCGAATCGCTTTGCCTTTGGGAGTGATTTTGGCCAAGGCGCTGGCTTGGCTCCGAAATCGGCGGGCAGTCGAGGTGGCGGTTCCCGCTCATGTCGAGCGACTTCAGGCGGCGAAAAAGCGAGCGGGAACGGAAGCGGGTCCTCCCCTCGCCGGGGTTGCGCCTTCCGAAGAACCAGCCCCCGACAATCGGGAACCGCGACCGACGCAAAAGCAAGGCGCCACCGCCGCTTCGCTGCTGGACGCGAAACGAAAGCGTCAAGAGAAATCCGACGAACCCTGAATGAGCCGTGGCGGCGACACTCCTGTCGCCGTTCCCACGGGAACAAGAGTGTTCCCGCCACGTCCTTACCAGCCGGTCGGTTCCAGCCAACTGCGAGCGACTTTCAGTTCGAAACGCGCCAACTCGTGTCCACCGTCGTGCCAGTAATGTTCGACGGTAGCCCCGAGACTCCTCATTTGATCGACCAGCGCATTGGCTCCATCTTCGCCGACCATCGCGTCTTGCCTCCCTGAACTAACAAAAATCCGTACCTTGCGGAGATCAGGGGCAACGTCCGTCAGGGTTACCATCGGTCGAAAAAGAACGAGCTCAGAGATGGAATCCGGATGGCGCAAAAGCGTGCTCCAAGCGATGTTGGCTCCATTTGAATACCCAACGGCAGTAACTTTTGTCGGATCGAATTTGTATTCGTTGGAAGCAGCCGAAACGAACTCGGCGAGCGCGTCCGCTTCGTGACGGATGCTGTCGAAATCGAACACTCCCTCCGCGAATCGCCGAAAATATCGGGCCACCCCGTGCTCAAGGATGCGTCCCCGGGGTGAAAG
>JBKJJL010000252.1:0-9050 GCA_046597875.1 Fimbriimonadaceae bacterium | reverse complement strand
CGACATATCGTGCGCCTTATTCAGGTGAACTTGGAACGCCAGGGCTATCAGGTAGTCACGGCCTTTGACGGCAAGGAAGGCTTGGAGAAGATTCGCTCCGAGAAGCCAAACCTTGTGGTTTTGGACGTGATGATGCCTTACATGGACGGCTTTGAGGTGCTCAAATCGCTTCGCCGCGAGCCGGAAACCGAGAACTTGCCAGTCATTATGTTGACCGCAAAAGCTCAGGACAAGGACGTTTTCGAGGGTTACCACTACGGCGCCGACATGTATTTGACCAAGCCGTTCAACCCGATGGAGCTAGTCACATTCGTAAAGCGTATCGCCCAAGGCCAAGAAGAAGGCCCCGGTGGTCCCAAGCGCTACGACATTGACTAGATTAGCTCGCAGGTTTTCAAAACCTGCCGAATGCGCTCCTTGCTGCTTTCCGAAGCAGGAATCAGCGGCAATCGTACGTTGTTCTCAAGCAATCCCATCATCTCCATCGCCGCTTTCGCGGGTTGAGGATTGGGTTCGCAGAAGTTAATCTCCATCAGGGGTAAGAAGCGATTGTGCAGTGCCCTTGCCGTCTCCCAGTCGCCGCTGTACGCGGCTTTGGCTAGGGCGGTCATTTTGGCGGGTATTTCGTTCGAAGCCACCGAAATGATGCCGTGCCCGCCGAGGGCAATCAAAGGAATCGTAATCGCATCGTCCCCGCTCAAAATTAGGAAATCCTTCGGAGCGCGGTGAATGATCGAGGCGATCTGGCCGATATTCCCACTCGCCTCCTTCACGCCGATAATGTTGGGGATTTCCGCGAGCTTGAGGATCGTCGAGACTTCAATGTTCACGTTCGTCCGGGGCTGAACACTGTACAAGATGATCGGAATCGAGATGCTGGCGGCGAGCGCCTTGTAATGGGCAAGGAGCCCTTCTTGAGAAGGTTTGTTGTAGTAGGGCGTCACGCTGAGGATTGCATCCGCGCCCACACGCTCGAACTCCTGCGCGCTGGCGATCACCTCCGCCGTATCGTATCCCCCCGCGCCGGCAACCACGGGCACCCGACCGCGTGCTTCCTCAATCGCGATCCCGACTACTCTCACTTTTTCTTCGTGGTTGAGCGTCGGCACCTCGCCCGTCGTTCCGCATGGAACGATGAAGGTGATTCCGGAATCGATTTGGCGCTTGACCAATCGGCGAAAGGTGGGTTCGTCCAAGGCGCCGTCCGCCTGAAAGGGCGTAACGAGCGCCGTGCCACAGCCGATGAATCGCGTGTCCACAAACCATTTTGGCAGGTTAGCCAAGAAATCTGATTTGTCCTCAGTGCCACAATAACGCTGATGGAAGCCAGAGCAGCGATCATTGGGGGAACCGGGGTGGGAGATCGGCTGAGTACGCTCGGCGGTAAGGCGATCTGCGTGCCAACCGCGGCGGGCCCCATGCGAGGGCACCTGCTGGAGGGTGGCATCATCCTGTTGAAGCGCCACAGCGCTGGCCATAAGGTGCCCCCGCATAAGGTGAACTACCGAGCGATGGCGCTTGGCCTTAAGGCCTTGGGGGTAAAGGTTTGCTTCGCGAGTGCCGCGGTTGGCAGTTTGCGCGCAGATTGGGGGCCGGGAACGTTGGTCGTTCCATCCGATTTCCTCGATCTCACCGCTCGAAATGTGACGTTGTTTGATCGCACGGTCGCGCATACGGATTTCAGCGACCCGCTTCCGGGACGCGGGCGATTGCTCGCCGCCGCACGAGAGGCAGGATTGCCCGTTGAGGACGGCGGCGTCTACGTATGCGGAAACGGCCCCCGATATGAAACCCCGCACGAGATTGACTTGTACGCTAAGTTCGGCGCGGTTGTCGGCATGACAGCGTCTTCGGAGGCGATTGTCATGCGGGAAGCGGGAGTTGACTACGGGCTCCTGGCCGTGGTGACCAATTTGGCGTGTGGCATCGCTGAGCATCCTTTGTCCCATGAGGAAGTGGTCGAAGAAATGGAGCGCTCGGGGGAAAAGGCGGTGACAATCCTTCGGCGGGCAGCGGAATCCGCATGAGCCTTTCGCGCCGAGATTTTGCCCTTTGGCTCGCGCTTACGCCGACGATCGGAGGCAAATCGGTGACCCGAATCTTGGCTCGAAACGATCTCCTCGCGCGGGAGCCCGAGGCGTTCCTCCGCCTCAGCGAAGAAGTTCTGAGAGAGGAGTACCGACTCGTGAAAAAGCAGGCGGAGGCCATCGCTCTGCACTCGCGGACGCCTATCGCCGAGATGCGCGAGATGCAAGGGCGCCTGGATGCACTGGGCGTAAGCCTGGTCACCGCGGCAGATGCGCATTACCCTGCACGCATCGAAGAGCTGGAGCCCGATCCCCCTGGCGTCTTGTTTTTGTACGGAAATCAGAACTTGCTCAAAGGCAAAACGTTCGCGGTTCTGAGCTCGCGAAACACAACCCCGGCCGGCCTCGATCAGCTGGAAATGCTTGCCGAGAAGGGCGTTTTGAACGGAGAGATCGTCGTCTCTGGGCACGATACGCCCGAGTACCAGCGCTCGGCCTTGGTTCCCCTTCGCTGGGGTGCGCCCCGAATTCTGTGCCTGGATCGGGGTTTGTTTGACGCCCTCGGGCCGGAACTCAAGGAAGAACCGTTCCGTGCCGCGAGGCTTTGGCGTTATCAGTTCGATCCCAACACCGATCTGGTCGTCTCTCCTTTCCGACCCCATTCAAAGTTTGTCGGGGTGAACAATCAGATCCGCGATCGCCTTATCGTTTCGCTCGCCGATCGGGCAGATTTCGTCGAAGTTGCGCCGGGAGGAAATATGGAGAAGATGGCGCTTCGGGCCTTGAAGGCGGGAAGGCCCGTTCAGATTTCAGATCGCTCGGTGGGATACCGAAGGCTGGTCGCCAGTGGTGCGGTCCCGCTTTAGATACGCGTAGGCGTTGTGGGCGTGGATGGATTCCTCGTTCTCCACTTCGACCTCGTACCATGTAATCCGTTCGTCCGCGTCGAAAGCCAGCGCGACCTCGCGAACCATGTCCTCCACGAAGCGAGGGTTGTCGTACGCGTGCTCGGTGACCCACTTTTCGTCCGGGCGCTTCAGCACGGGATATAAGCCGCAGGAAGCCCGCGCCTCGATCATTTCGATCACTTCTTCCAGCCACACCATATCGCGAAAACGGATGCGCGCAGTCACCCAGCCTCGTTGGTTATGCGCCCCTCGATCACTGATCTCTTTGCTGCAAGGACACAGAGTCGTCACCGGAACCACGACCTCCATCACGAAGTCCTCCGCCCCATTCGATTCCGCTTTGAACCGGCAATCATAAGGCATCATGCCGGTCTTGCCCGTTACCGGCGCAGCCTTCACCATGAAGAACGGGAAGGACACCTCGACCTGCGCGCTTTCGGCGGTGAGCCGCTCCTTCAAGCCCTTCAGGAGCTTCGGGAGCACGTGCACGCTCACCTCGCCCTTATTCTCGTTCAGTACCTCCAGAAAACGGCTCATGTGGGTTCCTTTGAACTGATGAGGAAGGTCGACCGTGAGCGTAAAGTTGCCAATCGTGTGCTGCCGCTCGTTCGCGCGATCCAACACCGCGATCGGGAACTTAACTCCCCGCACGCCCACCTTGTCAATCGCGATATTCCGCGCATCGTGCAGGTTCTGGATATCGACGAGGGGCTGGATCAACTTCTGTTCCATAAGGACTCCTTTAGCATACGACCCATTGAGCGAAATCGTTAGGCCCAGGCTCGCTTCGCGATCTTGATGTTCGTAATCAGAGCGGGGAAAGCGAGGGCAACGATAAGGGGAGCAAACATCGCTGAAATCGTACCCAGAACCCGTCCAGGGCGGAAGTTAGGGCTAAAGCGAGCAGCGACTGTTGGGTGAAGAGGCGACGGAGGTGACCTTCCAAACTCAGGCTAATCCCAACCAGCGCGAAATCCGCTCTACGAGGTGCAACGGCCTTCGCTCCACGACCTCGACTGGCACTTGCTCAAAGCCAGTTCCTATCGCAAACTCAATCCCTTCGTACCGCCGCGTTTCGGGGAGGGATTTCACGATCCGGAGACCCACAGGCAGGGATCGCAGCTTCCCGACTTGGGCATCTTCATCGAGGAGTTGGCGCAGGTAGAGCGCTTGCATCGGATCGAGCCGGTAGGTCGTCCGGCGAACGAGGCCGCCGTCTAGGTCCCGGTAGCGCATGTCCGAGCGTACATCGAATGAACTAAGAAACGCGAGCGACTCGGGCTCGGCGCCGCGGGGCCAACAGGCGATTATCAAAGCTCCGAGAGCCACAAAAGCGACGCCCCAACGAAGTCGCGGGCTAGTCTTTCGCACCGATTTCCTTCTTGGTGACGGTTATTACAATCGCGGTCAGTTTCGCCCCGTCCCCGCGAGTGGCGATCACGCGCACGTTTTCTCCTCTCAAGTTCTTGCCCTCGACCGTCACGCCTCCTTTCGAGGTTTCCACGTCCTGCGCTGCGAGTTCTGTCTTATAAAACTCACCGACCTTCACAGGCGAATCGACGGTTTCCCGCCAACAGTCGACGGTTGCGACTCCCAAGACCGAAGTGCGGGAAATGGGAGGTAAACCCGGCGGCGTCGCGGACTTGGGATACAGGGCGACTCCGAGCTCCTGCGCCGTCCCAGAATCGTCAACCTGCGGATGGACCTCTGGCTTCGATTCCAAGTTCCACTCACGCGCAGATTTCCCCTTTTGTCCCTCGCATCCGACCAGAGCGAGAACAACAACGACTAGAATGCCGACTTTCATTTCTTGCTTAAGAGGGTGAGTTTGGTCGTTCCCTTGAGTTTTTGTTCGACGTACGGGTCCTCCGGATACTGGCTGAGCACGACGCGAAAACCGCCATCGCTGTTGGCGACCGCCCTAAGCGTGTGGCCGGTCTTGGCGTCCAAATCGTAATCGATCTTCGCCTTCATCTTGAAGGTCAGCTCTTTAAAGCCCAGTTTCGAACTCTCGGTCTCGAAGTTGTCCTTGATGAACTGGATAAGATCCGTATTCATTTCCAAAACCGCAGTTATCCGGTGAACTTTTTGCCCGTTTGAATCGACCAAGCCACCGTAGGTGTACACGTAGTCAAGACGCTGCATCACCGACTTATCATTCTTGCTTTTCAGCTTTTGGGGGCTGTAGGTGGCGGTTCGTTTCCAGGTGTCGCCTACGGAAACTTCGGTGAAGTTGAGCTTCGGCTGAAAGTCGATCGCGGTGTCGATCGAGCCGATGAAGAGGGCAAGGCGCTGCACTTCAGATACGAAGTTTTCCAGGAATCCCCCCAGAACCGGATCCTGGCCCTTGCCCAGGCTGTGAAGTAGGCGGATGCCACCGCCGCCAGTCTTTGGCTTATCCGGCTTCTTGGAGAGATCCTTCATTTCAAGAAACTCGTTGATCGGACTCACGGTGATCATCAGATCCCAGTTCGACTTTTCGACCGACTTCTTCGGCCCGCGATCAACCGTTTCGCCATCGGTAACGGTCATCAGCGGTCGTTTGTAGCGAAAGTCGAAAATGCCGTCCGCCTTTTCTTTCACCGCCTCAATCGTAAAGTCGTAGTCAATATCCACGGTTTCAGGCAAGAACGTTTCCAGCCCAATTTCGCGCGTCTCAAGTTGCAAGAATGACCGCACTGAATAGCTCAGTTTTTCGCCCATCTTGGACGTTCGCTGGAGGAGCACGGGCGCCTGGGCAGCCGTACCGAGGGCGAGGGCGAGGGCGAAGGTGGCGATCATCATGTTTATTATAGGTGAGGATTCCTCAGTTGGGAGGCCGAATCCGTGCAAAGAGGACGCGTAGGAAGGTGCGAGGTTTCACGAAACACCTGAGAAACGCCCCTAGCCGGTTCAAAAGGAAGCAGGCGAAACGCGCGCCGTTTCCGTGATGAATCTCGAAGTAGAGCTCCTTCCCCCAGTTGTATCGGGCAACGCTGAGCCACCGGTTGCTCTTGCTGGACGCGCCGAGGTGGTGGACGAATTCCGCTTGCGGCATGTACAAGATTCGCCCATGGCGGCGGAGCCGTTTGCACAACTCGGTGTCTTCGCAATAGAGAAAAAAGCGTTCGTCGAACCGTTCGATTGGGCGCATCATGAGGCAGGCACCCATCACTTGCTCAACTTCTCCGCCGTTCGGCAGGCCCGAGGATTTCCAGTACAGGCGGGCAAGGCGCTCCAGATAGAGCTGTTCGCAAGCGACAACTTGGAGCGTGAGGTCGCCAGCCGCCGATTCTTGGAGGCGACCATCGGGGTGAACAAGTTTGCCACCTGCGGCCACCGCGTCTCCGATGGCCCCTGCCAGGACGTCTATCGCGCCGGGAAGGGCTTCGGCGTCGCTGTTCAGCAACAGGATCAACTCTCCTTTTGCTACTGCCAGCCCCTGATTGTTCGCCGCCCCAAATCCTCGATTGTCTTGATTGCGGATCAAAATCGCCCTTGGAAACTCGGCTTCCACCATGTCTGCCGAACCATCGGCGGAGGCGTTGTCCACCACGATCACCTCATGATGGGATTCGATACTCGCCAGGCACGCCCTCAGCAGCGCGCATGTATTAAAGCTGACGACGATGACGCTGACCATAGGATGACAGGGTTCATTCTACATTCTGCCGCAGGTGTTTCCCCATTGGGAAGTCGAGAGATTCAGGACCGGGACGGTCCTGGTACGCATGACTGGGACGGTCTTGCCACACTGGAGCTCGAGAGACTCAGGACCGGGACGGTCCTGATACGCATGACCGGGACGGTCTTGCCACACTGGAACTCGAGAGATTCAGGACCGGGACGGTCCTGGTACGCATGACCGGGACGGTCTTGCCACACTGGAGCTCGAGAGACTCAGGACCGGGACGGTACTGGTACGCATGACCGGGACGGGCATGCCACATTGCTCGTACAATGGGTTCGTAGATGCGATGGCTTCGAGATCCCCAGGCGATCCTGACACTCTTATGCGGAGTGGGCCTCGTCGTGGGGTTCTTTTTGCCCGCGTCACCGATCCCTTACTTCGCAGTTGCATTCGGATCAGTCTTTGCGATTCAATCGGCGTTGAACTCATTGCGGGCCCGCGAGCTTGACGTCAACCTGCTGATGGTCCTCGCCGCGGTCGGAGCGGTCGTTGTGGGCCAGGCGCTGGATGCGGCCGCGCTTTTGTTCCTGTTCAGCCTGTCGAACACCCTCGAAAGCTACGCAATGTCGCGCACTCGTTCGGCGATAGAGGGCCTTATTCAGTTACGGCCAGAGCGCGCAGTTCGGATATCGGAAAGTGGCGATGAGACGGTCCCCGTGGAATCACTTCAAATCGGCGATCGCGTCCGGGTAACCGGATTTGAAGCCATCCCGGTGGATGGAGTTCTCCTTCAAGGCGAAACGAACGTCAACCAAGCCGCCATGACCGGGGAATCCGTGCCGGTGCATCGAACGGTCGGGGACAAGGTTCTGGCGGGTACTCAGAACCTCGAAAGCATGTTTGTGATGGAGGTCACCGCCGCCGCAGGCGGGTCCACCCTCGACCGCGTCGTTGAACTGGTTCGTACCGCGCAGGAAAACAAGGCAAGCGGTGAGCGAATCAGTCAATGGTTTGGCCAAAGGTACACAGTTTTCGTGCTCACGGTCTTCGTAATCGCCTTGCTAACGCGTATTGGCCTTGGCCAGCCCTGGAGTGCAGCGCTTTATGGCGCTCTCATTTTGTTGGTCGCACTCAGCCCCTGCGCGCTTGTCATTTCGACCCCCGCGAGCACGCTTTCCGCGCTCGCTTGGGCGGGCAAGCGGGGGATTCTCATTCGCGGAGGTGAGTTCCTAGAGCGTATCGGGCGGATCAAAGTCGCCGCGGTCGATAAGACGGGCACGTTGACCCTAGGCAAGCCAAAGCTGATTGAAATCTGCGTTTGTGTTCCCGTAAATGCGGGCACGGTATCCAAAGAAGAAAGCGCATGCTGGCACGGCGAAGGCGATCTTTCGGGCGAGGCGAAACGGATGCTTCGCGCCGCCGCTGCGGCTGAGCAATATTCGACGCATCCCATTGCCGAATCCATTGTTTCCGCCGCGAGGAGCCAAGGCATTGACGTTCCCGAAGCCCTCCAGCAGGTGGATCACGCCGGACTTGGCGTCACCGCCGTCATTGATGAGGGCCCGGTTCGAATCGGACAGCCGAGATTCTTTACCGATCTGCCCGAAGACTTCAAACCTCACGCCGAGAGCCTTCGAAAGCGCGGAATGACGGTCGCGATCATGGAGTTCGACGGAAAGTTCGCGGCTCTGGGATTGCGTGACGAGCCGCGTCCCGAGGCGAGGGCAGTCCTTGAAGAACTAAGGGCACTCGGCATCGAAGAGATCATCGTCCTCACGGGCGACAACGAGCAGACCGCAAAAGCAGTTGCCGCCGAACTTGCCGTTACGGATGTAAGGGCTGGCCTCCTGCCCCAAAACAAGACGGCGATTATCGAAGCGCTCGAACAAGCTGGAAAGCCCGTCATGATGGTCGGCGACGGCATCAATGATGCGCCGAGCCTGAGCCGGGCCTCGGTGGGGGTTGCGATGGGCGGCTTAGGCAGCGACGTCACCCTCGACGCCGCGGATGTCGTTCTGATGCAAGACAAGTTGGAGCGCTTACCGGAACTCGTGAGGCTGGGACGAAGGACCACTGGAATCATCCGGGCCAACCTGTTTTTCGCGGGCGGAGTGATCGGACTGCTAACCCTAGCGTCGCTCTTCTTCCAGTTGCCCCTGCCCCTCGCGGTGATTGGGCACGAGGGCAGCACGGTGCTGGTTATTTTGAACGGGCTTCGGTTGCTTCGGAACTAGCTACAGCTTCGTTTATCCATACCGAGGAACAAGAAATAGCACTCCCTTTCTGTGGTCAATCCCAAGGGGTCAAACAGCTTCGCCGAGGTATGCCTCAATGACCTTTGGATCTTTCCGTATCTCCGCGGGGGGGCCTTGGGCGATTTCTTCGCCATGATCCAGAACCACGATTTTCTCGCACAGGTTCATCACGAAACGCATGTCGTGCTCGATCACAAGTACCGTCTTATCATGCTCATCGCGGATCTTCCGAACGGTCGTCAAGAGGTCT
>JBKJJL010000249.1:0-13981 GCA_046597875.1 Fimbriimonadaceae bacterium | reverse complement strand
CGAAGACCGTCTCCGCGTTTGGAGTACCAGACCCTGGCCGTATGGTCTTCGGACGCGGTCACGATCCTCGAGCCGTCGGGCGAGAACGCTGCGCTGGATACCATATCTGTATGCCCCTTGAGCTCAGCGAGGCTGCGCCCGGCGGCGTCCCAGACTCTGGCAGTGCGGTCATTGGACGCGGTCACGATCCGCGAGCCGTCGGGTGAAAAAGCCGCGCTCCTCACCGAACTTGTATGCCCCTTGAGCTCGGCGAGGCTACGCCCAGTGGCGGCGTCCCAGACCCTGGCCGTGCTGTCATAAGACGCGGTCACGATCCGTGTGCCGTCGGGAGAGAAAGCTACGCTGATCAAAGAACGAGTATGCCCCTTAAGCTCGGCGAGGCTCAGTCCGGTGTAGGCGTCCCACACCCTGGCCGTGCTGTCAAAAGACGCGGTCACGATCCGCGAGCCGTCGGGCGAGAAAGCCACGCTGACCACGAAACGTGTATGCCCCTTAAGCTCGGCTACGCTCCGCCCGGTGGCGGTGTCCCAGACCCTGGCCGTGCTGTCCTCGGAAGCAGTCACGATCCGAGAGCCGTCGGGTGAGAAAGCCGCGTGGTACACCGGGCTTCTATGCTTGAGCTCGGCGAGGCCTCTCCCGGTGGCGGTGTCCCAGACCCTGGCTGTCCTGTCATAGGACGCGGTCACGATCCGCGAGCCGTCGCGTGAGAAAGTCGCGTGGTACACCGGACCTTTATGCTTGAGCTCGGCGAGGCCTCTCCCGGTGGCGGTGTCCCAGACCCTGGCCGCGCTGTCCTCGGACGCAGTCACGATCCGCGAGCCGTCGGGTGAGAAAGTCGCGTGGTTCACCAGACCTTTATGCTTGGGCTCGGCGGGGCCTCGCCCGGTGACGGTGTCCCAGACCCTGGCTGTCCTGTCATAGGACGCGGTCACGATCCGAGAGCCGTCGGGTGAGAAAGCCGCGCTGGTCAGCGAATTCGTGTGGCCCTTGAGCTCGTAGAGGCTACGCCCAGTGGCGGCGTCCCAGACCCTGGCGGTGCTGTCCGAGGACGAGGTCACGATCCACGAGCCGTCGGGTGAGAAAGCCGCGTTCGTCAGAGAACGTGTATGCCCCTTAAGCTCGGCGAGGCCTCGCCAGGTGGTGGCGTCCCAGACCCTTGCGGTGTTGTCATCGGACTCGGTCACGATTCGCGAGCCGTCGGGCGAGAAAACTGCGTTCCGCACCAAATCTGTATGCCCCTTGAGCTCGGCGAGGCCTCGCCCGGTGGCGGTGTCCCAGACCCTGGCCGTGCGGTCCGAGGACGCGGTCACGATCCGCGAGCCGTCGGGTGAGAAAGCCGCGTGGAACAGCGCGCCGCGATGCCCTTTGAGCTCGGCGAGTTCATGCCCCGTGGCGGCGTCCCAGACCCTGGCGGTGCTGTCCGAGGACGCGACCACGATCCGCGAGCCGTCGGGTGAAAAAGCCGCGTGGTACACCGGACCTTTAAGCTTGAGCACGACGAGGCTACGCCCAGTGGCACCGTCCCAGACCCTCGCCGTGCTGTCCCAGGACGCGGTCACGATTCGCGAGCCGTCGGGGGAAAAAGCCGCGTTCCTCACCGACTCCGTATGTCCTTTGAGCGCGGCGAGGCTGCGCCCGGTGGCGTCCCAGACCCTAGCCGTGTGATCCTCGGACGCGGTCACGACCTGCGAGCCGTCGGGCGAGAAAGCCACGCTCGTCAGCGAATTTGTGTGCCCCCGAAGCTCGGCGAGGCTGCGCCCGGTAGTAGCGTCCCAGACTCTGGCCGTGTGGTCCTCAGACGCGGTCACGATTCGCGAACCGTCGGGGGAAAAAGCCGCGTGGAACAGTAGGCCTGTATGCCCCTCAAGCACGGCGAGATTGTGGTTGAACTCGCGGTCCCAATATCCCCATTCCCAACCCTTGTGGGGGCTGTTCGCCACTTCTGGATCTTTTACGATGCTGGCCGCGAGGGCCCAGTTCTTTCCGCCTGCAGCCGCCTGAACGGTCTGCATGCTCGATATGTAGGCAAGGCGTTGCGCCTTTGATAGTGCTTGATCGCGTTGCCCGAGCAAATCCTTCGCTTTTCCGGCTTGGTCAAAGCCGTATAGAGCCAGGGTGGCAATGGCGGTGGTCGCAACGAGGCCAATCAAGCCAACTCGAAGAGTTGCCCGCATCGCCGCCCGCCTCTGCCTCTCCAACTCCGCGTTGGGCATCTGCGCCTTGATCCACTCACGATCGAACACCCGGTAGTAAATGCGGTTACGCACACCAAGGTATCCGTCCACCGCGCGGGCGAGGCCGCAGAGCTTCAACAGCAGTTCCACTTGGTCGGTCTCGTCGTCCTTCACCGCACGCTTGCGCGAACGCAGCTGATCGTAACGATCCAAAACCGCAGATCTGTGCTCATCCGGCGAAACGCCCTCGGGAACGACCCCCAGCAGTCGGTTTTGCACGTCGGCCAGATTAACGTTTGTCTCACGTGCCTTGCTGTTGAAGAACATGCGTTCCACTACGTGGTCGATAGTCTGCTCGGGATGTTGCACTGCTTCGGAGCAGACAGCCTGAGTCAGAAACGGATGCCCGCTCGTCCAATACAGAACGCGCTTAAGCTTCTTGACCCCATCCTGGCCAAGTCCGGCGGAAAGCGGCATTGCTTCTTCCTCGGTGAAATCCTGAAGCTCGATTCTGCGTCCGATGTTGAAGGGAGTCGTGCTCGGATCCCTGATGAGGTCGCTTGGAGTCGCGACTCCTATGAGGCAGAACGTGAGCTTGTTGTAGGTTGAGTCCTGAACTCGCCGGTTGAAGCACTCGCGAATACCGGCAAAGAACTCGTCGGTGATAAACGGCAAACTCTTGGTCGCGTCGATTTCGTCAATCAGGATGCACACGGGGCTCAGATCAGAAAGAACGACCTCCCTCAAGGCTCCGAAGAACCGCTGCATCGGTCCCAGGTCACTCTCGCGTTTCCAGTACTCCAGCACCTCGGAACCCAGACCCACCGCTCGTCCGATCTCCCGCAGCATGCCCACATACCATTGATCAGCGGTGAGGTTGCGGCCCCCGAACTTGGTGAGATCCAAAAAGGCCACGCGAGTGCCGCGGCTCTTGAGTTCTTCCATCGCCCGAACGCACAGCGACGACTTGCCCATCTGCCGGGAGTTCAGGACGTAGCAATACTCACCCTTGCTCAGGCCCTCGACGAGGTTAGTATCCGCCGCGCGGACGACGTAGCAACCAGCATCCAGAGGCAAGGTGCCTCCGGATTGAAAAAACTGTTCGCCGCTCACGCTTTCCATTCCCAAGACATTATAGTCGTGGTACCAACCCACTCGACTTTGTGTGCCAGCCTTTGCCACGCGGTAACGACGATCTAGTTCGAGTTGGCTAACAGCTCATGGGCGCGGGAACCTCTCCCATCTTCTGTTTGAACTGCTCGTACAGGTCAAAGTGTACAAGTTTCGCTTTAAGGCAACCTCTCGACATGAGGATTGCTTTGGTGGGTCAAAACACACCAACTGAAGAGTGGCTGCCCACCAAGGATTCGAACCTCGATTAACTGAGTCAGAGTCAGTCGTCCTGCCGTTAGACGAGTGGGCAACGCGTGGACTCTATTATTACCCTACAGAGCCACTATGGTGGGCTGGCTGGGACTCGAACCCAGGACCCACGCCTTAAAAGGGCGTTGCTCTACCGACTGAGCTACCAACCCACCGAAGCTAAATGGTACCTTCCGCCGCCCTTTGGGCGCGCAGAAAGTCGGTTCCGCACCGCAGTTTCGTGGCAACTTTATCGTTCGGCCCGACCAATCGCCAGAAAGGAGCGATTTCCGAAAGGGATGCTCCTTCGAGATGCTCGTCCCAAGCCGCTTCGCTTACAATGCGGGCAAAAATGGACGCGGTGAGGGGACACGTGGCATCTGCCCCGTGCTTCGTCGCAAGGTCGGCTCTCATCTCGGGTATCGACTTCGTGTTCCCGGCGGCAATCCCGCGCACGTAATCACGGACTTCGATCGGCGACGATATGAGTAACTTTGATCCAGCAGATATGCCTGCAAATGGCCGGTCAATGACGTCCACATGAGGCGTTCCCGTTTTCATCTTCTCAGCCCAAGTTTTTCCCATGAATCTCCTTCCTATTCAAAAGTGCCCAACTCAGCCACGTCCCGCAAAGGATTCCGACGCAGGTGCCCGACACGATATCCGTCGGCCAGTGCACACCCACGTACACGCGGCTGAAGCCGACCCATGCCGCCCATACTAAAGCCCATCGTCCCCACATGGCCCGCGGCGTACCCCGAGTCAGCCAGAAAAGCGTCATCGCGATGCCAAAGGACGACGCGGTGTGGCCGCTGGAAAAGCTGTGATAGTGAACGTCCTCAAGCGCATCGACCCAGGCGAAGTTGGAGGGTCTGTCACGATCGAGAAAGTGCTTCAAAAGCGCGTTCACGGCACCGGAAACGAGGTAGCCAGCGACGAGCGGAACCACTAAGTCGTGACGACTCCAACTGCCACGCCGGAGGTTCTTCCAATCCACAAATAGGGCGATAATCAAGAGTATTTGCACCCAACCCAAGCCGGTAATGGTCACTCCCTGAAGGATCGGATCGAGCCAACCAGCCCGCATGCCTTGGACCGCCCGGAAGGCGCTCTGGTCAAACTCCCACAAGGCGTTCAAGCGTTCCCTTCCGTATCCGGCCCGTATCCCCAGCGGGTGAGTTCGCGTTGCAAAATGTCTTCAGCCGCCTCGCCTGTGCGCTCGCTTTCCCCGGCTGCGCGCTTCGGCGCACGCTTGATCCGCGCGTCGAGCACCATTCCATTCCAGGTCATGCTGAGCACATAAATCACCGGCGCCAGCCACAGCAGATGGAGTTTCTGCCAGTTCAGCGAGGCACTCAAGACCAACGCGAGGGTCAGCAGAAGCGCGCATCGGCCCGCAAGGAACTTAACCCCTCCGTTTCCGTGGCTGAACTTCGTGTGCCAGAGCACCGCCACATACACCGCGAGGGCGGCCCAGACAACCCAGCCGAGGATGAGGATGACCATAAGGCTTGCCATGATTGTGGCGCATCCTTCCGGCTCGGCCCCGCGTTCTACCAATTGATGTTCCTCCTCGCGATCCTGTTCTTCGTTTTCGCCATCATCCTCATAGTCAGCCGAAAATCGGTAGGCGAAGAGCAAAGGCAAGGTTTAGGGGTTGGAATCCTGATCCTGTTTGTTCTCTCCTTTGGGGTTGCAATAAGCAGCGGAATCAAAATCGTCAACGCTGGAAACGTGGGCGTGGTCAAGCTCTTTGGCAAGGTGAGCCCAGACTCGCTCAAGGAGGGCATGCACCTCGTGAATCCCTTCGCGACGGTCGAAGAACTGAGCGTCCGCACCCAGGAGTACACGATGTCCGGGACAAGTACCGAAGGCACCGTCAGCGGCGACGACTCGATTCGAACGCTAAGTAAAGACGGATTGCCTTTGCCCGTGGATGTGACGGTAACGTATCGTCCCGTGCCCAGCATGGTGCCGTGGCTGTACCGCAATATCGGCTCGAACGATGACTTCGTAGCGAAAATTGTGCGACCTGCATCCAGAGCGGCCGTTCGAGATGGCGTATCTCAGTTCACCGCGCAGGAAGCCTACAGTTCGAAGCGCGAGCAGTTGGCGATCGCGATTACCAAGCGGTTGGAGAGCTACATTACCGAGAACCTCTCGAAAAGCGAGGCTTATCCAGGAGATGCCTTCATCATTCAGCAGGTGCTGGTCCGTAATATCGAACTCCCTGATCGGCTGAAGCAGAGTATCGAGGCGAAACTCACGGCCGAGCAGGAGTCCTTGCGGATGGAATACGTGCTCGCCAAGGAAAAGCAGGAAGCCGATCGCAAACGCATCGAAGCGCGGGGTATCGCCGATTTCCAAGTGGTCGTCAGTCAGGGCATCAGTGATAAGTTGCTTCTTTGGAAAGGCATCGAAGCGACTCAAGAATTGGCGAAATCGACAAACTCGAAAGTCGTGATTATCGGAGCAGGGAAGTCGGGTCTGCCGGTGATTCTGAATACAGATGGAGCAGTTACGTCGGCGCCGAAGTAAGCTCCGTGTCATCTAGCACCACGTCGCGTTTTTCCTTTATCATGAATCCGCCGACGATCGCTGTCATCAGGGCGATGCCGATCGGGTAGGCAAGGCCGGCGAGTTTGTTGCCGGTTCCTTTCTCAAGCGCGGTCGCGATGAGGGGCACGAGGCCGCCGAAGACGCCATTGCCAATGTGATACGGCACGCTGAGGCTGGTGTAACGGATGCGGGTGGGAAAGAGCTCGACAAGGAAGGCGGCGATAGGACCGTAGACCATCGTCACGAAGATCACTTGGAGCAAAACGAGTCCGCACAACTGGACGATCATCATCGTTCCTTTTGGAGTGATCTCGGTTTTCGTCTCAGATGTGCCGTCAGGCTTGGGAGTTGCCGTACTGGCTACCGAGGCTTGATCGTATTCGATCTTGGTTACGACAGATCCATTGGCCACCTGAGCAGCGTTGGGCGTTGTCGCTCCGGTGAACTTGGCGGTATCCGCCACGCTACCCATCGCGGAATAGATCGGGATGTAACTAAAGGCCGCCAAGACGCAGCCCGCGACGATGATCTTCTTGCGGCCGATACGGTCCGACAAGGCTCCGAAAACAATGAACAAAGGAGTGCCCAGGATCAGGGCGGCGGCGACGATCATGCTTGCCGAACCCTTCGCGATGTTCAGCACCGTTTGCATGTGATACAGCGCATAAAACTGGCCCGTGTACCAAACAACGCCTTGCCCCGCGGTCGCCCCGAAAAGGGCAAGGAGGACAAGACGCCGGTTCGCGGGATTCACAAAACTCTCTTTCAGCGGATTCTCAGACAGCTTGCCCGAGCTTTTAAGCCGCGCGAAGAGGGGCGATTCTTCCATCCGGGTCCGAATCAAGTAGCTGAAAATGACCAGGATAATGCTGAGCAAGAATGGAATTCGCCAGCCGCTGGCCTCGAACTGCTCCTTTGGCATCGAACCGCTCACCGTAAGGATCACAGCCAGTGACACGAACAAGCCCAGGGTCGCGGTTGTTTGGATGAACGATGTATAGAACCCGCGTTTACCGTCGGGCGCGTGTTCCGCGACGTACGTCGCCGCTCCGCCGTACTCGCCGCCAAGCGCGAGACCCTGGATGAGCCTCAGCAGCAGCAGCAAAATTGGCGCAAGCGCCCCAATTTGAGCGTACGTTGGGAGCAATCCAATGCAAAATGTGGCACCTCCCATGAGCAGAAGGGTTACAAGGAACGTCGTCTTCCGACCTACTCGGTCACCCATTCTGCCGAACAGCACTGCTCCAAAAGGACGGACGATGAATCCGGTCGCGAACGTAGCGAGGGTGCTCAGGAGCGCGAGAGTGGGGTTACCTTTCGGGAAGAACGCGCCTGCCATCGTGGTCGCGAGGCTCCCGAAGATGTAGAAGTCGTACCATTCGATCAGCGTTCCCGCCGAGCTCGCGCCGATGACCTTCCAGATGTTCCTTGACTCAGTCACGGATAATGGGACGGTTCAGCTTTGGTATCTTTCCCTAGATGATTGAGAAAGTGTCCGTTCGAGCGAAACTAGAACAGATATCTGAGCATTGGGCTCCGAAAATTGTGGGGCAGGTGGGTGACTTTCAGGTGAAGCTCGTCAAGTTTCAGGGCGATTTCGTTTGGCACTCGCATGAGCATGAAGATGAGATGTTCCTCGTGATTGAAGGCTCGTTCACGATGGCCCTGCGAGACCGTCTAGTTGAACTTCAAGCGGGAGAGTTCATCGTGATCCCGCGGGGTGTTGAACATAAACCTTACGCCGAAAACGAGGTATCTGTCATGTTGTTCGAACCCGCCACGACCCTTAATACGGGTGAGGAAACAAATGAGCGAACCCGATCGGCGGAGTGGCTTTAGGCTGCCGTGTCTTCTCGGCCCTGAATCGCGATCGTGAGTTCTTGCTCCAAATGCGATCCGATTACGGCGGAGAGGTGAGCATGGCGAACGGCGGGCCGGGCGACGAGGCGATGGAGATAGGATGCTAACTCTTCTGCCTCATCCCGCGTGAGCACAATTGCCACATCGCGCAACGTTCGTCCTACTTCATAGTCTGTGATTCGCATTCCGTGTAACTCTGCCCTTATCTATGATCGGCACACCGGCGGCAGTTCCGAGGCGGGACTTCAGGCGGAATCAATTGCACATTTTATTGCAGCTTTTTTCGAGCAAACATCAGTTTTCCGGAGAACTCCCAATCTCCCTTCGGATTGGTGGATTCGGTCCACACAATGTAAACCCTGGTGGCGTCGGCGGCGCACGCCATAAAGTCAAGCGGCGGCCTCCTCGCGATATAGGGCTTTGATACCTGTTCCGACTCCGTGAAGCCGTCCTTGCCAGCACCCATCTTCAGATATCGAACCTGCCACAGGTTCAGGGGTTCCCCGTCGAGGAAATCTTGTCCAGTGCGATTGTCTTGCAAAACTGCGTGCACATTTCCAGCCGGATCGCTCGCCATCCACGGGAGGGCTTGGATGTACATCGGCAGGTTTTTGTTCCCCTTCCTCCCCGTCGAATAGGATTGGATGGCGCGAGTGACCTCGCTCCGGGGAATCAGCGACGTCACCTCGCCAAAGGTCTTGCCCCCGTCCTTGCTGGTGCGATAAAACGTAAGAAGGGGCCTGACCTCCTTGGTGTCAACGGTCATCGCGGCGTAATCTTGGTAATACGCAATCACCGTATCCTCGCCCACCGCAAGAATTCCTCCAAGCATCCATCGCTCTTGCGTGTCTCCTAGCTCCTTGCTGGTCTTCGCGATCATTTGCCGGTTGACCCATGTTCGTCCTCCATCCTCGCTCGTTGCGATGGCGTATGACTCGATCGTCTCGTAATCGCTGGTGACCGCCCAGGCTGCATAGAGGCGGCCGTTCGGATTGTTTGCAAGGTAGGGATCAACCGCGTACTTTCCCGGCTGATCGACGTCGATTCTGCTCCTACGCGTAAAGGTCTTGCCTGCATCTGTGCTCGCGGCGAGATAAACGCCCTTGGATTTCGGACCTCCAATGTAGCCGTCCGAGTAATCGAGATAGACCTCGTTCGTCTTGGGATTGACGGCAATCCACTCGCGATCAAAGGGGCCGGGATGGGTTTCGCCCTCGGTGAGCGTCTTGCCCGCGTCGCTCGAAAACCAACTCTTGAGGCCATCGGCCGCCCCGGTCATATAGGTCAGATGCATGCGGCCTTCGCCCCAAGTGACCACGTGCAAGTCGCCCAAGGCATTCCGGAATTTGAACGGATCGCCAAATGTTTCGCCGTAATCGCGACTGATGAGAAGTTGGGCGGGCAAGTGGGAGGTGACGTAAACGTTGCCCTTTCCATCGGCAGCGACAAAGGCCTCTCCCCCGATTCCAATCTGTCGAACGTCTGCCCATTGGGCTGCTGCCCCAACGGGAAGTAAAAATGCAAGAACCAAAGCACGGAACATTATCGAGTTAGACGGCTGGGATGGATGCATGGGATGCATGGGATGCATGGGATGCAGGCCGTCAACCCTAACTGGGGCCCGCATCCCCGCATTCTACATCCTACATCCTACGTCCCCTCCATCGAGTCCCGCAGCTCTTGCATGAGCCGAGCGTAGAATGCGAGATTGTGAAGAGTCGCGATGCGGGGACCCAAGGGTTCGTTGGCCTTGAAGAGGTGTCGGACGTACGACGGTGAGTAACGCTCGGTAAGTGGAAACAGATCCCGCTCGTCCCAGGGATCAAGTTGCTCCTCCCACTTCTTGTTCCCCACGTTTACTCGGCCTTGGCTGGTGTAAATCGTTTGGTGGCGCGCCATTCTCGTGGGCAGAACGCAGTCGAAAAGGTCAACGCCGCAAGCCACGGCGTGCCGAATATCCTCCGGATGACCGACTCCCATCAGGTAGCGCGGCTTGTCCTCGGGCAAGAGGGGGGCGGTCAGTGCAACGACCGGATATTGCATTTCGGTTGGCTCGCCCACGCTTACGCCACCGATTGCGAACCCATCGAATGGCAGGTTTCCCATGAACGCCGCCGACTCGCGCCGCAAGTCCTCATGCACTCCACCCTGGACAATTCCAAAAACGGATTGGGAGGCACGGCGGGCGGCCAGATTCCTCGGGGCCCATCGATGCGTTTGCGCCATTGCTGATTCTGCTTCGTCGCGGGTGCAAGGGTAAGGCGGGCACACATCCAAAGCCATCGAAATGTCCACTCCCAATCGGCCCTGAATCTGGATCGATTCTTCCGGCGACAGAAACATCTCCGACCCGTCGAGATGCGACTTGAACCGAACGCCCTCGTCGGTGATCTGCCGCATTGAGGAGAGCGACATGACCTGGTACCCGCCCGAATCGGTGAGGATTCCCCCACTCCAACTCATGAACTTGTGGAGGCCGCCCATTCGCTCGATGCTTTCGGAGGTTGGTCGAAGCTGAAGGTGGTAAGTGTTCGCCAGGATGAGCTGGTATCCGAGGGTCTCCAGATCCTCGCTGCCGACCGTTTTCACGGAGCCTTGGGTGCCAACGGGCATGAACGCGGGGGTCTCGATGATGCCATGCGCGGTGTGTAACCGCCCCCGACGCGCCTTCGTGCGTGGGCATTTGGCGATAACTTCGAAGTGCATAGTTAGGCTCGGGCGAACTTAGAGGATACCGGGACAGTGTTCATTTCTCCCGCCCTGCCCACCAATCTCGAAAACTCTGCCCCTCTTGGCGGGGAGCTTCTCGAAACTCAGTCCACCCTCCGGGCGCGGCTCCTCCTGCCATGGGCAAGAGGGTCATTCCTGCCTTCCATCGGCCTGATGACGTGGCGCCAAAGGCGTACGCCGACCAGGGAATACCGTCACTCGCGCCCTTTCGAACGGCCTCTTCGCGCAACTTGAGCAGCATGTCGGGGATCGGGATCCGCACGGGGCACACCTCCTCACACGCGCCGCAAAGTGTGGAGGCCTTCGCCAGATCTCCCATCGCCTCAACTCCCTCCAGCGACGGGGCCAAAACCGCTCCGAGCGGGCCCGAGTACGTGTGCCGGTATCCATGGCCCGACACTTGTCGGTAAACAGGGCACACGTTCAAGCAAGCTCCACACCGGATGCAACGCAGGATGTCCCGATACCGCGAGTTGAGAATGCGCGAGCGCCCATTGTCGAGCAGGATAACGTGAACCTCGCGAGGCCCATCGGACTCGTCCTCCCTTCGTGGCCCCTTGATGAAGTGAGCGTAAACTGTCGCCCGTTGCCCAGTCGCCGAAGCCGCTAAAAGGCGCAGGAACAACGGCAGGTCTCGCCCTGATCGGAGGAGTTTCTCGATCCCCATCACCGCGATGTGAATGTCGGGTGCGGTCGTGCTCAGGCGATTGTTGCCTTCGTTTTCCAGGATCACAAGCGCGCCTTCTTTGACAAGGGCAAAGTTCACGCCTGATATTCCGACGTGCGCTTGTTTGAACTTCTCCCTCAAATGAACCCTGGCCTGCCCCGCGAGGGCAATAGGATCTTCCGTGTAAGGACCAAGGTGCTCGCGCTGGAACGAACGCGCTACGTCGACCCGATCTTTGTGGATGATCGGAGTTACGATATGACTCGGCGTGTCATCGTCGATCTGCACGACGAACTCGCCTAGATCGGTTTCCACGACCTCGTGCCCGGCTTCGATGAGCGCGGGATTGAGATGGATCTCTTCCGTCGCCATCGACTTGCCCTTGACGACGAGGAGGGGTGCGGATGAGCAGATTTCCAGGATTTGCCGACGAGCGGACTCCGCGTCCTTGGCCCAGTGGATTTGGATTCCATTCGCGGTCGCGTTTCGCTCAAACTCCTCCAGAAGTTCTGGCAGTTCGTCAAGCACAGTCGCCTTGATTCGATGCGCTTCCAGACGCGCCGCTTCTGAATCGGAAAAGGCAAGGTCCAAAGCACGAGTCCGCCCCGTGATCTTGGCCGCCGAAGCGGATCGGACTGAATCCACCGTCCGCAACTCGATCAATCGGGCGAACTGCTCTACCTTCGGCTTCAAGAGATCGCCTCCGCGAGCAACTGGGAAACGTGCTGAACCTTGAGGGGCAGGTTATGGCGTCGGATCAGGCCATCAAGGTGCATCAAGCACCCCATGTCTCCCCCGACGATCTCCGTCGCTCCGGAAGCAAGGACCATCTCCAGTTTTTGCATCCCGATGCCCGAACTCACCGCGCCATGGGTGGCTGAAAACGCTCCCCCAAATCCACAGCACTGTTCTTCCTCGGCGAAATCTAGGACTTCGAGATTCCCGATCGAAGCGACGAGGTCTCGCTGCACGGTGCCGAGATCGAGCACACGTCCGTGGCACGAGCGATGAAACGCGATCTTCCGCGGGCCCTTGAGGGCGGGCCACGAAGAAATCCCGCGCTCTCGTACTAAGAACTCGCACAGTTCGAAGCATCGAAAGGGCTCCTTCGCCATCAGCATCGTGTATCCGTGGCGCACCATCGCCGCACAGGATGCACTCGGCGTGATCACGGGGACATCACCCCCAAAAACCTCCGCACAGCGCATGACGATCGGGCGCGCCGCATTCCAATCCCCAGCATTGAAGGGCGGCTGACCACAGCAGGTTTGTTCGGAGGGAAACTCAACCCGGCACCCGGCATGCTCGAGAATCTTAACCGTCGCAATGCCGACCTCGCCGTAGAGGGCATCGCAGAGGCATGTAAGCATGAGGCGGACAGTCATGGGGGATTATTGATTGTGGATTTTCGATTTTCGATTCGCCAAATTCGCGAATGTCACTCGATTATGCCTCTCCCGGGAACTTTACCAACTCCGAGCCGTCTGTACTGCTCAGGAGGAGAAGCCATCGGTATCTCGCGACGTGCCCTGATAAGCGCCGCGGCTACAGGGGCTGGCGTTGCCCTGTTGCCGACCATGTCTGAAGCTCAAATTGGGCGCCGGAAAAGATCGTTGCGCATCGCCCACCTCACCGACATCCATGTTCAGCCGGAAGGTAAATCCGCGTTTTGGATGGAGAAGGCGCTTGAGCACGCGCAATCGCAAAAGCCTGACCTGATCATAACGGGCGGCGATCTGATCATGGACGCCATGGGCACCGACAAGGACAGGATGAAAGCGCAATGGGAGACTTACCGCCGCGTCTGGAAGTCGAACGTCTCCGTCCCCATTGAACAATGCATCGGCAATCATGATGTGTGGGGCTGGAACAATCCTTCAAATCATAAAGGTGTGGCGGGGTACGGCAAGAGCTATGCGCTCGAAGCTCTCGAACTCACCTCTGCCTATCGGAGTTTCGACCGTGGAGGCTGGCACTTTGTTGTGCTAGACAGCACTTTCCCGAAGATCGCCGGCTACACTGCGAAACTGGACGAGGAGCAGTTTGAGTGGCTTGAGGATGATCTGAACAAACATAAGACTAAACCGATATTGGTCGTCAGCCACATTCCCGTCCTTTGCGCTTCTGCCTACTATGATGGCGACAACGAGCAAAGTGGAAATTGGCGCGTACCTGGTGCCTGGATGCATATCGATTCGCGTCGAATCAAGGATCTCTTCTACAAGCATCGCAACGTTAAAGTGTGCATTAGTGGGCACATCCACCTCGTGGATCGTGTCCAGTATTTAGGGGTTAACTACTTTTGCAACGGTGCAGTCTGCGGCGCCTGGTGGAAAGGTGACTACCAAGAGTTCAAGCCGGGATACGCCATCATGGACCTCTTTGACGACGGCATGGTGTTTAACCGCTACATGCCGTACGGGTGGACGGGGTAGGAGTGGTGGGGTATTAGGTATTGGGTATTGGGTATTGGGTATTGGGTATTAGGTATTGGGTATTGGGTATTGGGTATTGGGTATTGGGTATTGGGTATTAGGTATTAGGTATTAGGTATTAGGTATTAGGTATTAGGTATTAGGTATTAGGGTATTAGGGTATTAGGGTATTAGGGTATTAGGGTATTAGGCTG
>JBKJJL010000296.1:0-3271 GCA_046597875.1 Fimbriimonadaceae bacterium | reverse complement strand
CGTTCCTTCCGCGAGGGCGAAGTTTGACGCGCTTTCCTACACCAATAGGAAGGAACGAGTTCGCTCGGTAGAGGATGCCAAAACCGCAGAAACGCGCCAAAAGCGAATCGCGAAAATCGTCGCTGAGTGACTCCCCTTGGGTAACAGCCGGGCAGGAATGCGATTTTATCACCCAGAGATGCCGAACGGCAAATCAAACGTATCCCAGTAGGCTGTCCCCGTCCTCTTCATGTGCCCTTTCTTAATGCTCTGTTAGTCGTCGCACCTGCCCAGCGCCACCTCCGATTGGGCAGGAAATGCGAACTCGACATCCTGATCGCGCTCAGCAAGTTGCTCCAAAGCGGCTCTAAATCGAACATGCCGACTTTCTTTCACTGCGTCAGCGAGGGCCTTCTCGGCGAATTCTTCGAAGTTCTGGTTTGGAAGGTTATCTGCGCGTTTCGCTCGATAAAGGTTCGTTGACAATAATACGCTCCAGAATAGTGAAACAAGCAACCGCCATAAAGAATGCAAGCGGATAGTGAGATGCGAAAAGTATCTGAGAAGAAGTCGGAACAACGTTAGCAAGATCCGGTCTGGATCCAAGCCGAATCCACCACCACGCTACCCCAAACAGCAAGCCGATCACCCCAGAGACTAGTAGAAAGTAGCGCCTCGCTACGAGCCGCGTCATGAGTAGCGCGAGGGCAACAGCAAGTGAGGTAGTTACGAACGAACTCAAGCGATTCCCTGCCATCTGATCAAGTAATCCATAGATGATCGTCTGCACCAAAGAACTAAGCAGGGCTGAAACGATTGCGAACAGTGAAAGCCGAAGAAATGCCGGCCACTTCTCCAGATCTGACTTGAGGTTGTAAACTGGCGACATATTTCTCAATAAAACATCAGGTTGGCATAGCTGAAGTAAGTGTAAGTTGGGCCGGTGCTGACAGGGTGACGTCGCAACTTGACTGAGCCATCGATGTAACATTGATAACTCTTCGAGATCATCTTTGGCTCGTAAGCAGTACAACCTATTGGGATCACTTCCCGATTGCCGGGTAGTCCACCGGGCAATTCGTCATACGAGGGATGAAGAGACACAAACAAGGGAAGTGTGCTACCAAATTTCTCAGACCAGAACTCCCAGCCTTCGTCGTTTTTTAATGCTTGTATATATCGCATATAGACGAAGTCACCAAGAAATGGGCAATTTGGTCGTGGTGCAGTATCTACCTGTCTCGGTAGCCAAGGTGTATTTCGAATACGAACGATGTCCCTATTCTTTGGGTCCAATCTAAGAGCTTCGGAGGAGAGCGGCGGAGACGTTAGTGACTCCGCCTGCACATACAACTCAGTCGCAATCCATAACTGATGAAGTTGGCTAGCGACCACTGCATCTCGAGACCGCTTCTTTGCACCGAGTAAGATGGGCGTCACGATTGCGACCAGAATCGCGACGATTAATGTCACGATTAGTACCTCAACTAGCGTTACGCCCACCCGTTTCATATTATCAGTCAGGTTCTCCAGGCGGGCAGGCGAATCAAAGACATGATCCTTTTGCAACCACCATGCCCCATAGTATACGACGCATTCTTGCGAGAAGCGCAATTATTTAGTGAACTGAACCGAATTAGTCTCTTTCAGCCCTTGCGAACCCACATCAAATTATATCGCAGATCCGGCGAACTTTCAAGGAATCGGGGAATCAGCCCGGTCCAAGCGATCCCGAGCGACGGACGTGTAAGTCGCGAGTGCCAGGATCAGGCACACCGCGCCTCCGTAGCTAAACAGGTGGGTCCGGGCTACCGCCGCCAGCCGAACCGAAAGGAGATCGGGATGAGGTGATGCGAGCAGGCTCACACCCAACAGGACCATCGCACCAAGCCACAACAGGCCCATTGCCAGCGCTGCCTTCTTGCCTATCTGCACCCAATTTAACGGTGGTCCCCATCCAACCAGGTTGGCGACAACGAGCACGAGACCCGCGCCGACACCCACCCACCAGGTAGCGAGAACTCCCCAAACCAGGGCCATCACGACCGGGCTTTTTGAATCGACAATCTTGGGGTGGTGGACGGTGAAGTATTCGACCGCGACGTGAGCAGTTACCATGTCGTGGGCGATTCCGTAGGCGACAGAAAGCACGACCATGAAGGCGATGAACGCCACCGTTTCGACGACCTTACGGGGTAACGACGTAGGCTCCCTCCTTTGTGATTCGATGCTTCGGAAGGGCTTTCGATTTCTCAAATAGCCGATACGCAGGCTCGATTTGTTTCCAAAGAGGCGCATGCCCTGGATGACTCCGAGAAAGCCTGGTGAGGTTACTCTTCGTCATTCGCGCGGGGAAGATGTGGACGGGAATGCGGTTCGCCTTGGCGTAGTGAGCGAGGACGTAGATCTCCTGAATCTTGTCATCGGTCATCGCGAGGCATCCGATGCTCACCTCGTTTCCATGGATGTAAATATCGGTACCCGGCGACCTGGGATCGCTGAAAACGCGATCGCTGGCGTTGGGATAGTTCACGCGCATGCTGAGCAGGAACAGGCTTGTCGGATTAAAGACGTCAATGACATAGAGGCCTTCCGGGACTTGACGGTCGCCTTCTTTACGTTTGGGGCCAACCTTGCCCGACATGGCCGCGATCGCGTAGGTCTCGATCAAAACGTAGCGCTTGGCCCCGGGCTTGTACCCCCATACTTCCAACACCCGTTCTTCCTTAAACGCCCGAAGATAAACTTGACGGGGCAGTTCGTTTAAACCGACATTGGCACACTTATCGAGCAAGATCTGGCGTTTCGCGGAGATCGCGGTGGTCAGTCGGTCGCCCCCTTGATTGCACGAAATACTCATAACGGCCGCGAGGGCGAGCGCGAGTTTCATTTCGCAGCTCGTACGCGAATCTCGGCCAGCTTCACTCCAACCGCTGGCTTCTTCGAAACAAGCCGAATGTAACGGGCTTTTTGCGGCAAACTGCGATACGCGATGGAGCCGTCGGATTCGGATCGGCACAATCGAGACCAGGCCAAGTCGCCTTCGCGGGCATAGATTCTGGATGCTTCGGGCTTCTGACCATTTCCATACACCATGATGTCGAACGCCCACTGTCCGTTGCCTTCCGTTACGACATTGACCTCCCCAATCGCCCGCTCCTCGCCGAGGTCGAGATCGACAAACTCGCCGATCGCCCCACTGGTTCCGGGATTGCCGTCGGTGGCTTCGGGAATCGAACATGTCTTACCCGCAGCGGCGTTCGCGCCGTCCAAGGGAACACTCGGCACATTC
>JBKJJL010000233.1:0-5919 GCA_046597875.1 Fimbriimonadaceae bacterium | reverse complement strand
GGAGCACCCCCTCGGATCGCGCTGAGGGCACGGTTCAGAAGGACGGCATTGAGCCAACCCGCGATGAACCAGCCTCCAATCCACCCGCTAACCAGGAAGGCGAGCGACTTTAGAATTCGCCCCCGAAGGTCATCTAGGTGGTCGCTCAAAGGAGCGCGGAACTCATCCGGATCGGATGAGTTCCGCGATTGGGACCCACTCTTACGAGTGATCGGCATTGAGTGAGCTTACTTCTCCAGCTCGAAGACCTGCTGGACGGAGATGCGAACGATACGAGTCGTCGTTCCGCCGCCACCCGATCGGCCACCGGCAGGAGCGCCACCCTGTCCACCGACTCCGGGACGACCGCCGCCGCTTCCAGCTGGTGGTCCGCCGCCTTCTTCGTCACCACGACGACCGCCTTGACCACCGCCTCCACGATTGTTTCCTTGTTGGAACCAACCCGGAGGGTTCTTCACCTGCCATTCGGCGGCACGAGAACTGTTATCGGGGCCGTTGTTCCTGCCGCCGCGAGATCCTGTACCAGCACCAGCAACGCCCGTACCCGTGTTCGTTCCGGTTCCGCCTTGGATTTTCTGGTCAATCGTGTAGTTCCGAACCATCTTGATGATGGTTCCAAGATCGAGCGCGAACCAGATATCTTCGTTGATCGACTGAGCATTAACAAGACTGCTTCTGCCGCCGGTTCTCGGCTCGCCAACGGCGAGCGAATAGCGTAGTCGAGCGCATGGCCGACCGTTCTGCCACTCTACGCCAACGAACTCAGCGCGGGCCGGAACTCGGGTGACAACCGAGTTGACACCATAGAAGGCGTCCATGTTGTTAACGTCTGCTAAATCGGGAAGCTGGAAACCTCCACCCCAGGCCGCGCCGAGGCGAACTGGTTTGTCAGGGAGCGTCGGCAACGGAAATGCTGCGAACAGATCCAACTTGTAGCCATCTCCCGTTGTCCCTTCAAGCGGGAAGTAACGAGGGATGCTACCAAAAACCTCGCGCCCAGTTCCCTTCAACCGCATGTAGACGGGTGCAATTTGGTAATCCATGTAGCGTGTGGGGGTATCGCTACTCGGTGACGTTATGATGAACTCGCGCTTGCCTTTATCGGGCAAAGCTTGAATCCGCACAAGGCCGTCGCCGCCTGCATAGGCATTGTCAATCGCGTAGAGCAAGCGCACATGCTCTGCTTCACTGCCAGCCAAGAGAGACGATGTGTTCGTGTTGCCGGCCATCGCTTCGCTCAGATTATTCCTTGCGAAGCGCTGGGTCAGGCGATAAATCCATTGGGTTCCCGGTCGGAACTTGTAACGCAGCGTCAATCCCTTGTCGGGAATCGAGATATTTGCCGAGTTCGCGACTTCTACCTGCACGGAAGTTTTTTCGATGATTCGGGGACGATCGGCGAAATCCTGGTAGAGGATCGCTTCAATAGATAAAGGCCCGTCCGGAATCTGGCGTGCCTTAGTGTCGATATCGTAATAGCGATATTGCGCACCCTTGATGGGCACCATGGCCTCGACAAACTTGCCGCCGATGTAGATGCCGACGTACCCGTTATCGGGGATGCTGTTCATCGGGAACAGAAGCCGGATCGTTTCGCGAACTTTCGAGCCGTCTTGGGGACGAACGATCGTAAACGAGGTCTGAGCAACGGCCATTGCGACCGCTGTCAACATGATGAGTGAACCGAGGGTTCTCTTCATTCTAATAAAGCTCCGCGCACGATGAAAAATCGTGCTCTGGTGATTATGACGTTTGAACGCCCGGGGTTTGTTACAGGGGAAAAGACCGAACGCATCCCACATCCCTGCATCCCCTCATCCCACATCCCAGATTTCCCTCACCCAGAGTCGCAAAGGACGCAGAGAAGAGAGGGCAACTCCCTCCCGGCAACGCATCCCTTCCATCCCATTCCATCCCATCCATCCCACCATTTCCGGGCTTTGCTCACCAAATGACCCTGACGTCATAATCTCGGAAAGCAACGTCAGGGGTGAGAATGGGTATCCGCGACTCCATCGCTTGACAGATGATCATTCGATCGAATGGATCGCGATGTAAATCGGGTAGCTCGGCCATAAAGAGAGCGGCCAGATGATCGAATGGCATTAGGTCAAGGTGCAATGCACGACAAAGTTCGGGAATAGCCTGCTTGGACGGATTCGGCAATCTCAACTTCCCCGCCGACTACTTGATCCCAGTTTCGACGACCGTTACCGCATTGATGTCCACACGCACCGAGCTGTCCTGAACGAGGTCCCGGACTAAATCACTTGACCGCTCAGGTTCGGTCATCAGCCATACAGCCACGCATGTGTCGGCAATAACGGCGTGTGGGGACACCTACAGGCCCCACTCCCGGAGCTCAAGTTCGGTCAGAGGAGCGAAGCAGTCGTCTGTGTACGTGATGACACCCCTAAACATTCCGAGGGGTCGCTTTTTCGGCGCCTGCTTGGCTGCTTTCAGACTCGCCACAGGTACGTTTCGCTTACAAATCATGATCTCCTCTCCCTGGGCAACCCGTTCTAGGATTTCTGATAGATGCGCTTTTGCTTCCGCGATGTTGACCATTGTCATGACTAACTATATGACTAGATCATATTCGTATAAAGTTCCTAGAAAGCTTCCTGAGCCCCAAATATGCCAAAATGAGCGCACAGTTTGAACCTGGAGACCCAATTTGGCAGTAGATACGAGCGATTTTAGAAACGGCATGCACATCAGCCTCGAAGGCGATGTGTACACAATCATCGAGTTCCAACACGTCAAGCCTGGGAAGGGCGGCGCGTTTGTTCGCACGAAAATGCGCAAGGTGAAGTCAGGTCAGATTCTCGAAAAGACCTTCCGAAGCGGGGAAAAAGTTGAGTCCGTCTTTGTTGAAAAGAAGAAAATGCAGTTTCTGTATCGCCAAGGCACGGAACTCGTGCTCATGGACCTGGATACTTACGAGCAAGAGCCAGTCGAAGAAGCAACGCTCGGCGATCAGGCCAAGTATCTGAAAGAGGATATGGAGATCATCAAGCTAGAGGCCAATAACGCGGCGCTTGGCTATGAACTTCCCAACTACGTTGAGCTGGCCATCATCGAATGCGATCCCGGTTTCAAGGGCGACACCGTTAGCGGCGGCGCGACGAAGGCCGCTAAGCTTGAATCTGGAGCGGTCGTTCAAGTACCATTTCATATCAACGAAGGTGATACGGTCAAAGTAGATACGCGAACCGACAGCTACCTTGAGCGCGTCAAGAAGTAAGTCGGCAGCGTTTGCCCACGATTTGTAATGCCAGGTTATTTCCAAAATGAGCAAGCCTGATAAGTACGGCAAACGCTTCGATATTGACGACACGCTCGCCACGTTGCTTGAAAACGGCTCAAAGGTCGCGCTTTGGGGTGGATTGGTTGCGCTTGCGATCGGCGTTGGATTCTTGATCGCCACCTATAGTGCGTTCGCGCAATCGACCCCGCCGGCAAGCATTGATCAGGCGATGAGCAACATTGGCATCTTGCAAAAGATGGCGATTATTGGCGCGATTTGCTCGATTGTGGGTTCGACTTACATTTTCTGGGGTGAGGAAACGCTCGCCATTTTTCAGCTCGCCCTCTCCGCCGCATTGTGGTTTTCTCCGCTGTATGTGCCCGGCTTGGTCGCGAGTGGATATTCGAATTCGCCAACCCAGGTCGGAGCGAATGCGCTCGCCGCTATCCAAATGGCGGGCACGACCATGGGGGCGCTCTCGATCATGGTCCTCGTGGCGGCAATCGCAGCCCGCGTGAAAGATCGGGCCCGCGAAGGCGCGCGTGCCGATCAAATGAAGTACGGCAAGGGCATCAAGGAAGAGAAGGAAATCAACAATGTCTTCATGGGCAAGTGTTGGCAGCTTCCTTTTTGCCGCAAATTCGTCCGCGAGCGGTGCCCGATTTATCACGCCAAGCGAACCTGCTGGCGCGAGCGCGTGGGCTGCATGTGCGAAGAACAGGTGATTCGCGACGCCATGGAAAACAAGGCGATTCCGAAGGACATGCTGACCGCCGCGAAGTACATTCCTTACAACAATAAGCTTACGCTGGACATGAAGAAAGAGCGCTGCCGACAGTGCGTGATCTACAACGAGCACCAAAAGCACAAGTACAAGCTGTGTCTTCCACTCGTCATCGCCGGATTTGTCGGCATCTATGTGCTCCTCCGAACACCCTTGCTGCAGGCGACGGGCGGCATGGTCGATAACCTCGATCGGATTTTCGCCAACCTCACGTATACAAAGGGCGGCGGCGGGGTTACGAAGAAGATCGAAGAGTCTTCGCTGCCGTTTAACGAAATTCTCCTCGTCTGCGCGATGATCGTGGTGTTGACCTACGCGCTGAAGGTTCTTGAGCACTTGATCTTCAAGTTAAAGATCTGAGCTTTCGCACGAACTCTAATCCGGAGGGGTTTCTCAAGAGCCCCGATGGCGTGTTGCCGAGTCCTCCGTGTGGTCTTAGGGTTGTCACGAATATCTGGTCATTCCCCTTGCTTCCCCTCATAAGGATCGGGTGCTCAACGTACGTTCGAACGTCAATGCGGTTCAGTAGCACGGACCAGTCGTAGCTTGGGTGGCGCTCATAGATCGCTTTCAGTTCGAGTCCACGGTCCGGGGTTAGGGGCAAGAGTCGCTCCCACTTTTCGCGATAACCGAGGTGCTCCCAGAACGCGGCGTCGTGAAACTCGTAGGCCGATTCGCGCCAGAACGGCATCGGGACGGTTCCTTCTTTCGTCATGCAAGTTAGGGGTGGTTCGACTTCGGGCGCGGTTCGGTCCTCGTCGGATGGCGCAGGCACGACCCAGATCGGCCAGGAGTTCTCGGCTCCGCCGAATCGAACGCGAAGCAGGTATCCGCCCGGCTTTTCTGCGTCCCAGGCGATCTGGCCGATTTCGGCCGGTTGGCACGCGCCGGCTAAGGCGCTCTCCGAGGTTCCATAGGCAACGCGGCCCCGTGGTCTTTGCCCTCCGTCCCACGAAACGTGGACGACGTCCCATTCGAACATCCCTTCGAGGTCGGTTTCGCAATGGACTCCGATTCGCCAGAAGACGCGTCCGGTGAAGTGATTGAAAGGGTCGATCCAGCCGGGCCGATTGCCTCCGTGCACCCAGGGGGGTCTTCTTGTTGGAATGATGAACAGGCACGCGGGGCCGTTCCAACTCGCGAGATCGTCGGCGGTGAAGCGGGATTTATCCCAGTCGTCGATCATGCCCGCGCTGCTGATTGGGGTGTCTCGCCAGCCGGTAACGACGTAACCGGCGATATCGCCTCTTGCTCGAACCGCCTCTTGCACGTATTTGCGCATGAACCGGGCCTTCGTAAGGCTTGATGCCATGAGTGCTTCGTGACGGTGCTCATTGGGATGGTTGGCGAATCGGTTTTCCGGGAGGAGACCGGGAAGGTCGTACTGCCAGCGCACGCCTTGCGCGTTCAAAGTGGGGTCAGAACTGGCCCAGTATGGGTTGTCTTGAACCACTTTCGCGAGGTCGCGATGAACGTCGATGTCGTTGAACTCACCCAGGAGAATGGGTTGTTTAGGCCGCGGGCCGACGAGGAGGGAGTCCAAGACTTCGGGATAGAACGGGAGGTCGCAATAGGGGTGGAAATCGTAGAAATCACCGTACTCGCGTAGGTCTCCGCCGTACATCTCGGCCGATCCTGAGTTGTCTTTCACCAGGGCGCCCGTCTTGTCTTTGACCATTTCGTAAAGGCGTTGCCGGAATCGCGCGCTCGTAGATTCGTGGAGCTCGCAGCCGCAGGTCCAAAGGGCCACGTTCGGATGGTGCGCGTATTGGTCGACGATGCGCTCAAGTTCTAGGGCCATTTCGTCTTGGCGGTCGGCGTCGCTCGTTGGATCCCAAAGCGGGAGTTCGATCCAGGCCCAGAGCCCGGACTCGTGCATGAGTTC
>JBKJJL010000047.1:0-10775 GCA_046597875.1 Fimbriimonadaceae bacterium | reverse complement strand
GACTCATTTGGCGAGTAAATCGCGAACCGTGTTTCGGACCCCGTACCGGTCGAGATCACCCGAACAAAAGATGACCAACCCTTTGACCCCGGTGCCTTCGATCCGCTCGATGGTCTGTCGGATTCTGTCCGCGTCGTACGGCCCTTCGGGCACCTCCCGATAGATGGGCCAGATCGCGAATCCGACATACAGATCCTGCGTCTCGCACCATCGCTTTTGACGTTCGATAGCCTCTTCTAAGAGGTCCAAGTAATGTTCCATTGTCCCCGGAAAGTGATCACGATAGTCCATCGGGATGCAGATATCGCTCCACGGCGCGAACGTGCGCCAGTCTTGCCCGATGAACCGTCCGCTGTGGATCGGGTTCTTGAAATACGCTCCGGAAATCTTCGTCTTTAGGTTTGCACCGCGCAGTGCGAGGGCCGATTCACGTGCGAACTGCGTGATCCAATGGCCGCGATAACTGTAGAAGAAGTAGTCAAGATCGGCCCGTCCGCCGTGAAAGAAACCGCCTTCCAAAAGGAAGCGCGACTTGAACTGGCGTGACAACGTGGCCCAGTTTGCGGGGAGCACGCGAGGGCTTTGCTCCCAGTGCGACTCCAGGTATTCGCGGTCATAAAGATCGTGATGAAACGGTTCCTCCGGATGGCTCTCGTTAATAAACCCGGCCCACTTTGGAAGGTGTTCCAGGCATGAATCGCAGAAGCAATACTGGTCGGGTGCGAGGTCTCCGGGGTAACGAATGTAGTCGTGGTGAATGCTCGTGAAGTTGTAATTCTCGGCAAGCTCTTCATAGAGCGGAACGAGCCATTGGTCGGTGTATCCGGGTCGCTGGGCGGGGCACATCCACACCGCGTTAAAGCGCTGGCCGCGGAGGATTTCGTGGTTCGTAGGCTTGCCGGCGGCATTAAGGGCAGCCCATTCCGGGTGCTCGCGGAAGGCGGCCCCGTTTTCGCCCTCCATGTAATCAATCATCCACGCGTGGATTTCGATGCCGCGCTGGGCCCCTTCTTCAAGGAGAACCGCCGGCAAATCAAAGTTTTGGAACCGCGGATTCACCGCCTGGGGAAAGCGTTTCGAGGGCCAACACAGGCTCCCGTCCCCTTGCTTGATGTTCAAGAAAACGGCGTTGAAGCCCGTTTCATCGAGGGAATCGAGATAAGCGGCAACGGACTCGCGGGTCGTGCCGCACTCTTCGGCCCCGCCCCATACGCCTCGAATACGAAATGGCATGGGCGCGATTCTACTCGTAGTTGCTGTGGGCATTGTGCTCCAACCATGCGCCAAAATCCAGCGTGCTCATCCTCGGCATCGATCCTGGATTTGAACGACTCGGATACGGGCTCGTTCGTCGGGAGGGATCACGCCTCACGGCGGTGAGATACGGGCTCATCGAGACGCCGCGCATCGCCTTTCCCGACCGCCTTCGGCTAATCTACGAGCAGCTTGGCTTGCTCATGCACGAGACGAACCCAGACGCTCTGGCGACCGAAAGGCTCATGTTCAGCGTGAACCGGAAGACGGCGATGGACGTCGCCAAAGCTCTCGGTGTCGTCCAACTCGCGGGCGCGCAAAGGGGATTGCCCTGGGCCGAATACACGCCGCCCGAAATCAAACTCGCGGTGGTCGGTAATGGCGCCGCCGACAAGAAGCAGGTTCAGTTTATGGTGACGAAGCTGCTGTCCTTATCTGAGACCCCAAAACCTGACGACGTCGCCGACGCCCTCGCGATCGCGATTTGCCACGCCTTCCGCTCTCGCCTCGGGTAACGAATCCGACGGTCGGTTATTGAAAAAGTTGTAGGCGAGGGTTCGGAGCGTCAATCATTCCAAGATGTCGATACCTGACCAGGTAAGCGATGTCCCGCGCGGCCCACGGTGGCTTCCGGAACGCGGGACGTCGCTTACCGTTTCGTGGGCCAAATCTCGAAACAAATCATCGCTCGGAACCCGCGCCTACGGTGCGGAAGGTGGGGGTGGTGGCGGGTCTTTCTTTTTGGGCAGCTCGTCATCGTCTACCTTGATATCGCCCTTCACGCCGTCGCCCTCCCATGCCTCGTCGTCCTCTTTGGTTGAGACGATAAACCAGAATCCGGCCAAATCGTCTCCAATCGAACTCTTGAGCGTGACCTCGCGTTTGGCGGGCGCGCTGCTTTCCATCCGCAGGGTCTCTTTTTCACCATCGTACAGGCCCTTGAAGGCGACGATGTGCCGCCAGCGTCCGCCTTCGAGCTCTTGAAAGGCTTCGGGCACGCCGGTTGCGATCGCGTGTCGGTTGCCTTCGCCGTACCAGTATTCAATCTTGTTGGCCTTCACCATCGCCGGATAATCGCGAACATTTTTCGAGGAGCGAAGCGCTTCATCGAGGTCTTTCTGCTGCTGGGCTTCTTCCGGAGTTGGCGCCTCAGGACGGCCTTGCGAAATGGATTCCGGAACAACGGGGCGGAACGGGGGGACTTCGGTTTCGGTCAGATCTGCCTTATCCTTGGGCTTTGTCAGCATTCGAACGTTGCCCTCTAAGACGACTCGCTTTTCTTTACGATAAACGATCGCGCCGTCGGCCACAAGGTTCGCTTTCTTGCTGAAGTAGTACACCTTGCCGGTGCAGGTGAGGACGTCCGTTTTCCGATCCTGCACGATCTTGGGAGCCTTGACGATGATTTCGCCATCGGTTGCCCGCGCGTCGGTCCAAGTCAGGCCGGTCTTGGTGCTCTTTACGTTGCCTTCAATGTTCCAAGAAGTCTTACCCTGCCCTACTGGAGCACCCTTCGTGAGTTCGCCCGGCAACTGGCCTTGCCAATGAAGGGGGCCCGCCATGAACTCCTCATTCGCGATTTTGTACTTGAAATTCATCGCGGCGATCTTGCCGCCTTTAAGCGTGCCCGTGATGGGGCCGGGAGCTTGAACCGTGTCCGCCTGCTCGTCAAGCGTCATTCGCGGTGCGAATATCTTGAAGTCCTTGCCCTTCAAGTTCACGCCCGCGTCGAAGCGGAGCTGGCGGGAAATCTCGTCGAATGTTGCTCGTTCCGAGCTGAAATCAATGCGCCCGTCCTTGTTGAAGACAGCCCCGTTGTGAACACCGATGAAGTCGTAAAACTGGCGGTCTTGGCGGATGTCCACGCGATCAATATCGGCTTGAGATACGAGCTTGCCCTTATCGTAGGATCGAAGTTTGACCCCCTCCATGCGAATGCCGGTGTCGGCCCCCAGGGCCCCCTGTTCCCTGCCGTAGCCTGCAAACGCATCTTTAGCCACAAAGGGGATGGCGTAAATGCCCCCGACGACCATGGCGATGAAGCCGGTCCCCAGTCCAATCCATTTTGCGCCTTTAGTTGATCGTGACATCGCGTCGAATCACTTGGTCCGGTGAGGTGAGGTTGGCGGTTGCATTCGCGTTCAAGGGGCCCTTGACGATTTCAATCGTGTAGTTCCCCGCAGGAACCCAGAATCTGTACGTTGCGTCACTTCCCACGTTGTATATTCTCACTGGCACTCCGCCTAGTTTTAGGGTCGCGATCGCGCCCGGCGCGGAAGCCGATGGTGTGATGCGTCCCCATATATTAAACGGTGGAGGAGGCGGATCTATGTCGCTCGATGGTGTCATTACGATATCATCGACCGTAACCGTACCTAGGATGGGCCCATTAGGTTGGGTTGAAAACTGGGTCGTGAAGAATCCAATCGCGCTAATGTTGCCCGCGATGCCCCAAAAAACCGTCTGGGTCGCACTGCTGTAGGCCACGTTGGCGAGCCGGAACTTGCCGTCCAGACCAGTCGTTCCCCGCCTTCCCGCGAACTCGACGGTCGCGCCTTCGATGGGCGAACCGTCTACCGAGCTCACGACCTTTCCGGCTACGAATACTTTCAGAGGCCCCACCCAGAGGTCGCCGAGGTCGATGGTTCCAATTGCCGCCGGGAAGGTGAATGTGAAACTTCCCCACGCGGATTGCGTATCAACGACTGCGCTCGTCGCGCCTTCGGCAACATCAAGTTGGAAGGAGCCATCGTTTTCGGAGATGACGCTTGCGCTTCCGACTTGGATGCTGCTCTTAGGATTGGTTGCCGTTCCGGTTTCAACGCTGAGGATGCGTCCTGTGAGGGTCGCCTTTGCCGCAGGTCCGCCGCCACCGCCACCCCCGCCACCGCAGCCTGCGAAGGTAAGGGCCACGAGGGCAAGAGCGATCGCTTTCATGAGTGATCTCATTGCCCGCCTCCGTTTACGCGAATCTCAAGCCGGTGCGTCGTTCCAGAAGCGTAAAAACGATAGATCGTTGGGGCTTGCATCGTCTTGAAAACGCCGTTCGCAGCATCATAGAGGACAAACGGGGGAGCGGTGCCCAGCCCTCTTGCGAACTCGAGCGTGTATTCAACACCTGCTTTCAAGCCTTCAATTCGCAACTTGTACGTTTCGCCGCTGTTGAGGCGACGGACATCCTTGTAGAGCGGGTCGGCAGCCTCGACGATGACCTGGAAACCACCCGATCGCGGAGCCATCGGGCTATCCTCTTTGCGGTCAAACGCCCGGTTTCCGGTGTTGCTTTGTCCGAGAACGACGACCGACGTCGCTTGTCCGATCCGGATGGACGTATTCATTCTCCAGCCCGTTTGCAAAAATGGGGTTCCTGGTCTTTCCGGCGTCGTAGACGGGAAGAAAACGAGCGAAACGCCTTCCGAGGCAAGTACTCGAACGTAGTACGCCTTGCCCGGCTCAAATGAGGTTGCGGCCACCATGGTGCCGGTTTCGGGGGCTCCCGAAGCGGCATCGTTGGGGCCGCGGACAAAGCGGAAGAACTCGGCACCGACGTCCACGCCGATCGAATCGGTGTAGCTGACCGGGAAGTCGAACCGCTTGATCACCTGGATTCGACTCGTCAAAACCGTTTCCTTCAGTGGGCACGTGATCAAGTTCCAGCCGGGTTTGCAGGGAATCGCGACGGCAGTACCGGGATGGGCGCGGCCCGCGATGTTGAACGTTCCGGCCGAGTTCATGCGAACAAAAAAGCCGTTGCCAATCTGCATGGCTCCGGTGTTGGGGTAGAGATCGTAGGCGACGCGCGTCGGGTTGTAGCGAGCCATCAAGATTTCGCTTTCGGGTATTCCCAGCAGATCTCCGCCAGTAGAGGCGAATGGATCCACCGGCAGTCCGATCATCTGGATTCCCTTTAAAAGCCCGCCGGGGAAGGTGTAGATGCCGTCTCCACCGATGCGCAGATCGAGAGCGATTTCGCCAGGGCCCTTGTTGACAAATCGCTGAAAGAGGAGCGTCGCAGTCGAGCCGACGATGCGCATGACATCGATCCGCATCCGGGCATAGCCTTGGAAGCTTGCAGCGGCAATGTTAACCCCGAACGCACTATTTGAAACGAGCGCGTCCGCAACCTGAGTCGAACCGACAATCGCCCGAACCCGGATGGTCGATCCGCTCGGCTGGCCGATAACCGTGCCATAAAAGTTGTTGGGCGTCACTTGACCCGCTGTAGCAATCGCGCCGGCAGGAATATAGGCCCTCGCAACTTTGTCCCCGACCGGAATGTCGACCGTGCAGCGATAGGGCTTGCCCGCGTAGAGATCCGGCAGATTGGGGGTGACGGAGCCATACGCGCCCGCGATCGGCATCGTATCTTCCTGCGCACTCGGGAAGACGCGATCGAATGCCCGATCCCAGAAAATTGGGTAGGAGGTACCGCTCAGCAGGACCTCGTTTCCTCCGGCTTGGGTTTCGAAATAGGTCGCGCTGACGTCGAAGACCCCAAAATCGGGGCCCACCAAACCGGAAGTGATCGGCGTCGGTTGAACGAGCAGTTTGAGACCAAGGGTGTCCTTGGTCTCCAGGATGTACTGGCGGCGAAACCAATCGTTGAAGGCCAGTCCTTCGACTTTCGAGTTCGCGGCACCTTTGACGGTGTCCAAAGCGGCTTGACCGATAGCGAGCAGTTGAGCGACATTTGTTCCCGCCGCGGGGGTTAGATAGAAGCGGCGATTGAACTCAGCGAGAAAACCGGGGTTCTCGGTGACCAGCTTTTGCCAAGCCGAGCCCGCCATTTGGTAGCGCAGGAGGTAAATACCACCCAGGCTTCCTCCGGATGGAAGAGGCACGGAGCGGAGGTTTGGGGCGATGAACTGCTTGCCGCCTAACGCCCGTTGGTTGTACCAATCGTAATAGGACCCGACATCGTAGGTATTGGCAAGAACTGCTTCAACTTGCCCCTGATCAAGTGTCGCTGGAAGGGCCCCGTTCGTCCTGACAACTTTCATTGCGGCGGCGCGGACGATTCCTTCTTGGAACGCATCAAACCCGTAAGGATTGGGCCCGATGTAAGCAAGAAGGAGGCAATGAACAAAGTTGACCGCTGCCGCTTCCGGGCTGGTGTAGACAGGGAATCGGATTTCTTTTTGCCCGCTACCGTTGTTGGGGAGGAAATAGCCTCCTGCGACCGCATCTCGGTCGCCGATATCGGCGTCGTAGTTCTTCACGAGGACGGGCCCAGCCGATGCAGGCTGCCCGAAGACAATGTCCATCGTGCCCTTCGCGGCGTTGAAGGCGTCTTGGAGCTGGGTACGGTAGTCGGCAGGAAATACGCGGGTGCCAGTCGTGTCGAAAACGAGCGTGATCGGCCCAGGCGCGCGCCTAACGGGAGCCAGTGCGCGACCATTCACGGCAAGGTGAACGGTTAACGGAAGGGTGAAGGGAAAGCGGCTATCATACGCCCTGCTTTGAACAAGCTTAGCCCGATTAGCTTTCGTAAGCGCGGCGGTGCGGCGAGCAAAATCTCGCACCGCGCTGTCCGTGCGGACGTAAGTGTCGGTGGGAGAATTCGACGAGCTGAGATTAACCCAGAGCCCACTTTGCGCGCTGGAGATACCGGTAACAGCGATGAACAGAACCGCGGATGAAAGCTTCATAGGAGTTGGCCGACGCGCCTATTGTGGCGGAAAATTCAGAAGGATCGGCACACCGATCCCTGAATTCAGTAGACGTTTATCCTGGTGCGACGGTTCGGCGGCGAACCTTATCTCAGGCGCTTGCGCGCAGCCAATCCAATAAGCCCAATGCCTAGCACCGCGAAAGTGAGGGGCTCAGGTACCGGGGGAACATCATCGTTTCCTCCTCCGCCAATGAACCCGAGCGGCAAGCCGAGGGCCAGCCACAACGGGTTAAACCCGAATGCGGCTGGAATGATGGTGACCGGACTTTGATTGAAGGTAATCATTTCTTCCGGGACCACGGGGACGGGCGGAACGAGGGCGAGGAACTCTTCGCTGGCGGGTAAATCTACATCGGGCGAAACTTCACGAAAGTCGCCACTCGTAGCTCCAATGACTTCATCTTCTTCATTCTTCGCGATCGGATTCTTGGGACCACGATCCAAGGGATTTGCGCAGCGGAGAATGAGGACGAGGTTCCCCGCCATGTCCCGAAAGACCGGTGTTCCTTCGCGAACCGTCGCGTAATGTAGCTTAATATGCCCGTCAGGCGGCACGCTGTAAATCGACTGAATCGACTCCTTGCCGGTTCGCCCGACTTGCAGAGTCGAAAGGTAAGTAATGACTTCCCCGCTACTCATCGCGTAGTGACGTCGAAATCGATCCATGACTTCAGGATCGGATTTCACCTGTTCAACAAGTTCCCTTACGGAAGTCACCTTGCGGTTCAAAAAGGCGTTGAGGTCCGGGCGAGCCGAAGCGTCCGCCATCAATGCGACAGCTAAAAAGCCAAAGGATATTTTAACAAAATTCATAAATGTGCCCGTTGTGAGAAGGTTGGCGTCGCCCCTTTGTTCCATGCAATCCTCATGCCAATTGCCGATCCGCCTTGCAAAAAGCCCTCGCTTGGAGATGCCACTGTTGCTTGACGTATGGTTTCAAGAAACGGATCTGCCCGAGGATCAAACCTAGTAATCAGACATTCACCGCCATCAGATTTCCGGATCGCGGGGCAATCGCTACTCGGACCACTCAGATTTCAAAGGGATCGCACCGATGGAACCCTCGGTGCATGAATCCAGTCAGAAAGGTAAGGACCAACGTGTGACACCCGCAGACCTCGCATTTTTTCTGGAACATCTTTCGGTTGGTCTCGTCTATACTTTTGAAGGCCAACTCAGAAGGAGGGGCTATGACCACTGGTAACTACCCAGCGGGTTTTGAGCTCACAGAAGATGAGGCGTTCGCTCTGTTGGCGATGTGTCTCACTAGCCCTCACGGGCTGGATGCTACTTCTGAAACGGCGTTGCGAAAACTGGCGGAATACGCGATCTCTAAAAGCAATCATAAGGATCCGAATCTCATCGATCTGAGGTCGTACCGCACAGGAATAGCAGCGTCCTGAGCTTAAAGTTGGGTGGTGCGCAAGTGCCACCCACCCGCTCTTCTGGGTGCTGGTTCTGAAGCTGACGCGCCCATTTTGGCCCCGACCTCGATCCCATGGGGGGATCGTAGAACCTAGCCCCGACGCTGACGACGGGCAACCCAACCGAGGTAAAAGAGCAGCTCAGCTCATTCTTCATCCGACACGATTGAGCTAAGTGTAGGCGTGTAGCCAGCCGCCCAACGACCACAGTAGGAGAGGACACGATGAAGTATTTAGTTGCGATTCACCACCCCGACGGCTATGATGGATCCAAAGAAAACGAGCAGATGGGGCTCGATATTGATGCGCTCAACGAAGAGATGGAGGCTGCGGGTGCCAGATTTTTCGCTGGCGGACTGCAACCGGCAAGCAGCGCGAAGTCGCTGCGGGCGCAACCCGATGGCAAGGTGATTGTCATGGACGGGCCGTACCTGCAGACCAAAGAGCACGTCGGCGGATTCTGGATTCTAGAAGCAGTTGACACGGACGAGGCGACAGAATGGGGGCGCAAGGCCGCCGTCGCGTGTCGGGCCCCGGTCGAAGTGCGCCAGTTTCATTGACAGGGACCGTCGATCCAGGGCTACCTAAGCGCGATCCTTGCCAAACGTGTCGTTTGTCCTTCAAGAACACTCAACTTATGGCATCATAAGGGAGATTGGTGCCCGAACGATGGCAATTGAGAACCCAGATGCGATCCTCAATGAGCCCCAATGGCACCTAAATCTTCTAGGGCGGCTTGAAGTCATCTCCGCCGATGGCGCGAGGGCAAAGTTTTCATCGCGGACTGCTTTGTCCTTGCTCGCGTTCCTCGCGTTTAATGGATCGCGAGAATACTCCAGCGGGGAACTTGAAGAGCTGTTTTGGGCTGAATCCGACGGCGATCGGCAAGCCCAAAACCTTCGACGTGCCGTCTCTGACCTTCGGAAAGTGCTTGAGCAGGGGCTTCCCCACGGATCAGTGATTGTGACGCGCAAAGGCTTTGTCGCGTTAAATCGAAATCAAGTCGTAACTGATTTGGAGAAGTTCCTCTACTTGTGTCAGCCATGCGAAGAGAGCGAACAGAGGCTCACCGAAGCGGTGGGCCTCTATGCTGGGCCCTTGTTGGCTCCCTTCGGCGACTACTGGGTCATGTCCCGCCGGATGGAGGTTGAGGAGCAGTTTGGGCAAGCCGTCGTTCTCCTTTGCACTATGCTGAGTCAACGAGGGGCGACCAAGGAGGCGATCCGCATTGGCCGCGCTGCGATGATCGCGGCTCCGCAGTGTGAGGACATCCACATCGCGCTCATTACATCCTATCGTTCTGCGAACATGGAGTCGGAAGCGCTTCGCCAGTTTGAGAGCCTCGAGCAAATGCTGGATGAGAACTGGGGGGAGCCCGTGTCCGAGCGGGCCAAAGCAGCATTAGAGGGCAAGCCGCCTTCAGCCGCGCACGAAGTGGGCATCGTGCCAGGCGCCGCATACGAACCGGTAGCATCGGGCGGGGCCTTGCCCGTCGGGTCGAAGACCTACATTCGCCGTAAAGCTGATTCGGAGGCAGAATCCTGCATCGCGCAGCATGAAGGCGTCATCCTGATCCACGGACCAAGGCAGGTTGGCAAGAGTTCGCTCTTAGCGCGGATGCTCGCCTACGCTCGGTCGGCCCAAGTCGCGGTGGTGCTTACAGACGCACAAGCGATGGGCGAGTCCGAACTCGCCGATGGAGAACGGCTCTATCAGTCGCTCGGCCAGGAGTTTGCGGCTCAGCTCGATCTTGAAACCGACCCTGAAAACGCGTGGGGACATCGGCTTGGGCCGAATGCAAACCTTAGCGCACTCGTCGCCAAGCTCCTCAAGCGCAGCGAGAGGCACGTTTGTTGGGCCATTGATGAGGCGGATCTGCTCTTCGACCGCCCGTATACAAACGACTTCTTTGGGCTGCTTCGCAGCTGGCATAACCGTCGCGCCCTTGATCCGGACGGCCCGTGGAGGAAGCTTACGCTCGTGCTGGCCTACGCCACCGACGCCAACCTGTTCATCTCCGATCTGAATCAGTCCCCGTTCAATGTCGGGGTTCGTTTGAATCTGCGAGATTTCTCACGAGCAGAGCTCGCGGAACTCCGGACTCGTTATGGGACGCGGCTGGAAGGCGATACGGCATCGAGAGTGTTCGAGATCACCCACGGCCATCCGCACCTGTCTCAATGCGCGTTCCGCTTCTTGGCAAAGGGGGGGACGGTCGAGGATTTATTGTCCACGGCGACGGTCGAAGACGGCCCGTTCGGCTCGCACTTGAAACATCTGCTCGTTTCGATCGCGCAAAACGAGGAGACCTTGGCAGAAGTGAAGCGCATGCTTCGGAGCAAGCCTTTTGAGAGCCCGACGACCCGTTACCGGCTCCAATCCGCTGGCCTGATAATTCTGAACAAAGAAGGCAAGCCGGAGTTCCG
>JBKJJL010000238.1:0-3739 GCA_046597875.1 Fimbriimonadaceae bacterium | reverse complement strand
GAGGCAGGTCGAAAGGGCCGGGAAGCTGAGCTCAAAGATGCCGAGCGCAAGTTCAATCTGGAAACAGAAATTGCGGCGAGCAATCTCCTCGCGACGCGTGAGGTCGCGAAGAGCTACGAGACCGGCATTGTGCCGAAAGCGGAGCAAATGGTCAAGGCGATGCAGGCGGGGCTTGAGTCCGGCTTGACCAGTTTCCTTGAAGTTTTGGAGGCCCAGAAGACTCTCAGCCAGCTTCGCCGTGAAGCATCCGACGCAACCCGAAACCTCCAATATGCCGAAGTCCGCTACCTTGCCGCCGTGGCCCTCCTTCCCGGTCTGGAGCCTATAAAATCATGAAGCGATTTCTTTCGATCCTCGTACTCTGCGCCGCCGTCGGTGCCCTTGCCCAAGAGGAGGAACCGGGCCATATGCACGGTGCGGATGGCCGACATGTCGTTGCCCCTCAAGCTACTGGAAGTGCTCAGATGTTCATTCTCAGCCACCACGACATGCGGATTGAGGGGGCCGACGGCAGGATCATCCTAAATTGCAAGGTGGATTCAACGATCCACCGGAAGGACGATCCAAGCAAGGTGATCCACACCGAACGCAACACCTACGAGCCCGAGAACGAGGTCTACGGGTCGCACATCACCTACAAGGAACCGGGTGAGTATGTGATTAGGCAAGCGGTCACTCTCCCCGATGGAAAGAAGACAAGCGTGGATTTTCCTGTATTCGTCCCGGCGATCGCGGGCGCGGTCACGGAAGCCGAACATGCCCATGGTCCCAACTACCTGCTGATTATCGGCGGAATCGTCGGCGGGCTGCTCGTTCTCTTTGGGGTCTACCGCCTAGGGCAAAAGAGCGCCCGCCTCGGGGGAGCCGCAATCCTTGTTGTTGCAATTGGAACAAGCCTAATCTTAACGCAGCAAGCTTGGGCTCAGGAAGAAGAAGAGGGCCATATGCATGGCGCAGACGGACGACACCTTGTTGCCCCGGATGCGGCTAAGGCTGCGGGCCCGATGCTCAAAGCTTTCCCTGCTCCAAACCAAGGAGAGTCCGCCGAAAAGTCGGTGGACGGCATCAAGTATGTCCTTTCGATTGAGAACGAGGAAATGACTCCCGATCCCGCACTTGTATCCATCGGAACGGATAAGGCAAAGTTGATTGGGTTACAAGTTGTACCAATCCAGTTTTCTGCGACAAGTGGAGGTCTCAAAACGACAGGTCGCATCTCTGCAAATCCAAATGGTATGGTGGTCATCAACGCCCGCGCATCTGGAAGAGTCATCTCACTTGGGGCATTGCCTGGAACCAGCATCGTTCGCGGTCAAACCCTCGCGGTTATCGAAAGCCCCGAACTGGCCGATTCCCAATCCGCGTACCGAAGAGCGATCGCGGAAGTTAGTCAAGAGCAAGCGTCAGTGAAGATTGCCCAATCTGGCATTACTTCTAGCGAGACGCGCTTGAATGCCGCCTTGCGAACGCTCACACGTCAACGACAGCTTGCGTCTACGGGAGCCTTTGCATCCCCGGCTCTTGAAGCCGCTCGTTCAGCGGTATCAAAGGCTGAAGGGGACGTTTCACGGACTCGAACCGACATTCAGGCCCTGGAGGTTCGCGTGCGGAAACTCGAAGAAGGCGTTGCCTCTGGAGTTGTCGCGCGTCGCGAACTCGACGCCGCCAGCGCTGAGCTAGAGTCCTTACGCGCGAAGCTCTCTGACGATGAACGACAGCATGGCTTGGCCCGAGAGGCTCTGACCCGCGAGGAGTCCATCGCGTCGAAGGGACTCAGGAATGCCAAGGAAGTGGAGACTGCCCAGTCGGATGTGGACCTTGCTCGTGCAGATCTCGCTTCGAGTCGCAACGGCCTGCTCCGAGCTCGCGCCGACCTTGTCCGCGCACAAAGCATGGTTCGGGTTGCACGTGACCAAATTGCGCTACTCGGTGGAACCCCCGGTGGCGGCAATCGCATCACGATAACCGCTCCGATCTCTGGAGAGGTTGAGCATCGGAATGTCAGCGTTGGGCAAACCGTTACGATTGGACAGCAACTCTATGATCTGCTCAATGCCGAAGTGGTTTGGGTGCTGTGCGACCTCTACGAGATGGACATCCCTAAAGTTCGCCTTGGACAGAAGGTCGAGGTCGTTGCAGATGCTCTACAAGGGCGACGGTACTCGGGCGAAGTTGCCTTCATCCACAACGAAGTCGACGAAAAGACTCGGACAACCAAGGTACGAGTCGTGGTCGACAACCCCGGCGAGCGGCTTAAACAGAACATGTTTGTTCGAGTTCAACTCGGAACGGGCACGGCTGGTGAAATCCACGTTCCAACTGCTGCAGTTCAGTCGTCAGGGGGCGTTAATGTCGTGTTCATCGAGGAGATGCCTGGCACATACCGAAAAACCATTGTTCAAACCCTTGGCACGTTTGGTGATCGAACGGTGGTCAAGGGCGATTTGGCCGTCGGCAAGAAGGTCGTGACGGACGGGGCCTATCAGCTCATCGGAATAGCAGGCGGCAACTAATGCTAAACCGACTCATTGAACTGAGCCTTAGGCAACGGGTGCTGATGGTGGCCTTGACGCTCATGGTTCTCCTCTATGGCCTGATCGCCATTCCTAAGATGGACGTTGACGTGCTGCCGGACTTGAACCGCCCGGTGGTAACGATCATGACCGAGGCGCACGGCATGGCTCCGGAAGAAACCGAAGCCTTAGTGAGCTTCCCGATCGAAACGTTGATGAACGGCGCGACCGGCGTGCAGCGAGTTCGCTCCGCGTCCAGCGCAGGATTCAGCATTGTCTTTGTTGAGTTCGACTGGGATACCGATATCTTCCGGGCCCGCCAGATCGTCAACGAGAAACTGCAGCTGGCGCAGGCGAGACTGCCGGAGGGTTCTGTCGCCTCCCTCGCCCCCATCAGTTCGATCATGGGGGAGATCATGCTCATCTCCCTCTCAAGCAAGGATGGCAAGACGGCGCCGATCGACGTGCGATCGCTAGCCGACTTTGTCTTCAGGCCGAGACTCTTGGCTGTTCCAGGGGTTTCTCAGGTCGTGGCGATTGGCGGCGGCTCGAAGCAGTATCAAGTCTTGACCACGCCGGAGCGACTCAAGCAGTTTGACATCACCCTTGACGAACTCGTTGAAGCCGCGAGAGAAAGCAATCTCAATGCGGGGGGAGGATTCTTTCAGGAGCCCCAGCGAGAAGCGGTTATTCGGATCCAGGGACGCGTGCGGAACCTGGAAGACATCAAGATAACCGTCATCAAGTCGGTCGAAGGTGTACCGATAACCATCGGGCAAGTGGCCGATGTGCAGTTCGCCAAGGGTCTGCCACGAGGAGATGCGAGCGTCAACGGCGAACCCGCGGTTATTCTTTCGGTTCAGAAACAACCGGACTCGAACACACTCTTGCTCACGAGAGAGATCGACAAAGCTCTGAACGACATTACGGCCACCCTGCCGGCAGACGTGCAGATCAACCGGGAGTTGTTCCGCCAAGAACACTTCATAAACAACGCGATCAGCAACGTTGTTAAGGCGTTGGGCGAAGCGGGACTCATCGTCCTCATTGTGATCCTCGCGTTCCTGATGAACATCAGGGCGACAGTGATTTCTTTGATCTCAATTCCAGTCTCGTTCATCCTCACCCTCCTCCTTTTGAGTCGGTTTGGGATCAACATCAACACGATGACGCTGGGAGGCCTGGCGATCGCCATCGGCTTGGTGGTGGACGACAGTATCGTGGAC
>JBKJJL010000191.1:0-4377 GCA_046597875.1 Fimbriimonadaceae bacterium | reverse complement strand
CTCGTCAGAGATGACAACGTCTTTGTCGGTCAGGACCGCCGGGATGCAACCCGAGTTGGCAGTGAACCCTCCGGTAAAGACGAGAACCGCTTCGGTATGTTTGAACTTTGCGAGGCGTTGCTCCAGTTCTTCGTGAACGCTCATCGTGCCCCCGATCCAACGAACCGCTCCGGCTCCAACACCCCATCTTTCGATTGCTTCGAGGGCTGCCTGGCGAACCTTGGGGTGATTGGCGAGGCCGAGGTAGTTGTTGCTAGAGAGGTTCACGACCTCCTTCCCATTCATCCGTACGCGTCCGCCGGCGGGAGTTTCCAGAATCTTGGGAACCTTGTACAGGTGCTGATCTTTCAGCGTTTGGAGATTCTCGCCGAGCCAACCTTGGAAAGCGGGGTTCATGAGGCTAGTTTACTAGGTCTGTTCCAGCCCGCGATCCAGCCCGGCGATGTCCCATTCGGTACCCTTGTCAAACGTGTCGATCACGTGCTGCAGGACGCTTTCCACGTGCGCCGCGTTGTTGCCCACGACGGATACTCCGATCTCAGCGTTTCCCCACAAGTCGTGATCTCCAACCTCCGCAATCGCCACCAATGATTCGCGACCAAGCCGATCAAGCGTGCCGCGAAGCGCGTGGCGCTTTTCTTTGAGCGAGCGCACTCCGGGAAGGCGCAGGGACAGCCGAAGCCAGCCGACGATCATGACGAATCCGCACTTCGCCGGAACCCGAACCAGACTAGGACACCGCAGACCCCGAGGAACCAGTCACCCGCGTAAGTTTGGAAGGTCCAGCGCTTCCCCGGCTTAATCTTTGCAGACACGATGTCGTCGGGGATTCCTTGACTTTGCCAATGAATCCTCCCGTGAGCGTCGAAAATTTGGCTATGCGAAGTGATCTCGGAACGAATAATCGGCAGGCCGATGGCAGCCGCCGCAAATGCGGTGTAGGCTCCGTGCAACGCCTGGCAAACTCCGCCCGGCGTTTCGGGATCGAGCGAAGGCAAGACCATAAAATCAGGATTGCCGTGCCTCGCGGATTGCCGCATGACGGTGGGGAAGCAGGAATCAAAACAAATCGCCATCGCGACTCGGTACTCCCCAAACTGCACCGTGACCGGCTCCGAGCCCGAAGCGTGTATCTGTCTTTCGGCGGCAAAGGGCTTCCGCTTTTTGTATCTCGCGGACTCGCCCGAAGCCGAGAAGAGAGCGGCCGTATTGTAAGGCTTCGGCTCGGTGGCGTCGGGATAGGTCGTGACGAAGGGTGCCTGACCTGGCTCCTTCGCAAGCTCGACGAGGGCTTCGGTGTTCGCTCCGCTTGCAATCGACATCGCGCTGAGTTCTGGCCATACGACCAGTTTTGCGCCGAGTTCGGTTGCTTTTCGATTCAGGGCTGCGAGTTCCTTCGGGTCCTGGGATCGGGTTTGAAGCGCACATACGTAGAGCTTGCCGCGCTCTTCTCGAAGAAATCCACCCGATAGCAATACGGTAAGGAAGACAAGCAAATAGGAGCGAGCGGGGATGATCTCCGCATTAAGCTTTAAATCGAGTGGCTCGGGCACCCGCTCCGCCACCGCAAAGTTCATCCACCAAACTACAAACGAAACGCCCCAAATCCCCGTCCAAGCGCACAGTTCTAAGAGAGCCGTCGACCGGTGCATCGAGAGCCCCAAATGCGCGGGCAAGTAGAGGAGCAAAGGCACTTCCATCAGCGTCGCCATCCCGGCGAGCGCGAGTGGATTACCCTTCAATCGCGAGATAACCGAGCGAAACGCGAACACGAATCCGATGACCAATCCGAATAACGCGTATCCCGTGTAAATCCACGCAGGCGAGCCGCCCTGCACCGTTTTTGGCAACAAGAAGCCCTGAGCCAGGAACCAAGCGGCAACCAAGGCAAGGCCGATTCCTGACCCGAAACTAGCCGCAAAACCCGCTTTCCTCGTCGCCACAAGTGCGGGCACCAGGGCGATCCATCCTAGCGCGCTCCAACCTATCGGAGGCATCGCGAGAGCAAGCAAAACCCCAGACAAAACCGTGCCCCCAAGACCCCAAAGTCCGGCTCGAAGCAGCTTCACAAACTACAGACGCGGCAACCGACCCCCAATGTCTTCATGTATTTGCAGGTTCGGGCTGAGAACTGAAAAAGTCTAGCTGAGTGGCATGACCGTCCCGGTCATGGGTCACAGGAGCGTCCCGCTCCTGTTCCGGTTTTTCAGATACACCCCCGAGACGGGGGTGCTACGCATGGCCGGGACGGCCATGCCACCGAAACTATCGCTGCAACTGAGTGGCATGACCGTCCCGCTCCTGTTCTTAATCTTTGAAGGCACCCCCGAGACGGGGGTGCTACGCATGGCCGGGACGGCCATGCCACAGATCAACTTAGCGAAGTCCCGCGCGCTCGGTTGCGTCGCCGAATCAATGCCGCCAAGCCCAACCCAAGAACCGCTATCGAGGCAGGCTCGGGAACGAGGGAGTTGCGGACGTGCAGCGTGTTCCCGCCGCCCGGCAACGTTCCATTCACTCGAACGTGATATCCAAAATCCTCAACTGTTCCGCCGAGAGCGCCGTACGTTAATGTCAAAGTTTGTGAAGGGTTCAAGCCATTGTTCGGTGTCTGGGTCTTCCATCCCAAAATGCCCCCGAAGCCCGCGAAGTTTGCGTTCGCCCTCCATGCCCCTTGATCAGACGTCGAACCGGTCATGTCATCGTTATCGTCAAGCGCCCACACGCCCCAGACTTTCTGAATCGTAAACGTTGTTGCGCCGATCTGGAGCGAGGGTGCCGCACCAACATTTAGGGTCAGATTGAGCCCGCTTATGCTCGCGCTCACGTCCGTCAGATTTGTAACGAGGTTAAATGAGCCAATGCTCTGTGCTGAAGCCCCAACTGCAAATAAAGCGAATATTACTCCGCTGATAATCTTATTCATTCGGGTTAATTGTACATTAGGCGTACGTGCTTTCTTAGACGCAGAACTGAATATTCAGTTAAAACTGGCAAAGCTAACAGGTTAACGCTTCTGGCACGGATATTGCCGTTTCAGGGGAAGGTAGCACTATGGCTGAGCCAACTCGACCCCGCAATCCCTTTCGACCGGTGACCTTCGGCGGATATCACCGTGAGGATGTGGACGCCTACCTGGCGGAAGCTGAGCGGGAGCAGCAGCAGAGAGACCTTGATTTGGCGACGGTTAAAGCTCAACTAGAGCAGTTAGCGGCAAACTTCGAAGCCCAAGAGCAAGACCACGCCCTCGCCATTTCGCGCAGCGCGAGCGAATCGGGCGACCTGCGAGCCCAAATGCGTGCCCTGAGGGACGAACTTGAAAAGTGCCGCATCGAACTGTCAAAAGCGACCGAGCGAGCAGATTCCATTGTGGCGGAGCGAGACAACTATCAGCGAATCGCGGAGAAACTGAGCGCAGAAGAGCAGCAAACTCGCGATCTCCTGCGAGCCGTCTCGCGAACCGCCGAGGTTATGCACGCCGACGCAAAACGCGAGGCCACAGAAATGGTGCAACGAGCGGAGCAAAGCGCCCGCCGAATCGAAGACGACGCCCGTCGCCGAGTGGAAGACATGCGCAAGGAATACGAACAGGCTCGCCAGGAATACGACGAGTTCCTGAAGCAGGCGCGCGACCTCGCGGATATTCTCGTGCGTCGCTTCGACGAAGCCCGCGCGAAATGGCCCGTGTGAGCATGCCGCCACCCTGCCATAATCTAGATTCCCATGCGCGTTGACGTCACCATCATCGGGGGCGGGCCCGTCGGTTTGTTTGCCGCCTTTTATGCCGGTCTCCGCGGGATGTCCGTCCGCATAATCGACAGCCTGCCCGAACTGGGCGGCCAGCTCACCGCGCTTTATCCTGAGAAGTACGTCTACGACATGCCGGGATTCCCGAAGATTCTCGCGAAGGATTTGGCGGCCGAGATGGCCGAGCAAGCCCGCCACTTCGCGCCCGAGCTCGTCCTGGGCGAAACCGCCCTCGCCTTGGAAAAAGATGGAGACGGCTACGTGGTTTGCACGTCGCACGAAAATAGTTTTGCGGAATATCAGACGCGAACCCTCATTATCTCGGCGGGGGCGGGCGCGTTTTCGCCGACCAAACTCGGGGTTGAAGGCGAAGCTGACTTTCACGGCCACGGGCTCATGTACGGAGTCCTCGAAAAGTCGGCGCTGGCGGGAAAGCGGCTCGTGATCGTAGGTGGGGGGGATAGCGCCTTCGACTGGTGTGTCAACCTGGAACCCATCGCCTCGGAAATCTCGCTGGTCCATCGCCGCGATCAGTTCCGGGCCCATGAAGAGACGATCCGGGAAGTCATGGCCTCGCGAGTGAAAATGCGTCTCTGGTCGGTGGTGAAAGAGCTGCACGGGATTGGAGTT
>JBKJJL010000195.1:0-2788 GCA_046597875.1 Fimbriimonadaceae bacterium | reverse complement strand
CGTCCCGGTCATGCGTCTCAGAAGCGTCCCGCTCCTGATCTCAGGTCAAGGAGTACGGCGCGGATCAGCACCCCCGGGACGGGGGTGCTACGCATGGCCGGGACGGCCATGCTACTTCTTCGGCTCAAATCGCCGATCAACTCGAACCGCATCCCCGCACGCTTTCACTACATCTGACCATACACCCGCGCCCACTCCCGCCAACAGCGCCGCCCCAAGGGCGGGGCCCTCATCCGCTTCAAGCGTCACGCACCTCATGCCCGACCGATCGGCCAGCAACTGCATCCAAAACGCCGACCGTGCTCCGCCACCAGTAACGCGCAACTCCGATCCTGCGGCTCCGATCGCCTCCAAGCAATCCAGTATCCCGCTCGTAATCCCTTCAAAAACAGCTAGCGCAAGATGTCGCCGATCATGCGATAACGCCAGCCCCTCAAAAGAGCCTCGTAGGGTCGGGTCGTTCCGAGGGCACCGCTCACCTGCGAGGTACGGCTTGAAAACGACGCCATCAGCGTCTATTTGGGAGGCCATGGCAGACAGTTCGTCATAGGAAATCCCCGGCGCGAACACGTCACGGAACCACCGCAAGGCACCTCCGCAAGAGAGCATCACGCCCATTCGATGCCACTTTCCGGTGGCGTGACAAAAACTGTGGGTTGCACCCGAAGGATCTGGAATGCACGTCTCCCCCGCCTCAAAAACCACGCCGCTCGTGCCCAAGCTCACGCTGATGACACCCGGTATCACCGCCCCCGTCCCCACCGCGCCCGCCGCGCAGTCGCCGGCTCCGCCCACGAGCGGAACGCCCCGAAATGAACCCGTAACCTCCGAAGACCCTGCCAGTCGGGGCAAAATCGACGCATCCACCCCAAGCCTGTCGTACAGTTCGGTCGCCCATCGCTGCTCCGCCACGTTCAGCAAACTCGTCCCGCTTGCATCGCTGGGTTCGGTCACCTTTTCGCCGGTCAGTCGGAATCGAATGTAGTCTTTCGGGAGTAGTAGCGATCGAACCTGGGCATAGTTCTCTGGCTCATTGTCGCGCAGCCAGATGAGTTTTGGAAGCTGAAATCCGGTCAAAACTGGATTCGCGGTGACGTCCCGAATCTCCGGGCAGGCTGTTTCGGCCCAAGTGCAAGCTTCCGCCGTTCGCTGATCGTTCCACAGGATTGCCGGGCGGATGACCCGGTCCGCCGAATTTAAGAACACCGCGCCGTGCATCTGCCCGGTCAAGCCGATCGCGTCCGCTTCCCCGATTTCGTCCAGACACTGCGACGCCGCCTGCCACCAATCCTCGGGGTTCTGTTCCGACCAACCTGGCTTGGGCGTGGAAAGCGGATACGACCGATCAGAACGTCTTTGGACCCTCCCAGATTCGTCGATAAGGATTGCTTTGCAGCCCGTCGTCCCGACGTCAAGCCCGATTAGCCGGGCCATGGCTTCGCCCACACATTTCGGTACATGATCGGGCCGTGATCCCCTTGCAGCATGATAGGGCCCGCTGCGACCTCGTCTTCCCTCATTGAAGCCCGTGTCGGTCCCGTTACTTCAACATCTTTCTGGATCACGATTCCGTTCAGTCGAACTTCTAAGAACCGCGCGTTGGCCACTTTCCTCTTTCCTTCAAAACGCGGTGCTCGAAACAGAATATCGTAGGTATTCCACTGTCCAGGCGGTCGCAAGGCGTTCACTTTTGGGGGCATTCCTTCGAAACCCTTTTCATCTTTCCAACGCTGATAGATGCCTCCTGAATCGGCAAAAGTGAGTTCTTCCTTCGTCTTGCCAAACGAGTCAAAGATCTGCACTTCGTAGCGCCCTTGCACGTATACGCCGGAGTTCGAGCCCTTAGGAATCGCGAACTCGACGTGAATCAAAGCGTCCCCGAAGGACTCGGTCGAAACCAAATGATCGGCTTGACCCGTTACGTTGTCGAGCTTGTTTCCGCCTTCCGTCCATCCCTTTTGGGTCTTCCATTTCAGGTCCGTCCGCCCTTTCGGCCTGCTTTTCTGGCTGGTCCACACGATCGCTTCGTAAAGCGAATCCATGAACAGCGGCTCCGCATAGGTTTCTTTGGTGTGGCCCAAGCCGGAGTACCAAGTCCGTCCGTTTCCGACTTCGTTGCACCACGTGATCGGATGATCGTCCGGCATTTCGCTACCCGTGTAGCTCTTGGGATCTAGGGACATGAGAACCCGCACGTCCTTGCGCGGATTGGCGATGTAGTCGTACCACTCGTCGGTCCGTGTCCACGTTTTCGGAAGAGATTGCGTGCTGGGATGGCATGGATCTTCGACGATAATTTTTGCTTCTTGAATCTGGGGGTGGCGCTTGAAGTACGCACCGATGAGGTCCTTGTATTGGGGCCAGTCGTACTCCGTATCCGCGGCGGCGTGGAGCCCCAAAAAGCCGCCCCCGTCCTTTGTGACGAACTTATAAAGCGCATCTTGTTGAAGACCGTCGAGGATATCCCCCGTGGTGCAAAGAAACAACACGGCGTCGAACTTCTCCAGGTTTGTCGTCGAGAACACGCTCGCATCTTCGGTGGCGGTGACAGTGAATCCGCGTTTTGTCGCGATTTCCTTGATGGCCTCAATGGCTACCGGAATCGAGTCGTGGCGGAATCCGGCGGTTTTTGAAAAAACGAGGACTCGAGGATTCGGCGTGAGGAGTGCCTGACCTGTCGGCACCTGGGTGAAGGACGAAAAGTGCAAAGCGATCGCAAGCGCGGCAACCATACGTCTAGCCTAGCACGGATGGGGGTGTTATCGTTACGATGCGGCAATCCTCTTGG
>JBKJJL010000272.1:0-4658 GCA_046597875.1 Fimbriimonadaceae bacterium | reverse complement strand
GCTTTGCGAGGCAACAAAGATTGCTCTGCAAGCGACGTTTGACCTTCTCGGAATCGAAGCGCCGGAGCACATGTAGGTATGCCGCATATTCGGTTGGATACGACGGCGGACCTGCAGGAGAACGCCAACATTCCTGACATCTTGGCGGACTTAGTGATGGAACTAGCCCGTCACGAGACGATTGATGCCGCGTCCATAAAGGCGTATCATCAACTGCGGACTACTTGGGAGATGGGTGAAGGTGCCCTTCCCGGTTTCGTGCATTGCGAAATAGCAATTCTTACCGGAAGAGATTTGGAACTTAGGCGCAGAATTGTTAGAGGTATTGAGATTGTTATTCGGAGGCACTTCGCGGAATCGCTTGGTGATAGCGAAGCAGGGTTGACAATTGAGTTGAGAGAAATGGATCGTGAGACGTACTTCAAAAGCTTGTGAAAGTTGTGGACGCAGCACGAGACATCCGCGTGCTACTTGTTCTGATTTATCACCGAGGCCAGAGACGCGGCACGAGACATCCGCGTGCTACTTGGGTTTCCTTTAAAGTTACACTCCGGTAGTAAACATTTTCCGGATGATCTCTTCCACGTCCACGTCCTCAATCGCGATGTCCTCGACGGGAAGCGCCTGCAAAATCGCGGCGGCGATTCGGGGAGTTTCGTCTCGGGCAACATCGATTGAGGCGGATAGGCTCTCCGATTCCATGACCTCCCCAAACTTCACGAGGTCTTCGACATGAACAGGCTCAGAAAACCGCAGGACAATCCGACGACGGTCGCTGAAGTGACGAGACAGCGCGTCAAGCGTATCATCGAAAATCTTGTTGCCTTTATCAATAACAATTACCCGATCACAAAGGGCTTGGACATCTTGCATATAGTGAGAAGTCAGCAAAATAGTGCAGCCTTCTTCTCGATGCAGTTCTTTCAAGAACTCTCGAATTGCTTTTTGGGAGACTACATCCAATCCGATGGTGGGTTCATCAAGAAACACGACTCGGGGAGCGTGAAGGAGCGCCGCCACTAGCTCACACTTCATTCTCTCGCCGAGACTGAGTTTTCGTACTTGAGTGTTGACCTTATCGGTGATTCCTAGAGCCGAGATCAAAGCATCAGTTCGCCTTTTAAAATCTGTAGCATCGACCTCATAGAGCTCTCGCAAGACCACGAACGAGTCCCACGCAGGTAAGTCCCACCAGAGCGCGTTCTTGTTGCCCATCACGAGGGCAATCTGCTTGAGCATCTCCGGTTTGCGTGCGGCGGGGGTGTAGCCTTGAACTGAAGCGAATCCCGACGTGGGGTGGAGAATGCCGGTCAGCATCTTAAGCGTCGTCGTCTTTCCTGCACCATTTGGACCGAGAAAGCCGACGAGTTCGCCTTGCTCGATCGACATCGAGACGCCACAAACCGCGTTCACTAAGTTCTTCTCTCGGGAGAACAAACCCTTGACGGAGCCCCACATTCCGGGAGCTTTCTTGACCGTCGTGTAGGTTTTCACAAGGTCGCGGGTTTCGACGGCCAGCATCGGGACGAGGTTACCTTGTGGCAATCCAGTACACCAAGGTCGTCGGGACCGCGGTGAAGAGGAGGGAGTCAATCCGGTCAAGGATTCCTCCATGACCGGGAAGCAAGTTTCCGGAATCCTTGACCTCAGCCTTTCGCTTGAGCCAACTTTCAAAGAGATCTCCGGCCTGCCCAAGGATTCCCGCCGACAACCCAATAAGAACTCCATAAAGCGGTTCAATCCCGACCCAAACGCCAGTTCCCCAAGCGACAAGAACGCAGAACACAAGGTTCGCGAACGCCCCTTCCCACGTCTTCTTGGGAGAGATAGAAGGAGCCATGGGATGCTTGCCAAATGCCCTTCCCGCAAAAATCGCAGCGCTGTCTCCGGCCCACAGGGGGAGAAGGACCAACAGAACAGGAGAACGGGGATTAAAGCTCGTTAGGACACCCTTGTTGCCCATGTCGTAGATTGCGAGGACGCAGAGCAAGGGTGCGATGACCCAGATGAGCACGAGACCCGGAGACGCGAGCAACTTAGCACCGGTGGGCACCCACCGATCAACCAAGGGCCATGCTTCGCCGACTGCCAACAGAGCGACGAGAACGAGCAAGACCATCAACCCAACGGAATTCGTCCAGAAGCACGCCGCCAAGACGATCGGGATTCCGATCAGCGCGGTGACAACGCGCGCCAGCACGCTGGCCTAGCCCTTTTCCTTACCTAAAAGCGCCAATGCCACCTGGGTGCGATTGTCGCATCCGAGCTTGCTCATGATGCAGCTCACCAGATTCTTCACGCTCTGCTCTTTAATATCGACCACCTGAGAAATCCGCCGATTTCCCATGCCTTGGGCGACAAGTTGAGCAACTTGAAGCTCTCGTTTGGAAAGTCTCTTCCCCCCGTATCGCACTTGGAGCGCGTCGGCAACCGCGCGCGAAGAAGGTGCGTCCACGGCTAACTTCTTCAGTGCGGTGACGAGGGCTTTGGAACCATCCGTGCGCTGAACGACCACATCTGCGGCCTTAGAGATAGCAGCAGAAGCACCGGAAACGATCGCAATTATTTTGAAGCCCAGGCTTTCCTTAGCCTTGGCCAAAGCTGACCAATCAGACTTTCCAAGATCGTCGGTGGCGACAAGCGCCGCTCCACTTGCCGATCCCAGGAGGCTGACTGCACTTTGCACGGACTCGCTAGCCCCTGCAAATGCAAACTGTCCTTCTTGGACGAGGATGCTCGATAAACCGTCCCTGGCGAGCGCATCTTTCGAAACGATTGTAACTCGCATAGTCTTATGATACTGAATTCCCACGGTTCCGGGGACACACAGTGTGTAATAGGTTCAAAGACGCCACTTTCAGCGTCCCTATTGCAAGAATCTGCAAATCAGCATAAACTGGTTGTTGGATCCTGAGATCAAACCGTGAAAACCGAAGTCATCCTTCCGATTATCGCCGCTGTGCTCGCACTCGCCGCCCTTATGGTGAAGGACGGTGAGCCGCCCGGCAAGGAAGCCAAGCGCGAGGTGCCGGCGGGGGCTTTCCTTGTGCTTGGTTTGCTTGTCGGATTGCTGGTTGTTGGGAGTTTATCGGGCTACGGCGGATTAGACGATGCGCTTCCTCTTACCTTGTCGTTTGGCATCGGCTGTCTGTTGTCCGTTATCGCGTACGGGCTTGGGCTCATGAAGGGTCAGCTTACAGCGGGACGGGCGGCGCCGATTGCTTTGGGCGTCTTGGCTCCGTCGCTGCTCGTTCTCTTGCCCTACCCTGGGGTGCCGCTTGCGATGGTTTTTGGGGCGGCGGCTTCGGCTTGGTTCTTGAGCATCGGTAAGGAAGTCGACCCGAATCCTTGGGCGATGCGTGCGGCGATTGTCGCGGCGTTCGTCGTCGCGGCAAATGTGTTAGGCAAGCAAGCCAACTTAGGGGATTACGGTCCGATGGCGGGAACCATGCTCGGATTGGTAGCAGCGACCGCGGCGGTTTTGAGCGGATTCGTAGCTACTTTGGCGAAGAGTCCGGGTTTGCGAGCTGGTGTTGCGATGGCTCTGGTTTCGCTGGGGTCTTGGCTCATCGGCGACCGGCTTTTGCATTTGGGAACCATTCTGCCCATCGCGGCGGGCGGCGCAGTGTTGGCGTTCATCGTCGCGGCCGTTGTGCCCGAGGACGAAGAGCCCAGTTCCATGCGCCTTCTCGTGGCCGTGCTCATTTGGGTATCGGCAGCAACGGCAGCATTCGGATTCGAGAAAGGCTTCGGGATGGCGGTCTTGGCGCTGACTTCCACGGCTGTATTGCTTGCCAGCGGTAACAAACGAGCCCTGTTGACGATGGCTCCGCTCGGCGCTTTGGTGATGTACCGCGTCTTCCGCGAAACTCACACCGATGCGACGAAAGCCTTCGACATCGGCCAGCACTACGCGATGATCGGGCTCATTGTCGGAGCTCTGCTGCCCGTCATGGCGCAAGAGTGGCTTAGGACCGTTTCGAAGCGCGGTGGATTCCTTACGTTGATCGCGGGTGCTTTGTGGATCGTCGTCTTGCTCATCGCTCCGATTACAACTGCGGTCGTTCTCGGCGCGAAGGGCGTTATCGGTTATCTGTTCGGGCTCGGGTTGGCGGGCGTCATTGAGGCAGTTCGGGGTGAGCGGTCAGCCCATTCCATGTCTCTCGGCTTGGGCATGGCGGGAGTCATGGCGCTCATTTATGATGCGCTCTTGCCCCACTTGGATCTTGACCGGGACCAGAAGCTCGTCAAAATGGCTTACCTCGGTGGTGGGGTTTTAGTCCTAGGAATCGTGATAGCCGTATTATCCGGCGAGTTCACGCGTTCCAAGGAAGGTAACGCATAAATGAACTGGACGAAGGGTCTTTCTCTGCTTGGTGCTCTGGCTGCTTGTGGTGCGCTGATGGCGTATGGAGTGACCGAAGAGGTCCCCATCGGCAGCGTCGGCGGGACGGTGACGATGAAGGAAAACGGCAGGGCGCTGCCCGGCGCTTTGATCACCTTGGAACCGATTTACAAAGGCGACGACGAGAGTCCGATACGGATTCGGCGAGCCGAAACGAATGCCGACGGCACGTTCTCGATTAAGGGTGTCGTATCGGGCGATTACTTGCTGACGATTTCGGGCCAGGCTCATGAAATGGGCCAGCATCCGATCA
>JBKJJL010000125.1:0-19799 GCA_046597875.1 Fimbriimonadaceae bacterium | reverse complement strand
TTAGGACGCCGCCGCCTTCGGAGTAAACGCTCGGGCGCTCGCCTTTAACCCCGATCCAAATGCTGGTTACGCCTGCAGTGGACGTTGGGCCCAAGGCACCGGCGCGCGTCGGAACGTTAAGGACGCGATCAACGCCGCCAGAGTTGTCCAAAATCGGAATGTAGCCAACGGTCGGGGGGCCCGAGATGTCAGGAATGATTCCGCCGCCTGCCACGCCGCCAAGAGACCAACCAGTGCCACCCGATTGCACAGCCGTGCCAGTTGCGGGGTTGACAACCCAAATGCGTCCTACCTTGTTGAGGCCGCTATCCTGGGTATCGCCAATGAAGGCAAATCCGTCGTGCATCGTCGGAGCGTAGGGGGCTGCGCCTGGTACACCAAGATCATACGAAGCGGCGCCCGTCGGGGGAACAAGGCTGTAATCTGGGTTTGCATTCGTGCCATCAATGCGGCCGTTGACGTCGTATCGGAACAAACTGAAGCCGTGGAAGCTGCCGTTCGAGTCCACAACCATGATCTGGTCGCGAAGGTTTCCACTCGCGTTGTCCGGGACTTCGGAAACCGTTGCGCCCGAAATCGGGCCAGGGAGGGCGTTCGACGCCCACAAAAGGTCATAGGCGACGCCCTGCGAGTAATCGCGAACACCGTCGTCAGAATCGCCATCTCCGTCCAAATCTTGCTTTGGATTCGCGTCGTATACGAGAACTTGATCCTGCGTGCAGATAACCATCGCGCCCTTGTGGACGGTTGGCGGATTGTAGCCAAGCGTCGAGGCAGGGGCGAAAGTTGAGTTCGTATCGGCAAATCGTCGAAGCTGCGGAGCGCCGAGGTCAATCCGGTTGCTTCGGCCGCCACGACTTCCCTTCGCGCTCTGGTTGTAGCCAGAAGTGAGGTGCACCATGTTGATGACCAACTTGGCGGCCGCGTCTGCGGCTCGATCCGAGGTCCACTGGAACGCGCGCGCCCCTTCGTTAGCGTTGTAGGTGCCGTTTCCAAGAGGAATCCGGTTCAACGTACGCGCCAGCCCACGCGAGGTGACGACCATGTAACCATCACCAACTCGGCCGACGGCAATGAAGGTGCCAAATGCATCAACGGCAACCGGTTGGAGCCTCAGCGAATCAGGCCGCAACGTCTGCATGATGCCCTCAAGGCCCCCAAAGCCAAAAGCGGCAAGGTCGAGATCCCGAATCCCAGCGAGGGTTTCGGACTGCATCAGATTGACGTCCGACTGGCCAAGGCTGATCGGGTAGCCCAAAATCGGCTGCGAATAGTCGAGCTGAAGGTTCGGGGCGCCCGCAGTCGTGTTGACCGCGAACGGAAGCGGAAAGTTGTTGACGGCGTCGAGGGAAATCGTGCTTGCGACGTCCACCCAGAGCACACCACCCTTGTCCATGAATCGGCGCAGCTTTTCGCGCTCGAACGGGTTCAGGGACGTGTTGCCGTAGGCTCCCAGGAGAATGACGTCCGTCTTGGAAAGCTGATCATCGCCTGCAGACGTAACGGGGATCTCCCAGTACGGAGCATCTCGCTTCGACATGAGCGTTCCGACGGCGGGAGGAGAGCCGAGCAGAGCGGTCCATCGGCCAACCTGCGCCGCGGTCCATTGAGTTTCACGGCTCGGGTTGCTGAACGTAAATCCAGTTGGTTTTACTTTGCTCGATTCAAGATTCAGCCACACATAAGGAGTACGGTTAGACTGAAATCCAGCGGTTTGATCGCTGTCGATAATCGCTATCGCCGCTCGAATCGGGACGATCCTTTGGGCGGCGTTCTGGGCCAAAGCGAGCGCAGAGCTGGCGGCCAGAGCAATCAAAATCGCGGGGCGTAACATTTAAGGATTAACCTCTCCAAAGTAGGCAAGCGTGGGGCTAACCGGCAGCCGCGGCATAGGCGGAAGCGGATAGTCCACTGTGAAAGCAGGGTTGTTGATCGGATCGGGCTGAACCCGCTCGAATCGCACAAAAGAGTCGACGACGTCGCGATAGCCAGTGGTGCGGCCGGTAGCGAGCATCGGGTCATAAATGACGGTCAGGTTCGGAACGAACAAGTCGGTTCCGGCCCCGGTGATGTTGTATCCTGGGGGAACGTGGACGGAAGGGATCAGTCTTCCGGTGATTCCCTGTTCTCGCGGGATCCAGCCCCATTTCTTCAGCCACTCGGTTTGTTGGCTCATAGGTACCGGCATGTTCATACTGAGCGAACCCAGGATCTGAATTCGAACGTCCAGCGGCTCGCCGTAGAACGGAGTTTCAGGATAGTTGCCGTAGTTGGCGAGTCGAGCGTTATCTCGCTCAACCTGGTTTGCTCCCAGGGCAGCGTAGGTGTCGCGGCGATCGTTCGGATTCGGATTAAACCACGCTCCGGGAATGACGAAGAACGAGCCATCCTGAGCGTAGATCGAGGCTTCGATCCGGACGTCGCTCGGAACCATCGCGGCTCGGCGGAGCTTGTATGCCTGGCCGGGAGCCCACGAGGGCATGTCGTTCGGAACGCCAAGACCGAAGTCGTTGACCGCGCCGAGGAGCATCGTGTAGGTGCCCTCTCCCGTGGTGCTGGTTACCGTCGCGCCTGTCCACACCGCAGTGCCGGGGCGGATGATGGGAACGCCGATCGTCTCAAACTTGAGCGCTTTGCCCCAATCATTGACGCCGAGGACTTTCCGGGGGCCGTAGGCGGGAGGATCGTTGTTGGCAATATCGAAGAAGTTGTAGGTCGGCGTTGTGAGTCCGAAATTGACGTCCATCGCGATGGTCGAGTACCCACCCGCGCCATCAGTGGCATGGCTCAGAAGCATCATGGAATCAATCGGATTGTTCGTCTGCGGATCCACATAATCTTGTGCGAAAGCGCGGTGCGTGGAAGGATTGCCCGGTGTCACAGCAGGAAGACCGGCAACGTTCTCTGATCTCCAGTTTAGGTCCGTCAGCATGCTCAATCCGCCGCCACTTGCTACGCGAATCGGGTTGGGCGTGGATGGGTCTTCCTCGACTTCTTCAAGCGACTGGCCACCGCCGACACCGAAGAACTGGGTCGTGTTCAGCGCCACATAGTCCTTCGCCATGAGCATAAGGGCAGATCGGCTAGCGCGGGTCAGTCGGTTTCCGGCGGCATCGTAGACACCTTTCGTGATGCTACCTTCGATGTAGATCGTCGCCATCGAAATCATCGTGATCTGCACGTCGGTGGGGATGATTCCTCGAACCCGGACATTGCCTTCAAAGAACATCAGGCCGTTGAATGGGAAGCCATTCGTCCACGCAGGCATAGCTGCATTAATATCAGCGGGATTCGTGATCGTGCTGATTATGTACGGAGGCAGGGGGCCAGCTCCGTCAGGATCGCCGCCAACCCGGTATCGGATCGTCGTCAGGCCAGAATCGCTGCCGTTCAAGTTGCGCCAGGTTCGACGTCCGGCAAGGGCGCGTCCATCGCGGGTGATATAGAAACCGTCTGGAGTCAGCTTAACGTAGGCACCAACAGGCACGTAGAACGGGCCCTGCCAGCCGCTGAGGGCTTGACCGTTGTTGGGATTCAGCCAGTCGAAGAACAAGGATTCTTCGCTACCCACGTCCTCTCTGCCATTTTCGTCACTGCGCATTTGGCGATCGTCCAAGTTATTGACGTACACGCCCTGGCCTTGGCCCAAGCGCCCAGTATTACCACCCGCCAAAATCGTCCCCGAGTTTCGGGTACTCGTGTAGTACGTGTTCTGCCCCGACGCAGGGTTAACATCGCTGATGGAGGGGGCCTCTTTCTTACCCACGTAACGGGCGTTGCCCTGCGGGTCGGTCGCTTGGATGCCATCGCGAATGAGTTGGCCCAGCGTGCCAAACAGCGGATCGTCGCTGTTCAAGCGATCGGTCGTGGCCACCGCATTCACGGTGCCCGAGCCTTCAGTTAAGACGATCTGATCGTCGTCAGCGATAACTGAATCGTCGTCCTTCGTGCGCCGAATGATGAGTTGTGCGTTGGCGTCGGAAGCCTTGATTCGATCGGCGACCCAGATACCATCACCGAGCGTGGAGTTCAGGATAAGGGACGTGTTGCCGTAAAAGGTAAGGGCAGCGTTGGACCAGATGCTTCCTCCGCCACTCACGGTCGAGGCGCCAGGACCATCGGTGGCACCACCGAACTGAATCGTCGGCTGGATCAAGTTGACGCCGTACCGAGCGCCCGCTTCCGTCGGAAAGCCGATTTCTGCAACGCGGGTCGAGTTTTCTCTATCCGTAATGAAAACCGAGTGATCGATCAAGCCAATGGTTGCGAAGGCGATAAGCCTTCGCGAAGATTGAAACTGCGCGTCACGCTCTTTCATCAGAGCGAAGGCGGCTCGGAAGGCAGGTTCACCAGCGTAGTTTCGATACTGAACACCCGAGTTGGTCAGCTGCGTGGTCGGGTCATTCTGATCGATCCGGCCCGGACGACCGATCGACTCGATAATGATGTAGTTCTTGACCTTGCCAGCCTCACGAAGCGGACCGGTGGGATTAGCGTCAAATACGTTTGCATCGCTCGGTGCATACCGAACGCGAACCATCGTGCGGCCGTCGCGGTAGAGGATGCGACCAAACGGCCCGAGCCCGTCGGGGCCACCGCGATCGACGATCGTATCTCCGGCAGAGCGCAAACCGAATCCCGATGCCGGACGCAAATACAGCGCATCCGGATCGCGAGTAATGTCGCCCGCGGTTGAAAGTGGAACGTAAGCCGGTCGCCAGTCTGCACGAATGTCACTCTGGACGAGCTGGTTGTGGGCGTATTCCACGCCCGCTTGGGCGAGGTCATTTCCAACCGACCGATCTTTCGATCGAGCGGCTTGGATGATGTTCCGGTTCAAAATGCCCAGGAACACGAAGCCCAGGATCAACAGGACTGCGAGGACCATGATCGAGACGATAAGCGTCTGACCTCGGGATCGCTGAATTCTTTTGGTTGCGTTCGCGTTCATGGCTTTCTTATCGCAGGAAGTTGCGGACGGGCGCGGCTCCTTGAAGCGTCAACGTCGCCGGATTCGTGAAGGACGTCGATTGCGGGTAGGTGCGCATCGTCAGCAAAATGGTAATCAGTTGTCGAGTGTCGTAATCCACCGTCACCGTATCTCCGGCGCGAGTGAACTGGACTTTGTAGGAGACGGTGATCCGGGCGTTGCCAGGAAGGGGCACGTTGGGATCGGAGTTGAGCTGTATGTATCCCGCTTTGTACCGGGGCTGGAGAACCGCTGAAACGAAGTTCAGGGGATCGTATAAGGCAGGAGGAGGCGTGTATCCCAGAGCGGCCCAGTCAGGTTCAGCGAGGTCGACACTGTTGACCTTGTACTGATTCACACCTGGATTGCGGGTAACGCGGGTGTAGCGTACGGCGCTACCGTAGTTGGGTCCGGGATTCTGGTCCGGCCCGTACACGACTTCACTGCCGAGCACGAGTCGTGCTTGCCTAAATCCAATTGTAGGATCTGGATGCATCGGGCTGTTCGTGCCATCCGCCTGCTGAGTAAGCGGTAGGTGGATGAAACGATGGACACCTCCCGGAACGCGTAGGCTTGGGTTATCGAACCAAATCTTGTTGAACTGACGGTTGATGTCGTTCTGGTAAATCGCATCGGAGAAGGCACCAGCCGGAGCAGGATCGCTGACGGGCGTCAGCTCCAATCCAGTCGACTTGGACGGCCAGTTATGATCCGCCCTTGGAGCGACTGCGCCAATCGGGTCGTCGATACCGATATCGCCGATATTGAACGAGGTCAGAACCTTGCCGTTTGCGAGGTCGGGAATGAATGGCGCGAACCGGGCTCGAAGCGCAGCATTCGCCAGCCAGCCTGAACGACCGTCGGAAGCGGTGACGCCTCGCGTGAACGGGTAAACCCAGCCTTTGGATTCTTGGTCCAATGCTGCACCGACATCGAAGAGCTCGTTGTCCGGCGTGTCGCCATTGCGATCATCCGCATCGGTATCCGTATCGGGATCGTAGTGGTAGATCCGAAAACCGCGGACTCCGGCTCGGCTGTCGAAACGTCCAATGAGGTAGTCGTTCGCGCCAATGTTGGCGGGATCGTAGCCGTTCGGATACATTCGAACGATGGCCGCGCTCCAAGCACCGAACTTGGTCGTGAAGACGTCTGACGTCGCAAGCTTCGCGTTATCGGTCTCAGAACCCAATGGTACGGCCTGTGAACCCTCTGCGGGCTCGCTGGTGATGGAGGTCGGCCGGAACTGAATCAGGGTGTCAATGCGCGGGATGTTGCCGTTGACAAGCAACGTGCGACTGCCCTTGTCGAACAGCGGCTGAATCATATCGAATCGGCGAGTATCGCCAACCACGATCGAATCGCGCATCCAGTTCTTCATTCGAGCAAGCTTGGCGGTGCGCTGGGCTGCGGTCAGTACAGGCGCGCCAGGAGCGTCGATCTCCATGAAGTAGGGATCGTCAAAATCGGGTCGACCGTCGGCGTTCGCGTCGTCAAAGAATCGCGTATTGACCACAAACGCACCACCCACAAAGCTGTAGGGCTGGACTTCGCACTTGTAAAGCCGATAAAGGTTCTCGTCGCCGGCCTGGACGTTCTGCCAAAGCGCACCGCCGTTAATCTTGTAATCAACGAAGGGGTTGTAATATGGCTGGGGGAGAAGGCCGGTCGGATCCAGGGGTTTTGCCTTGGCGATGTAATAGCGCAAGATCGTCAAACCAGGGGAAACAGGGAGGTTCACCTGCCCTATCGGAGCCTTCCTGGTAGGGTCGGCAACACCGGTAGCGGGATCTACGAAGGCTCCATTGCGAACATTCGTCGGATCGCCCTGCGCGGGTCGGTATATGTCGAGTTTGCTGTAGGGAGCAAAGATCGTGACGTTCGAGCCGTCAAAACCTGGAACGACCACCGCGAGCGATCCGCGCATGCCGTCGTTATCTCGAACCGCAGCGCTGTTCTCGATTTCTCGAGTCACCTGCTCAATCACTTCCCTGCCCCGTTGCTGGGCGTTTGAGAACCCTTCCGCAGCGCGGGTGAAGTTGAACGACTGGATCATCGGCACGATGATGATGCCGAGCAGGATGGCGGTAATCGCCAACACCGTGATCATCTCTATAAGCGTAAAAGCGCGTCTCTTGAAAATCACTGGCTCGACTCCTTGGTCAGGAACGTATCGGTCTGGATGCGGCGCCAGTTGCGGCCCCACTTCTCAAAGTTCTCGAGGTTCTCTGTCTCATTGTTGGACAGCGTAAACGTTGCAGGGTTCCACAAAACTCGAACGGAAACCGATGCGCCTCTCACCCCTCTCACCCCGTAGCCGTACCGGGCGTAGTTAATCGCCGTTGCTGCAGACACTTGATCCCGCAGATCGATATAAGGCAAGCCAACTGCCGCATCGGCGGGAGAGGTCTTGATGAGGAAGTCTTGATTCTTCAGACACAGCGGCTCAGGGCCACCCATGTCGTACCAAATCTCGCTGATCGTGACTTTCTTGCCCGCGTCCATCGGCGGGAAGTAAATTCGCGAAAGGCCTTCGCCCGCGGCGAGCGGGACGCCGTTGTAGAACATGCCCGATCCGCCTGCATAGTATTCGGCAACGCCGGGATTGGCGGTCGTTCCGCGGTAGTTTGCGGCGGCCTTGGTAACTTGCACCGTCCACTCGCCCACCGCCTGATACAGCGCACGGACGTTACGCCCGTTGACCGTCATCGTGGTTGGAGCATTTTGGCCAGGAAGCACGATGCCTGCTTGGATGCCGTTCGCAACGTTGTTGTCGGCGTCTTTGAACGAGATCAGCCCGATCGAGCCGTCAACTGTAAAGCCAGTCTTCGAGAAGATGCCACCGGTTTCGAGGTCGAGGATCAAGAACTCACGGTTCTCGGTACCCCCTGCCTCGTCGCTGACGCTAACGTTCAGACCTTGATAAAGCTTTCCATCGGAGCCGAAGGACGGCTTGACCCGAAGATTGCCGAGCTTGAGCCGCTGTTCGCCCGGAATGCTGTCGGGAACGCGGAACTCTTCGCGGATGATGCGCCAGTCGTAAACATCGTAGTTCACTCGCGCGGTCAAAGGGACTCGGCGGTTGTTGTTTCTTCGTTCCTGATAGTTGTAACCCGTTGGATTGAAAAGAATGAGCCCAAGGGTTTCATCCAAAAGTTGGTACTCGTAGGGATCGGGCGAGAAGGCGACCACTCGCTCAAAGTTTCGCGCTACCCGGACGGAGTCAAACTCGACGCCAACGAAGGACTCGCCAGGTTGAAGACCAGAATAGGCGGAGAACAGAACGCTCGTGAATCCCGATCCAATCGGAATGACGACGGTCGCGTCAATCACTTCTCGGCGGAAGGTGACCGTGCCATTATTGATCCACGCGGTCATCGCAAGCCGGTAGCTCCGAGCCTTCGCCGGGTCCGCCGCGAGCCACAGGAGGGCATTCGAGGTGTCGTCCTGATCAACATAGTATTCGTAGGGCCGATTCGCCGAGGCGGGCGGATCGCCGTAGCGCTTGACCATATCGTTTCCATAAATCTGGAAAATGCTTTGGTAAGTCGGATTGAAAACTATGGGAGCAAACTGAAGGACCATGAGTCCACCAACGACCGCGCCAACACGCCGCGGAGCTGGAACGACGCCGCCTTCACCAATGATCCGGCGAACGTTGTTTCCGCCGCTCAGGTACGCCCACCCGCCCAGCACGTTGCCGACGGCATCAAGAACGTTGCCGTTCTGATCGATGCGGGGCGAATACGGGCCGAGGTTATCGGGGCTCTGATTGGGATCGCTCGTGATGATGACGGTTCCCGCAGAGAAGAGATAGCCAGGGGGCAAAATCATCTCGGGGAGTTGGTCTAGCCGGCCGCGAACACGATCAAGTTCGGTGCGGCCCAGGTTTATCATCACGGTCGTATTCTTCGTGTTCGAGATAATTTGGAAGCCGCGCGGGAAAATTTGCACGACGGCCAAAATGCCGACCAAGAAGATTACGATGACGACCAGTAGCTCAACCATAGAGGTACCGGAGCGTAAGCCGTGGCGGATCCTTCGTTTCATCATCAATCCTTTGTGGAGCGTTGGGGGCAGGAGGAATCCAGCCATTAGGGAATAACGCGCCATGACCGTTCTGACAGGTCTCGCGAGTCAAATGTTCGGGCGCTGCCGCCAAGGAATAAGACGAGATCGCGACGATCTCGGCCCACGAGGCCACCTTGGTACTCACGGAAGAATCCGTTCCAGGTGACGACCGTGCTATCAGGCGGGTCTCCGTAGCCAAGCTGCCGAGGGTCATCCAAGGAGCTGCCAGGACCGCCGCAAGCGACGTTCGAGTTCAAACTCCATTCCGTCCAGAACAGGGCATAGTGAAGCTCGGTGCGTCGACCGGTCGGCGTCTGAACTTCGGCGGCATCGAAGCCGCTGAACTTGTAGAAGAGCGCCGGGATCACGGTATTCGTAACCGGGTCTCGTCGCGTCACTGCATCGGCGGGGCCGTAGGCCTGGCGGGCGCATCCGTCGTCATCCGCCGCAGTGAGGTTTCCATCCCCGTTGTTGTCCAAAATCGGAGCGGTATTAACGGCCCGTGGGTCCTGATTGGGCCACACTGCCGCGGTCGTAAAGTCGTAAGGCATCTTATTGTACGACGGCGTGAACGTATCAAGGCCCGTAACCCGCTTGGGATAGAGGAACGTCTTGAGCTCATTTGCCGGCACAACTTGGCCCACCTTGGGGCCAGACAAGTAAAGGGTCACATATCCGAACAAGGCAGGCGGATAGGCACCTTGATCCACGCGGTATATCTGCAAGGCCGCACGGATACTGTTCATAGACGAGATATCCGAGTTTCTAAACGCGGCATCTTTGGCTCGCGCAATCACCGGGAAGGCGATTGCGGCCAGGATCGCAATGATTGCAATCACAACTAATAGCTCAATGAGCGTAAACGCGAAACGTTTCATACGCACCAACTCCAACTGTCACCCCACAAGACTAGACCGACTCTCGCCCGGAACTGTTCCAAGCGATCTCGGACTTCTTTACTTAATCCTACTCTTTCTTGACTCATCCTGTCCATATCTCCCTCAAACCGGAGGCGGCGAAAACTGCTTTAGGTACTCCGCGATCATATTCTTCACTTGTGGTTCCGCCAGTAGAACCACGATCGTGCCCGCGGCCAGGAATGGGCCAAACGGAATGTACCGGATACTAGGTGGTTCCCATGCGTCGTCGTTCAGCCCGGCCGCCTCGGGCATGGTTCGCTCAAGCCACTTGGCAACGGGTTTGAAAACGAGGGCGAGGACGTCGACGCATAGCAACATCAAAACGCCGATGAAAAGCATTTGCCCAATCGGTTGCGCGGGTGGTGGCTCCTCGTCGCCGTCGGCCTCCGCCGGCTTCCGAGAGCGCTTGAGGGCCTCAAAAGCGATCACCGACATTCCGTGAATCGCTCCAAGCGCAACCGCCACCCCAACTGCAAAGACAAGGGGCCACGGGCCAACTACCGCACCGACCCCTCGCATCAGGAGGACATCCCCTTCCCCCATCGCATCCTTCTTGAAAAGCAAACGACCGAGCAGACCAATGCCAAACAACAAACCCCAGCCCAAAAGCGCGCCGATCAGACACTCGCGCAACGTTCCATTGATGGCGTGAAACCCGACCCCAAAGAGCAGGAGGATTGCATTGAGCGCATCAGGAATCGTGAACGATTCCCAATCGATCCAGGCGACCGCGACGAGGGTGGCCGAGACCAGCATGTAGGCGATCGCCTTTATCCAGTCCTCGCCCTGGACCATGTATTGATACCAAATGACCGCCCAGAAAATGCCGGTGATCAGTTCAACAAAGAAGTAACGCGGCGGAATCCGCTCGTAGCAGTACCGACACTTGCCGCCTTGAATCAGCCAGCTAAAGAGGGGGACCAAATCGGAAATGCCGAGTTGGTGGTTACACGAAGGACAAAAGCTGTGCTTCGGATTGCCGAGCGACATATCGCGCGGCATGCGGTAGATAACCACATTGAGAAAGCTGCCGATCGCAGCTCCGACCATCAGGCCGACTAACCAGGTCCATTCAGGGAACACGATTCACCATCCTTGGTCGTACTTGTTCCGCCCATAAGGCTAAGACTCCTATGCATGAAGAAAGGTCGCGGCGAAATGAATCCGTCCGCGACCTTGAAGTTCCCGAGTCCCGATTAGGTGTCGGAACCCGAAGAGAGTTTTTCAATAACCCGCACGAGCGGTAAGAACATCGAAACCACGATGAAGCCGACGACGAATCCGAGGCCGACGATCATGATCGGCTCCAGAGCCGCCGTAAGCGACGCCAAAGTCGACTCAACCTCTGCTTCGTAGAAGTCCGCGATCTTCTGGAGCATAAAGTCCAGCGATCCCGATTCTTCGCCAACACCGATCATGTGGACAACCATGGGCGGGAACAACTTCGATGCTTCGAGCGGCTCTCCGATTCGGTCTCCTTCACGGATTCTTGCGCGGGCTTCCATAACGGCGTCGGACATGATCGTGTTTCCTACCGTTCCGGCAACCGTCTCCATAGCCTGGAGAATCGGAACACCCGAGGTCAACAACGTACCCATCGTTCGGCTGAAGCGCGCCATACAAATCTTATGGTGCAACTTGCCGAAGACCGGCACTTTGAGCTTGATCCGATCCGCGACGCGACGTCCAAATCGGGTGCTGACAAACATCCGGTAGGCGATTACGATGAAGACAATCGCGCCGATGATGACCCACCAATAGTTGGTCAAAGCATCTGCCATTCCCATCAGGAACTTGGTCGGAGCGGGAATATCGTCCGCCTTTAGACCAAGGTCCGAAAGAATGACAGCCCACTGGGGAACGAACCAATAGACGAGGAAGAACGTGATGCCGATGGAGAGGATCAAAACCAAGACCGGATAGGTCATGGCCGCCTTCACCTTTCGGCGCAGTTCGACATCTTTTTCCAAGAAGTGGCTTAGTCTCTGGAGGGCTTCCTCCAAGACACCGCCGACTTCACCGGCTCGGATCAAACCGATAAACAGGTTGCTAAAGGCTTTCGGGTGGCGTTGCATGGCGCGGGAAAGGCTTTCGCCTCCTTCCACGCGCTCGCCGACGTCCATAATGACCTTCTTGAGCCTCGGGTCTTGCGTTTGCTGGCCGAGAACGTCCAGACAGCGCACGAGCGAAACACCCGCGTCGACCATCGTGGAGAACTGGCGACAAAAGACCGCGAGGTTGCCGAGCTTAACTTTGCCATAGCGCTTGGGTTTCGCGCTCTTGGCTTTGATCATCGTAACTTCGGTGATCGTGAAGCCTTGCTCTTCAAACCGTTTGCGCAGAATTTCTTCGCTTTCGGCTTCGGCGGTTCCCTTTTGGGTTCCTCCGCTAGTATCTCTAAATGTGTAACTGAAGACCGGCATTGTTTTCGGCTCCTATCCTGACTATCGGCGGGCGCCCGGCGCGGCTGCGCTGGTCGCCTGAGGCGTGTTGATCATTTTCTTCAACTCGTCTACATTTTGAGCTCTCAGCATCGCTTCTTCAAGCGTTACGAAGCCCTTTAGATACAAGTCGCGCAGGCTTTGGTCCATTGCCATCATGCCATGCGCGGCGCTCGTCTGAATCATTGACGGAATCTGGTGAGTTTTGTTCTCGCGAATCAGGTTGCGGATTGCAGGAGATGCGATCATAACCTCAATCGCCGGGACACGACCTGGTGCACCCGCACGCGGCAACAACTGTTGGGCGACAACAGCCTGAATATTGTTCGCAAGCTGAACACGAATCTGTTCCTGCTGGCCAGGAGGGAAAACGTCGATCATACGGTCAATCGATTCGGCGCAGTTGTTGGTGTGCAGGGTCGCAAAGACCAAGTGACCAGTTTCAGCCGCCGTGATTGCAAGCTGGATCGTTTCAATATCGCGCATTTCACCGACGAGCAGAACGTCGGGATCTTCTCGAAGGCTAGACCTGAGCGCGGCGGCAAAGCTTCTCGTGTCGCCACCCAGTTCACGCTGGTTGATCACGCTTGATTTGTGGTGGTGGAGATACTCAATCGGGTCCTCAATCGTGATGATATGAAGCGCCCGATGCAAGTTGATGTGGTTCACCATCGCGGCGAGCGACGTCGACTTACCGGAACCCGTGGGCCCCGTTACGAGGATCAAGCCACGAGGCTTGTCGGTAAGGGTCTCAAGGATGGCCGGCAGGTTCAGGTCCCGAACGGTAGGAATCTTCTGCGGAATCAAACGAAAAGCGGAAGCGCATGCACCGCGATCCTTGTACAGGTTTACACGGAATCGAGCGCGACGCGGCAGCTGGTACGAAAAGTCGAGCTCTAACGTGGTCTCAAACTTGTTGATGTTCTCGTCAGTGAGGATGTCATACATCATCCTTTGCGTCTGCTGGACCGTGAACTTTTCAAAGTTCAGCTTCTTCAGGGCACCATCTTCCCGAATAATGGGTTCCGAATGGGCACATAGGTGAAGGTCCGACGCGTTCCGATCCACAACGATGTGGAGAAGCTCATCGATGTGGCAGTCTTCAAGGGATCGGGGGGCACCAACTTTTGGCGCCTCGGCCTCTTTCTTAGCGGGGCCGAGCATATCGAAGTTTGGAACTGGATTGGACATAGATTCTCTCGTGTTCTCTTTTAGTGTACGCCTAAAGTTGGGGCAGCTTCCTTCCGCCCCAACAAAGTTTTCTTAGTAACCTGCCGTGAAGACAACGCGCATGACTTCTTGCGGATCGGTCATTCCGCTCAAAACCTTGTGCAATCCGTCTTCGCGCAACTCTCGCATGCCGTTCGCCTTTGCCGCTTCCTTAATATCGGCAAGCGGAGCGCGCCGAACGATGAGTTCAGCGATTTCCGCATTCATGTTCAAAAGCTCGTGGATGCCAGTTCGGCCTCGATAGCCCGTCAGTCGGCAGTTTTCACAGCCAACCGGACGATAGATCGTGACCTTCTCATCGGGGTCCGTGACGTTCATTCCGAACCTGCGAAGGTCGATCGCCGGCACTTCGTACGGCTCCTTGCACTCGGTGCAAAGCTTTCGAGCAAGTCTCTGGGCAAGGATTCCGATAACCGTTGCCGAGATCAAATAGGGTTCAACGCCCATGTCGATCATACGAAGCGTAGCGGACGGCGCGTCGTTCGTGTGCAGCGTGGACAAGACCAAGTGACCCGTTAGCGACGACTCGATCGCGATTTCCGCGGTTTCCAAGTCACGCATTTCACCGACCATGATAATGTCAGGGTCTTGGCGAAGGAAGGCGCGAAGGCCAGTCGCAAAAGTGAGACCTGCTTTTCTATTGACCTGCACCTGAGCGATGCCGTTCAGCTGGTACTCAATCGGGTCTTCAACTGTGATGATGTTGACGCCGACCGTATTGAGACGGTTCAGAACCGAGTACTGAGTGGTCGTTTTCCCGGAACCGGTAGGTCCCGTGCAAAGGAACATACCGTTTGGCTGATTGGTGAGTTCCTCAATTTTGAGCTGGTTCTCGTCGGTAAATCCAAGTTTCTCAAGGCCGAACATGACGCTCGACTTATCAAGAATACGCATAACCATCTTTTCGCCGAAAGGCGTCGGGATGGAGGATACGCGCAAGTCGTAATCTTTGCCTTGGTTCCGAATCTCGATACGGCCGTCTTGAGGGATTCGGCGCTCGGCGATGTTCATGTCCGCCATGATCTTCAGACGTGACGTCAGGGCAGCCATGAGGTTCCGAGGAACCGTCATCGCTTCCATAAGCACACCGTCAACGCGGTACCGGATACGGACGGCTCGTTGCTGAGGCTCGACGTGGATGTCCGAAGCGCGGTCGACAATCGCTTGCTGAATCAGCGCGTTGGCGAGTTTGATGATCGGGGCCTGATCGGCAAGCTTTTCGGCATCGCTCTGATCGGCGTCTTCGTCCTCCGACATCGGACGCGCGATCTGGGCACTCGCAATCGCACTGCGAATGTCGCTGCCATAGTTCGCAGCGGCGGCGGCACCCGTGGTCGATGCTGGAGTTGTGTTGCTTCCTGCAACCGCGGCCGCCCCATTGCTCGCGGAGCCGCCGTAATACTTTCGGATTGCGTCTTCGATCGCGCCTGGAAGCGCGACGACAGGAATAACGCGGCAACCGGAGGCCAGGCGAACATCATCCAAAGTTTGGATATTGTTCGGGTCCACCATCGCCACATACAGGTTCATCCCGTCTTTCTTGACCGGAATAATGGTATGGACTTTGGCGACCTGCTCTCGAACGACGTTTAGCGCGCTGCTGTCGATCTGGATACGATCCAGATCGGCAAACGCGTAACCCATCTCCTGAGCACGAGCTTGAGCGACTTCTCGCTCGCCGACCATTCCAAGTTGAACTAAAACTTTTCCGATATCGGTGGTTCCAGACTGCTGTTGGACGACTTTGGCTTCGTCCTCTTGCTCAGGCTTTAAAAAGCCTTTTTGCTTCAACCAATCCACCATCGGCATTCGCGGTAACGCCATCTACCAATCACCCCTTGCGGCCCACCAAGCATTTTTTCGAGGCAAGGCCTGAACCATGACCCGATATTGTAGACCATTCGCCCCAAAATTACGGATGGCCGTTGACCACATTCTCACTCCAATGCCATGGACGGGCTCAGGCAGGCGTCTAGTTCGCTCCGATTTTGTTTGGTTTGCCACCATTTAATTTCCACCATTCTCAGTTCGTACGACCAAAACTGGCATCGGAGCGCCTGATGCAACCTCGTGCGACACGCTTCCGAGCAAAAACCTTTCTAAAAACCCGTGACGCGTGGCCCCAAGTACCAACAGATCGACTCCATTTGCGGTTGCTTGATCGATAAGAACCGCGGCGGGCCGGCCCAACTCCGCAACTGGCACCACCGATTCACACATCGCCGCCAAACGCTGGGCTCCTTGTTCCGCAATCTGCATCGCTCGATCCGAATCGTAGCGATAAATTCCGCCGAACTCGGCCGGATTCAATCCAGGCGGTATCACTGAAAGTGGCTCGACACAAACGGCGATGCCCTTTCCGAAGTGCCCAAGCGTGCCCAAAACCTCGATCGCTTTGTTTGATCCCGCGCTTCCATCGGCGGCAACCAGAATGTCAAGGCGAGGTTTGGCCGCAATCGATGCGGCAAACCGATCCGCATCTTCCCCCGGCGGCGAGTGGCCGACAAGCACGGAACACGGCGAATACGTCACGAGGCGGCGAGCGGTGCTTCCCAGGATCATGCCCATAAACGCTCCCAGGCCCCGGCTGCCCAGCGCCACCACATCGGCATTTACCTCTTTGCAATGGTCCAGAATGGACCTGGCGGGCTCACCATCAAGGAGGTGGGCGGATGTTTTGAACCCGCGCTCTGCCAATCTCGCCGCGACCTGCTCCGCCGTTTCACGGTGGGCGTTCCGAATCGCCGCCCAAGCCTGAGAAAGCTCGTCTCCGGCTGCGTAGTCAGCTCCTTCCGTATTTGGAATAGCGATCGGGAGCGGCGTGGCTACCGATACGACGTCCCAAGTCGCACCCTTGGCCGCTTCAAATGTGGCGAGAGTCTCCTCTGCAATGCGAGCATAACCCGACCCATCGGTCGCAAGAACGAACTTCATTGCTTATCGTAGCTTAAACTGCGGGTTCCCCATTGTTTGGCTCGGGCTAGATTTTAGTCTATGATAGTGCGACATGAGCGACGTTGATCTTGCGATCCGGTTCTTCCTCCAACTAGCGGTGGTCTTGGCGACTTGCCGGTTGTTTGGGTGGCTGGGGAGGCGATTCTTAGGTCAAACCCAAGTCGTTATGGAAATGCTGGTGGGTGTTCTATTGGGCCCGTCGCTTTTTGGACTGATTGCCCCCGATGCCCAAGCTTGGCTATTCCCGGCAACGGTTCCTGGGAGTTCCATTAAACATCCAAGCATGAGCATTATCTTTGTTGCGTCCCAACTTGGGCTCGTGCTTTACATGTTCCTGGTCGGCCTTGAGTTCAATCTTGATCTTCTTCGTCAGCGTGCGAAAGGAGCCGTGGCCGTCTCTCTTGCCGGCATCGCCCTGCCCTTTGCCCTTGGGGTTCTTCTATCGATTTCCATGCACAGTGCGGGCGGATTCTTTGCGCCAACGGTATCAGCGGGGGAGGCGGCTTTGTATCTGGGCGCCGCGATGTGCATTACCGCTTTTCCCATGCTGGCGCGAATCATCTACGAGCGGGGGTTATCGGGGACCACAATGGGAACCTTAGCGCTCGCCGCGGGAGCTATGGATGATGCCATCGCCTGGTGCATCCTCGCTATCGTCCTTGCGTCATTCAAATCCAGCGCGGCGATCGCCGTCGTTGCCATCGGCGGCGGAGCTCTCTACGTTCTTCTCCTGTCCACGGTAGGCAAGAAACTCCTACAACGCTTCGAAACTTTGACCAACAGGGAAGGAAAAATCACCCCGAGCATCGCTACCGCTGCTTTCATGACCCTCATGGTGTGCGCATGGTTTACCGACATGATCGGCATTTACGCAGTTTTCGGAGCCTTTGTGTGCGGAGCCTGTATGCCGCGCGGCAAGTTCAATGAGGAAATGCAAAATCGGCTTGAGCACGTTACGGGAAGTCTTCTGCTTCCACTTTTCTTTGTGTACTCAGGCCTCAATACGCGAATCCAGTTGTTGGGTTCAAGCACCGTGCTCATGTTCGCCGGACTTGCCATCGCCGCCGCGATCATCGGAAAGTGGGGCGGATGTGCCCTCGCAGCAAGAGCCACCGGGGAATCATGGCGCGAGGCCAACTCGATCGGAATCCTCATGAACGCCCGGGGCCTCATGGAACTCATCATCCTGAACATCGGACTCCAGCAAGGCGTCATCACCCCGACCCTGTTCACGGTGATGGTCCTCATGGCGATTATCACAACCCTGATGGCTTCCCCCTTGTTCGTCTGGTTCAACCGCAAACCGGCGGCGCTTAACGCATCATAATGATTCCATGCGTACCGTCGCCGCCATTTTTGCAACTTTTGCCATCATCGGAGTCTGGGGTTGCTCCAGTTCCGGCGCTGGCCCAACTACAGGCCCCAACGCCGTCGCCCAAACCGCCGAAGGAAAATCACTCGTCGGTAAGTGGCGGGGCAAAGTCGAAGTTGCTCCCAACAAGAAGGACGACGAGGCTGCGAAAGCGGCCGCCAGTATGGCGGGAATGTTTGGTGATTTCAACTTGGAAATCAAAGAGGGCAATGTTTTCACCCTCGCAATCATGGGGATTCCGACCGACGGCAGCATCGCCATGAAGGGAAACGAGGTCACCCTGACTCCCAAAATGATCATGGGTAAGACCATCGAAGAGTTCAAGAAGATGAACGAGAAAGCCGGCAAAACGCTTTCGGTTGATGCGGCCAATGTGATGACCGGAACCACCTCGGCCGATGGCGAAACCATCACCATAATCGACGCCAAGAAGCCCGAAACTCAAATCGTCTTTACGCGAAACACCGACAAGCCCCGTGAAATCGGCGCTTCAACGGTGCAAGGCGAAGAGACTGCTCTCGTGGGCGACTATGGCACCGAGATCGATCCGAAGAAACTCAAGCCCGAAGACAAGGAGATGACGGAAGCCATGCTCTCCACCGCCAGCCTCACCCTCTTTCACGACAACTCGTTCACGATGAACATGGTCATGGCCCTCGAAGGCACGTGGAAAGCAACAGCCGGAAAGGTGACGTTGACCCTGAAGAAAATGAATGGAGTCGAAGAAAAAGCTGATAGCAGGAACAAACCGATCACGATGACGGTTCAAGGCACGAAACTCGTCCCAGATAAAGACGGCGGACAAGAACCTCCATTCAACTTTGTGAAAAAGTAAATTCAGTTCGCGGATCAACAAAATAGTGTGATTTCATAACATTTCGGCATTTAGTGCTGCTATTGTTCGCTCAAATGGCGTAAAATAGCGTATATGGTGCTGGACGCGATGGATCGTACGATTTTGGAAGTTCTTCAGAGGGAAGCCAGCATTACGAATGTGGAGCTTGCCCAACGCGTGGGACTCACCCCCGGGCCCACGCTCGCTCGTGTGAACAAGCTGGAAGCGAGCGGAATGATCACCGCCTACGTCGCGCTGCTCAATCGCCCTGCCCTCGGTTTGAGCGTCACCGCGTTCGTTTCCGTGAGCCTGCGCGCCCATAACAAGGCCGCCAACGACGAGTTTCTCGCCGCCGTGTGCCAACTGCCCGACGTCCTCGAAGTCCACCACATCGCGGGCGATGAAGATTTCTTGCTGAAGGTGGTCGCCGCGAGTCCCGCCGCCTACGAGGAGTTCGTATTGGAGCGCCTCACGAGCGTCGCCGACCTTCAACGCGTCAAGACGACCTTCGTTTTGAGCTCGCCGAAGTGTACGACCGCCGTCCCTCTGGAGGTCACGTCATGAATCCCGCACTCCAATTCGGACTCTTGGCGTTCTCGTCGCTCATCGCGATGCTCGACCCGATCGCGACCGCGCCGATGTTCGTCGACTTGACCAAACACAGGCCCGAGCGGAGGAAGCAAGCGGCGTTTCGAGCGTGCATGGCGGCCGGAATTACCCTCGTCCTCTTCGCAATCGCGGGAAGCGCGATCTTCTCGTTCTTCGGGATCACGGTGCCGGCGTTCCAGATAGTCGGTGGCATCCTGCTCGCGGGATCATCCCTTCAGCATCTGCAAGGAAAAGCGGGCCATGATGGCGTCCCGGCGGGCCACGTTGACGATCCGTCCATCGTTCCCTTGGGCATCCCCCTCATCGCGGGCGCAGGTTCGATTTCGACGGTCATGGTGCTCTCCGGGCAAGCACGAGGGACCTGGCATCAAGCGGCCCTGATCTCGGCGATCTTGACGTG
>JBKJJL010000278.1:0-3320 GCA_046597875.1 Fimbriimonadaceae bacterium | reverse complement strand
ATGTTCTACGTGCCCACCTTTGCACACAATTCGCGCCTCGTTCCACTCCCCGACTGGCCTGGCCATGTCTCGGTTTCGCGCAATAAGGGCGTAGTTCGAAGCGGCGGACGTTAGCACACTCTGCCCATCTGGGTTGAGGTCGTCATCCAGTAGCTGATATTCCGGGCCCGTATGGTAGGTCGCAGCTTTATCTTCTCCGACGCGGTAAAAGATGCCGCTGTTTCCTCCCGCGGCCAGTTTCCAATCGATTCGGAGGTCGAAATCGCCGTACTGCTCAACGGTAACGATGTCACCGCCGAAAACCTTCGGATCTTTCTGCAGTTCACCGTTCTTCACAAGCCAACCTTTGGGCATCGTTTGGGCTTTGAAGCCGCGCCAACCTGTGGTTGAATTGCCGTCAAACAGAAGCTTGAAACCCGCCCGCTCTTCCTCCGTGCTGAGCACGTTGATCGTCGGCGGCAACGAGACGACTCCCGCTTCATCGGGCAGACGGTTGAGGGTGTACCAGGCTTCCGTTGTCCACAGGTCGAGCCCTTCGGAACTGGCCAATCCGCGGTTCATTTTGATGTGAACAACGTGGCCCTCCATCAGTCCAGGAATCTCCAGGAAAGCGCGTTTCCGATCGCTGGAGTACGTGACACTCTTCACGGGCAGGATGCGCTCGTCAACCTTCGGGCCTCCGTAGATTTCATTTGGCACGTAGCGCCACATGACCACCAAAAAGTCGCCGGTCGCATCGCCGAGGCCCCCTTTCATTGGCTGGGTCAGCTCAACCTCCATACCGTTCGATTTAGCCCGAACTGCAAGCGGCTCGAAGGCAGATTTCCCGTTGTAGGTTAAGCGTTGGAGCCCAAATCGTTCTTTGCCTTCCTGACCCCAGTTGCCGGTCGAGCCGATTCCGCCGACATACAGCGCCTTGTCCGGCCCCCAGCAGATTCGGTTTATTCCTGCCTCTAGGCCCTGCGTCCAGCGGAAAACCGCGCCCTGGAGGACGCCCTTAACTTCCTCAACGAACACGCGTTTAACCCCTCCGTGAGTAACGTCGCCATGAATCATCTGGTTCTTGTAGGGGCCGATATTCAGCTCCGCGGGTTGACTCGGGGAGTTTCCAATTTCGTTCTGAGGAAGCCAAACCACGGGCGGATCCTCGGGCGTGTCCTTCTTCCCAATCGGATCGACCGAGCGATTGCCGTAGAACGCCCCTTCCCTGAGAGGCAGGATTTTGGAGGAGGGCAGCCAGTCGCCCTGGTTGTCGGCAATGTAAACCAGGCCGTTGTATCCGATTCCCAATCCATTCGGAGTCCGGAGCCCCGCCGCCGCGTACGTGAAATCTCCAGTCGGGGAAATCTTCACGACCTTGCCCCGATCCGGATTTTGCGGTTGCGTGCTCCTGCCCCCAGGATCGATCGCGGTCGCCAATGCGGCGTAGAAAAAGCCCTTGTCGTAAGCCAGGCCGAACGCAAACTCGTGGAAGTTTGCGGTCACTCCCCATCCGTTCGCGACCGCATAAAACTCGTCGATGATCTCGTCGCCATCGTGGTCAATGAGCTTCGTAAGCTCCTGTTTTTGCAGCACGTAAATGGTGCCGTCGACCACTTTCAAGCCCAGCGGCTCGGCGAGGCCCGCCGCGATGCGCTTGATTTTGATGTTGTTCGGGTTCTTTGCCTTCACTCCATCCAGGATGTACACCGCGCCGTCGGGGTCCCACGTGCATACCACCAACCGACCATCGGGGAGGAAATCCATACCTCCAACGCGGGGCTTGAAGTCCTTCGGGCGGACGGTTTCGAGGTCAAAACTCGGATGAACGTTGGTCAAGGAGAGGCCATCGCCGGGCCGCCAGCGCTTGGCGAGGTCAACGACGGTTTTCTTCCCCGGTGCAGTAACGCGCACCTCGCCTTCCGGGGTCGTAAAGACCTCGGGCGGCACGAGAACGAACTCGTTCGAACCCGGAGTTTTCCACGAAAGCTTCAGTTGTTCCCCGCCTCCTTGCTCGAAGAAATCGATTTCGAACGGATGTTCGCCCGCGTTCAGCCTGAAGCTCCCGTCCTTAGGCTCATCGCCGTGGAGCCCATCGTGATCGATGATGACTTCATCGCGGATCGAAAATCGGGACCCGTCGTCGGAAACGATCCGAAAAGCGTATTCTCCGGGGTTCGTGATGTTCAAAAATCCCGTGACTTTCGCGTAAAACTGGTCTTCGGCCACACTACCGAAATCCTTGAAATCCTTGAGGTTAATTTGGGGGATAACTGCGGAATAGTTTGGAGTCTGGCCGGACAGCATTTGGGGGATTTTGTCCATGTCCTTCCCGATCCAATACACACGGAGGGACGCGCCCTTTTCGCGCGGAGTTTGGGGTTCTTGGACAAGCGGATCAGATGATGGGGGTTCGGCGAGCCGCGGGACATCGCTTCGCTCCGAATCCACGTCTACGTTAGCTGGGTAAACGAAGGGGTTAGAGTTCCGAAAATCAAAACTCGCAAACTCCTTCGTCTTGAACGAAGTCTTCACCGTGGTATCGGTGGCGTTCAGGGTCAGAGCGCCCTCCGCGAACGCGTGCCCACCCACCGTCCGCGATCCGGTTGCTTCAAACTTGCCGTCCGTCCAAAAAGACCCATCTGCTGGCTGAGTGAAGCTGAGCATCGAGAGGCTCAGCGTCTCGCCCTTTAAACCGGTGGTCCTGAACTTCCTTTCGAACTCAACTTGACCGCCGCTTGAGGTTACTTCTGGCGTTTCGTACACCCAAATCTCACGGTTTTCGGGCATGCGGAATCGGTACTGCAGCGTGGCGTGGCCCTTATCGAACCGGTAGCCCTTGAACTCGGGCGTCACCGAGCGACCGCTGATCTTCCACACCGGCGCATCGACGATTCCGGGCAGATGCAAGTCGCCAATGGTCGTCGGCTGAGGCCCGTGAACCGTCGTGTAAACCGCGCCGTCGAACTTGACGCCTCCCGTCCAAGCCCGATAAAGTCCGCAATTAGTCGCATCATAAGCGACCCAGAGGTCTTTATGAAGCGCAAGCGTGACGATCCGCGCTCGTTGGTCGAGAACCGATCGAAACACCCAAATGTCGCGGGGCCGTTCGGGAGCTTGAAAAAGCGAGTGTGCGAGGAGGAGGGAGACAAACATGGACGTACCGTGATGTTACCGGGTGGATGGGCACCCGGACTCAGTGCAGCCATGCGTCATAATAAGCAGTTCGGGCGATTAGCTCAGTTGGTAGAGCGCCTCGTTTACACCGAGGATGTCGGCGGTTCGAGCCCGTCATCGCCCACCATTCCATCCCGCGTTGCACTTCGGAAAGGGACGGACTC
>JBKJJL010000150.1:0-12770 GCA_046597875.1 Fimbriimonadaceae bacterium | reverse complement strand
GGACACTCTCGTTCGAGACCTTGGCGCGATGAGCGTAGCGAATGCGCTGAAACACCTTGAGTCCGGTGGCTTTGTTCAGATGGTGCAGGACGGCCGTATCTATCTTGTCGATCCCATTTTGATGCAAGCGAAGTTGTCTAAGAACTTGCCTAGATTCTATGAAAGCATCAGCAAGTTAAGTCAGGGCCCCTTCAGGACCGAAGGTAATCCTCATCTGATGCGCTTCGCGGAAGCGGCATTTGGCGATCGCTTCGACCGATTAGATTCGTCGTCGCTGGCCCTCAATGGAGCGGCGACCGTTGAACTGGTTGGTGACGGTCGATCGCTCACGCTTCGTCGCGAGAGCGAGCTGAGTGCGGTTGATAGAGAAGCGTTGGAGCGCGCACCTTTGCTACCAAGAGATCAGGGAAAACCGAGGAGTGATCCTGCTATGCTTGACGAGTTTTCGCCACGAGTTTGTGGCAGCATCAATGTCTTCGTCGTTGGAAAGCCAGAGTCTCGCCAACTCATCTGGGCGAACGACATTGAGGTCGTTGCAGAGGCAATTAACAAACGCCTTCAGGGGTTTCAAGGAATCGCACTTGCGGCCGTGCATGTCCTATTCTCTAAACTTCGACCTGGAGACTTCGCGAGCCAAGCGATTAGTTTGGAGAAGGGCCAGAGTTTCGCCTCCGCCCCTAGCCAGCTAAAAACGTCGCTACAGGCCGAGGTGATCGGTAACTACCAGAGATTCGGCTTTGCCGATCAAAGTGAAGCGGAAGCATTTCTCGCCAAGGCGACAATAGGCGACGTCACGAGGGGCTTCAAGGTGACTGGAGCGAAGAAGAAATCTTCGTTCGTCTCGGTCATTCTGTATCCGTAGGCCGTTCTGGCCTGCGACTCAACTATTGGCTCCCTTGGGCAGTAGGAGCCAATAGTGAGGCCGGGAAAGACTTGTCTAGCTCAAGGTCTTTCGAGCGCGAACCCGAGCGACCGCGAACGCAAGAATTGGTAGTGCGGGAATCACGAACCAAAGCCAAAAATAGTTGGGACCTGATGCGCGCACCGGATCAGGAACAATGTTCAAAACGGGTACCGCGGGTTCTTTCCACTCGCTCCAGAAGTCGGGGTGCGTGTCTGGATGCCGGCCCCAATCGAACCGCGGCTTCATGTAAGCCAGCCGAGCCTGGTGGACATCTTCGCCGTCTTTCCGCAACCGCTCATACTCCTTTACATCAGCGTCATTGTATCGGGTTGGTGCGCTAACTCCCTGAAGTATCCCGCGCTTGCCTTGCGCTTGCAACTCTTTCGCACGAATCATTGAGAACGAATGGAGATTGGATTGACTAGCTTGACCCTGGAGCCAAATAGTTTGCATAAGCAAGTACGCATCAACCAACTCGTACCCTAGCCCCATCATGATAATCCCAGATATGCCGACTACCCCTGCATCTCCCTTGAGAATCCGTTGCTCTGTGGATGGAATACTTCCAGCAAGCCACGATTTCTCCAGGGCCAACTGCACTTTCTCCCGCCCGAAGTGAGAGTTCGGATTAATCTTGAGAGCAGCTTCGATCTCCGCGATGCTTTGCTTTAACGTCTTCTTGTCCGCTTCGGTGTGGCCGTTCACGATCCAGCGGTGAACCAAGAACGTGCCGTAGTTCGCGTGAAACCGATACTCGTCGTCCTTCGAAGTCCGATGCGACTTACTCGCCAACAGGATCTTGATCGCTTGATCGACCTTCCCAAGCCGATCATAGGCGACCGCGAGGTCGTCGTACTCGGCGGCGGTCAGCGACTTCTGCTTTTCCAGTCGGTCGATTCGCATCTGGTAGTACCGATTCGGGAAGCGTTCGAATCGTCCTCCGATTGCCCTCAGAGCGAGCTCCTGAACCGCAGCGGTCCTCTTTCTCGAATCCGTTTCGTTCGTGATGCGGCTCAGGGCATCCACATTTCGAATCTCAAACGCGAGCGTATCGCGATCATTGATGCAAGCGAACAAAGTTGCCGGCACCAGCAAGGCGATGGCGATGAATCCTCTCATATGGAGATGACGTGCCCGAACCCGCAAGGTGTTCAATCGAGCGGGTTGCGAAAGAACCTAAACTCGCGACAGGAGGGGCCATCTGCGAACTTTGTTGAGCCGAATGCCCGCTCCTAAATGTGAACTTCGAGTTGCGGGCGTATCCCCTCGTAGTCATGGAGGATAGCTTCGAAGCTTGGGTAGCCACCGTAGCAAAGAACGTCAGCTTCGCGGATGTAAGCAGCTCCTAGCATCACCTTGAGTTCTGGCTCAGGAAAGAGTGCTGAGCTCTCTGAGAGGCACATGCCTTGCGGAAGGAACTTAACCTGGCCCGGATAGAATCTCTCTGTCAACTTTCGATGTTGTCCGCAAATCGCGGCGTATTCGGCCGACTCAAGCATCTGCCTTGTCTGCTGCTGATTTAGAAGCATCGCAAGGTCATAGTAGTGCCACGCGTCCCTACCGAGTTCTTTGCCCTGCATTTTGGCTCGCTCGACTCTCGAATGAAGCGTGAAGAGCTTCTCAACGAATGTGCGCCGGAAGTGTAGAAGTCTCATTTCAAATGGCTCTCGATCGTAGGTGCCGGAATCTGCTTTTCGAGAATCGAGGGTCTCTCCAAGGAGGGATCTGAGATTTCTTAATTCAGTGGGCTGGTCTGCGCTTTGAATCCCGGCCTCAAGAAGGACGACCGGGCGGATTCCTCCAATCGTCTCGACCTGAGTGCGGTAGGTGAACTCCTCTGTCCAAGATGAGAAGCCTTTCGACTCAGTCCGCCCTGACCTCTGAATGAATCCGGGGAATGAACCTACGAGATCTGCGATCTGTTCAAACCTTTTGAGTGTCGCATCATCTGATTCTGCGGGTTCAACATAGAGATCGATGTCTTCGGAAAATCGGTCAATTAACTTCCAGCCCTTTGAGAGGCTCGTTCCGCCCTTGAAGATGACGACGTTGCCAAACTCTCTCGCAATGAGTCTGAGGGCCTCGGTGACGAAGTAGTCTTTCTCGACAATCGCGGGATTGCCGATTCCGTTTTCGTCACCGGTGGCGTTGATGAGGTCGGAAAACTCTGGAAGCTCGTAGAGATAGCTCACTTTGCTTGCCACTCCCTCGCGTTCGGAAGTTCTGAGAACAGCCCAAAGTCGAACCTCGTGAATGGATTCAAAGAAGCCCTCAAAGGCTCCCAGAGGCCTGCAGGCAAGTCGGAATGGGCAAGCATGGCTCCAAGCATGGCCCGAACTCTTGGAGGCTCGTCTTGTGCCGCCTCGCTAAGCACCCTCAACCTTCTCATCTGGAGTTGCTCCTTGAGCAATAGTCGAAGCTTTCGGTACGTCTCTTCCGGTTCAGTTTCTGCATATTCCCCCTTGTCTCTCAGGAACTCCAAGAGTGCCCCCTCAAGATTTGGGAGTGGATGCGGTCTGGCTCCACGTCTGATTTGGATTCGGGCCGAACCAAAGTGCTTTGGTCGGTTGTTGGTGAAAGCGACGATTTGAGGTCTTGCCGCAACCTGGGTGCTGAGTCCCAAGAGGTTGGCGGCAGTCGTTCCGGTCGGCCTTGCCTTCCCTTCAAGAGTTCTTTGCGCTATGGCAAGTTCTGACGGCTTGCTCATTCCAAGCAAGGTCTCTTTGGGCGCGAAGTACAGGCCCTTGGCCACCCGTGTGAGGACCCCTTGTTTTGCGAGTCTTGCCAGTGCCTTACTCGCGGCAACCGGTGTCGCGCCCTTAATATCCTCGGCCCTAAGCAAGGAACTCGAGGCCAGCTTGGCCTGACGCAAAGCGAGTTCAGTCGCGCTTCTCTTCGGTGGTTCCCTTAATTTCAACCTGCTCATGTTTCCATTATGCCATTCTCGGTTCAAAGTGTCCCGTTAATAAGACTTATAAACTAGACGCATTGAGCGATCATAATGTTCGCTGGATTCGTGCGAACGCTTAACTTGGGCGAACCCGGATGCTTTGCCTTCGTTGCTCGCTGAACATTCTTGCGTGACCTCGCTACTGGCCAGGAAATCCCAATCGGCATCGCGTTCGCGAGTCTTACACCGTTTTAATACCTGAACGGGCAACTCTAACTCTTCTCGTTATGGTGCCCGCGTCGTAACGCATTAAGAAAATCATGAGCACACAAGCACTGACACTTTCGATCAAAACGACCCCTTCGACTTTTCAATGGTATGAACTACGCGATGGGTTCACGAACCGAACCATGAAGGGCTTGGTTTGGATCTTCGTCATGGCCCAACTCACGCCTATGCTCGTCAAATAGGCCCAACGGGGCTCCTCGCGTGTAAACTTCACACATGCCCAGCCCCGACGAGAAATCAGCATCAAAGTCGGTGGATCGGCGTATTCTCCGCCGCATCGCGGGCTTGTTCAAGCCCTATCGCGGCGAGATCGTCAAGACCCTCATCGCCGTCATGATCGGCGTTTTGTTGGGCTTGCTGCCCCCCTATTTCATCCAAATCATCATCGACGAGGGCCTGCAGCAAAGGCACCTCGACACAATCGCCAAGTACTCCATTTTTATGATCATCGCGGTGCTCGCAGGTGCGGCGATGACCCTCCTGTATGGTTACTGGAGCGTGGTCGTGGGCCAAAAGATCATGTGCGATCTTCGCAATAGTCTTTACACCCACCTGCAGAGCATGTCCCTTCGATTCTTTACTGCCACGCGCACGGGGGACATTCAGACTCGCCTCATCAGCGACGTCGGCGGCGTCGAATCAGTCGTTAGCACGACGATCACGGACCAGGTTTCTAATTTCGCGATCGTCGTTTCCACGCTGGCCGCGATGTTCTGGCTGGACTGGCGATTGACGCTGCTCAGCATCGGGATGGTTCCCTTCTTCGCGGTCGTTGGCCGCTGGGTTGGCGAGTACGCGCGCAAGGTTCGCCAAGGAACGCAGGAACAAACGAGCGAGCTGAACTCAATGATGCAAGAGACCCTCAGCGTGAGCGGAATCTTGCTCACCAAAACAGCGGGCAATCAGCACATTCTCACCGAGCGGTTCGACGTTGAAAACAAGGCCCTTGCGAAGTGGCAGATCAAGAGCGCGGTCGTGATGTACCTCTTCTTCGGGATGATCCGGCTCATCACCCAGCTCGCTCCCGCCCTCGTCTATTGGCTAGCCGGCTGGCTCATGATGTCCCAAGGCGACACGCACCTCACGATCGGCAAACTCGTAGCTTTCACCGGACTGCAGGTTCGACTCTTCTTCCCGCTAACCGGGCTGATGGGAGCGCAAGTCGAAATCATGAGCTCATTTGCGCTCTTCGAAAGGATCTTCCAGTACCTCGATTTGCCGCGCGATATCGCGGATAGCCCCAACGCGGTCTCTAAGACTCCCGGCGAGGTCAAGGGCAGTATCGAGTTTAGAAATGTCAGCTTTAAGTACGAGGAAGAGTCGGAGCGCCTCACTTTGGATGATGCGTCCTTTACCGCCGAGCCTGGCCAACTGGTCGCCTTGGTCGGCCCAAGTGGAGCCGGAAAAACGACGCTGACGTATTTCATCGCACGCCTTTACGATCCAGATTCGGGCTCCGTCTTGCTCGATGGGACCGATATTCGCGAGATCAAGCTCGATTCCTTGGCGACTCTCGTCGGCGCAGTGACCCAAGAGACGTACATGCTCCACACGACGATCAAGGAGAACTTGAGAGTCGCCAAACCCGCTGCCACGGACAGCGAACTGGTGGACGCATGCAAGATGGCTGCGATTCACGACCACATTGCGGGTCTGCCAGAAGGGTACGACACGATCGTCGGCGAACGTGGCTACAAGCTGTCAGGTGGCGAGAAACAGCGGCTCGCAATCGCCCGCGCAATCCTCAAAAACCCACGAATTTTGATTCTAGATGAAGCGACGTCGGCCTTAGACACCCATTCCGAGCGGCTCATTCAGAACTCCCTCTCGACCTTGATGGAAGGGAGAACGACCTTTGCGATCGCCCACCGGCTATCAACGATTCTCGCCGCCGACCAGATCCTGGTCCTCGATAAGGGAAGGATCGTCGAGAAGGGCAAGCATGCCGAGCTGCTAGCGCTTGGGGGCCTCTATTCGCGCCTTTACAACGATCAGTTTAAGAGCGAGCAGTTTGCGACGGCGTAGGAGCATCACGCAAGCGGACGCTACGGGGAAATTAGGTGGGGATTCGGGCGAACTGCTGAAAGCTGTGAGCATGCCGCCGAGGTGAAACTGCGCCCCGCGCCGAGCGCGGGGGCAAGTCTTTCTTGAGGAGGATCGCGAAGAATCGGGCTGCGTCGCCGTTCGTCGACAGCAGTTACAACAGCTAATGCGCTGAGCAAGTTCCCAGATTCAGAGCGCAAGCGTTACGTTTGAACCGTCAACCGACAAGTTCGCGCCGTAGCCGTCGCGGAACAATCGGGCCGGAACCCAAAGCGTGTCGCCATCCAAGTACGGGTTTGCCTTCATGTCGACTCCCGCCCCGTCTATCACTGCGTTTGCGTTGTCCAGTTGAATCCACCCAACTTTGCCGTTGGCTTCAACTCGAGCGGTTTTTGCTTCGTGCTTCCACTCCACCGTGCCTCCAAGCGCCTCGGCAACCGCCGCGACCGGGACAAACGTGGTGTCGTCGATGACAACCGGGTCGGAAATCTCAAATGTATATCCATTGATTGAGTACATACCGTAATAGTACGCGGGACCGGCGCAAATGGGTCGTTGGGATCGGGCTCGCATGGCGACGGCCTTCGAATGGCCCTTTGAAAGTGGAAGCCAGAGCACGCACGTTGTAGCTCTAGGCCCGACCAGACGTGAGTCGAGTAGCATCCAGCGTGCGCGCAGTTATTTTGCTTTCCGGAGGACTAGACTCGGCCACCGCCCTTGCGATGGCAAAGCGCGACGGCTTCGAATGCTTCGCCCTGTCCTTCGATTACGGACAGCGCCATCGATTGGAACTCGAACTCGCGGCGAAACAAGCGCAGATTCAAGGCACGATCAAGCACGTGACGACGAAGATTGACCTTGGCGAGTTTGGCGGCTCCGCCCTCACGTCGAGCATCGCCGTCCCGAAAGACGATGCCGACGCGAAAGGCATACCGATCACCTACGTACCCGCACGCAACACCGTGTTCCTTTCCATCGCCCTAGCCTGGGCTGAAGTCTTGGAAGCAGACGCGATATTTATTGGGGTGAACTCGGTGGATTACTCGGGCTATCCCGATTGCCGGCCCGAGTTCATTGCCGCCTTTCAAAGCCTCGCCGATCTCGCGACCAAAGCCGGGGTGGAGGGGCACGGCGTGCGAATTTGCGTTCCGCTTATCGATCTTACGAAAGCCGAGATTATCCGCCAGGGCCTGACACTCGGGGTCAACTACGCGCTGACAACGAGTTGTTACGATCCGGAATCCGACGGAAAGCCGTGCGGGCACTGCGATGCATGCATCTGGCGCGCGCGCGGCTTTCACGAGTTGGGTGTCAATGATCCGCTTACGGGGCAGTGAGCAAGGGCACACGGCCGTGTTTGTAGAAATAGTCGAAAACGTCGTTCGCTTTCGGCGTCGAACGTCCGCCAAGGAGCTTGGGATCCAACAGCTCAGCGCGGTTCTTGGCCTTGTTGGCACGTTCGGTGTAATCTCTGGCCTGAGCCTGAAGGTCCGACAGCAACGTGCGAGTTTCCGTATCCAGAACCCCCTTCGCGTCGGTTTGGATCTTGGCGACCCGATTGGCTAGCCCCACGCTCATCGACGAGAGGACCATCGCGCCGTTGTAATGGGCGGCGGCATAGCCCTCACCCGCAGCCATCGCGGCCTCGGCGAACTTCACCGCTTCAACCTGCTTGCCTTGAAGGGATCGCGCAATCGAAATCGCGGTGAGAGCTTGCGGGGAATCTGGCCAAGCGATCAAGGCCGCCTGGAAATAAGCATCGGCTAACTCAAACTGGAACGCTGCTTCTTCCTTCCCAAGACTACGGCTCGAGAGCATGAAGATCGATTGGTTGCCACGCTCGACGAAGATGTCCGAGTTTGCGGGCTCGGCCAAAGTGGCCTGAGCAAACCGCTCATCAGCGTCTACGAAGCTGCGCAACGTGTGCAGCATGATGAAGAGGTAGTGATTAACTTCTGTGCGCTGGCCCTCGTCCTTCGCAAGATTCGTCACCAAGTTCCCGAAGGCTCCCGTCTTGCCTCGCTTTAGTGCAATGAAGACCTGGCCCGTGCGGACTCCCATGTCTTCGGGGTCGTTTCCGATCGCGTCCGCCATCACTTTATCGGCACCCGCATCGTCCCCCGCGGCGGCGAGCACGACAGCCATCAGAGCAGATCCGTACGCGTCGAGCGCAGTTTCCTTTTCCATCATCCGCAGCGTTTCCACGGCGTCTTTCATTTTGGATTGGCGAACTTGCGCATAGGCGATTCGGTTGCCAAAAGCGGAGTTCTTGGGGTCGCGGACGAACACGGGCCAAAGCGCCTTGACCGCGGCATCGTATCGCATGGCCCGGATATTGGTGTCGGCCACGCGTCGGCGGTTCTCGTCGTTGACGTCCGGTAGCTTGTTGGCGATGGCGTCCAGGTTTGTTCGACGGTAGGTGACGGCCTGCTTCAAAGCCTCCGAGATCGTCTTGAGCCACTCCGACTGCCTTCCACCGCTCTTGACTTCCGTTCCGCCCCGATTGAGGGTGCTGAACGCCTTCTTCAAGTTGATGGAAGCAAGCATTTCGCGGCCCTCGGCATAGTTTGGATCGGCAGCGACGGCGTCCTCGGCGAACTGTTGCGCCTTGTCCATGACGCCCTTTCCCAAATAAGCCCGCGCCATGATGATGCGGGCTGGATTGAATCCGGGCCTTGCTTTGAGGGCAACGCGGCCAGCCTGAAGGGCTTCATCCCACTTGCGCTCGATCAGCGCTTCATTGCCTTTCTCAACGTGGAAATCGGCACCTTTGTCGACGCCCGTATCGATCTTGACGTCGTAATCCTTGCGGAGCTTTTCGCCATCATTTGTGTAGGCGACGAAGGCCAGTTTCAGGGCACCCTCGGCTTCGTTCAGCGGGTCAATCCCGAACTCGTAAGGAGTGCTGGAATCGCTGTCGCGGAGCCCATCGCCAACGTAGAACTCGACTTTCGTGACAGGGTTGTCTGAAAGAACGGTCACGCGGAAAGTGCGCTCGGTACTAAGAGCATCGCCGCTGGCGAGGCCCTTTACATTGACCTCGATTTTCGAAGTAGGTGCGAATCCGAGGATGGCGGAAGCAAGCAAAGCGGTAAACATTATTGTGGATTCCTAGCGAGTGTTCGCCCGTTATTGGACGCGCCGAACGGCTTGAATCATTCGGCGATCTTTGCGATGATTGTACCGCTCCCGGCATTCTCATTCAGAATAGGCGTGTGGAAGGCTCGCACCGCCGATTCAATCCCCTGACCGACGAGTGGGTTTTGGTGTCTCCGCATCGGACCCAGCGGCCGTGGATGGGCGCAGTCGAGCCCGATTCCTCCTACATTCGAACTGCATACGATTCTGGTTGTTACCTGTGCCCAGGAAACCCTCGGGCGGGCGGAAAAGTGAATCCTCCGTATGGCGACACGTTCGTCTTTGAGAACGATTTTGCGGCTTTGTTGCAAGACAACTTGAAAGCTTGTGCTACAGACGGCCTTTTGAAATCGCAGCCGGCGAGCGGAGAATGCCGCGTCATCTGCTTTTCGCCCCGCCACGATCTCACCCTCGCCACCATGCCACCAGATGCGATTGCAGGCGTGATCAAGGTTTGGCAAGATCAAACCGCTGAACTCGGCCAGCGTTACGAATGGGTTCAAATCTTTGAAAACCACGGAACGGCGATGGGAGCATCGAATCCGCATCCCCACGGCCAGATTTGGGCCACGGACTACCTTCCAACCCTGCCAGCTCGGGAAGATAACACCCAACGAGCGTACTGGGATTCAAACCGTTCAACCCTCCTCGGAGACTACTTGGTAAGAGAGTTGGAAGCCCGCGAGCGAGTCATTTTCGAATCCGAATACTGGGTGTGGCTCGTGCCCTTTTGGGCAACTTGGCCGTTCGAGGTCATGCTCCTGCCGAAACGAGCGATCGAATGGCTTCCAGGCTTAACTGGAGAGGAACGAGATGATTTAGCGCACGTCCTGAGGCGGGGCTTGCAAGCCTACGATCAGCTCTTTGGGGTGGATTTCCCCTACTCGATGGGATGGCACGGGCTTCCCCGCCCCGAGACCTGTGGGTGGCACTTGCACGCCCATTTTTACCCGCCGCTTCTTCGGTCGGCGACGGTTCGCAAATACATGGTCGGATTCGAAATGCTCGGAGAATCGCAACGCGATATCACGCCCGAACAAGCCGCTGATAGACTCCGTGAGTGCCTAAGCTAAGCCAAGTTTCTTCTCGACAGCCTCGATCAGAGCGTGGAGGCACAGCATATGGACTTCTTGAATACGATCCGAGGTCTCGCCAGGGGCGAGCACGACAATGTCACACAGCGGGGCCAACGCACCGCCACCCCGACCGAGAAAGCCAATCGTCTGCATTTCCGCTCTCTTGGCGGCTTCTGCCGCTCGAAGCAAGTTGGGCGAGTTTCCGCTTGTGGAAAGGAGAACCAACGTATCTCTAGGTTCGCCAAATGCTTGCACCATGCGGGAAAACACGAACTCAAACCCAAAGTCATTCGCCACGCAGCTCATGTGCATGGGATCTGTTAACGCCATCACCGGCAATGCAACCCTGTCCTCTCGAAATCGCCCCGTAAACTCTTCCGCAAAGTGCGCCGCGTCGGCGAGGCTGCCCCCGTTCCCGCACACCATCACCTTTTGCCCTCCTTGGAGGCATGACGCGATATTGAGTGCCGCTTGTTCGAGCGAATCCAAGAACTCCGGGTTTTCCAAGCAGGCCCGCAAAAGTGCCTCGCCATCCGAAAGCGCCCGTTCAAAAACCTCGCGCATTTAGCCCTTTCCTAGTTCCGCACGGACGCTTTTCACAAACCCATCCTCCCGCTCCGATTCGAACCCTAACCATAACTTCTTGATCTTTCCATCCTTCCCCACCAGATAGAAGAAGGGCGTGGACGGCACGAACATCCGCTCCAAGGTCCGGCCCGATTTATCGCGCGCGATGCTAAAGCCCTCCAACCCAGCTGGGGCATGGCTGTCGGTGAGAATCCAAACGGCGAGATCCTTCTTGAGCGTCGCAAGGGCTCCTTTCGCCCGGCCCGAGACTTCGCAATCGTCGGTCGTGACCATCGCCAGATACGGCTTGCCCGCCTCAAACTTGACGGGCGCGCCAGTCGAGCTCACCCAGTCGTTGGCGGGAAACGCGGATCCGGCCTGGTAGGTGACGGTCTCGCGAGGTAGAACGAAAGGGCGGAAACCGGCAGGAATCGCAGGCTCAAAAGTAGAGCGGGGATACGTGCCACCGATCTTGTAGTTCGTGAAATCCATCGTCACATCTAGCTCATCTCGACGCGCTTGTCGCCACCTGTATCGCATCAGCCTTCCGTCAGCGGCAACCCACGCTTCATAGTCCTTGGTGCGAACTTGATCGCACATAACCGAGCCAATTTTCGCGCTTCCAACAAGCGCGGGCGGGGTCGCACTCGGGAAGATCGCTCGGGGATCGCCGACGAGCAGAACCAACGGGAAAGTGAGCAAGGGCAGTTCCGAATAATGGGCGGTCGGTGCGAAGAGACGATCCATCGGGCTGGTTTCCATGTAGACGCGCTGCGATCGACTTAGATCGATGAGGCCATCCTCGGTGTACCCAGCCTCGAAATCTTCCCCGTTGAACTTGACGTTGTAGCGCATGCGATGAGGGCGCTGAATCGTCAAAGTCGCGGTGGCTTTGGTCGGAAAATCGGTCCGACTGTATGACATCTCGACCGAGAACGATTTGGAAAGCAGCGCTCGCATTCGGTCCAGCGCGGCAGTACCGTCAGCGTAAATGGGTAGAAGTATCGGCACGGTTAGTGTTTACCTGAGATGGTCACAATGTATCTGGCTCTTCGACATCGTTAAGCGACCTATCAATAAACCGCAATCCTTCTAGCAAAGGGGATATGTGGTTGCGGCAAATGTCGATGACTACGTCTGAGTCAACCGTAAAGTAGCGATGAACAAGCCGATTTCTGATGCCAGCAATGCTCGACCACGGCAGTTCCGGCCTCAAGTCCCGAAGCTCATCTGGTACCTGTTTGACGGCCTCACCAATGATTTGGAGATTTCGAAGCACGGCGTCGTATCGCATTGCATCGCTGTCCAATTCATCGAGATCAGCCTCTTCAATGTATTCAAGAATCCGCTCACAATGGCGGATTGCGTCTCTCAGATAGAGGACGCCTCTACGCAACTCGCTTGGCCCCGGCCAAAACGTCGGAAGCTAACTCGGGACGTAGCGCGCTGTAAGTGGTCAGGTCAACGTGCCGACCAAGGGTCTCTTCCAATAGGTCGATCAGGGCCATGTACCTCAAGAACGTAGGTTTGCCCTCGAATTGGACTACAAAATCAACATCGCTGTCCTCCGTAGATTCGGCGCGGGCGCACGAGCCAATGAGCATCAGCTTATCAACTTTAAGAAGAGCTAATTTGCCTCGGATCGGCTCGAGAAGGCGATGCACTGCGCGTTCGTCCATGCTGAGTCTAATTATACGATCAGTCAGTCCTCATCCAACAACTCTTCCCGAATCCCGGCGTTCTCGGGGACGAAGCCCCTGCCGAAAAGCGTCTCAACCTCGTACGCGTCCACCAAGACTTCACGCGGGCGAGGGCCGTCTCGTGGTCCAACGATGCTTCGCTCCTCCATCTGATCCAGCAATCG
>JBKJJL010000213.1:0-7058 GCA_046597875.1 Fimbriimonadaceae bacterium | reverse complement strand
CGTGGTCTATGCGGCGACCGGAGAGGGCACGAGCCGGAACTCAGTTGGCTGGGGCGATGGCATTTACAAAACCACCGACGGTGGCAAAACTTGGGCAAATGTCGGCGTTCGCGAATGCCGTCACTTCCACAGGATTATCATTGATCCGCGAAACGACGACGCCGTCTACGCCGCGGGGATGGGCGACCTGTGGGGATACAACGCAGATCGCGGAGTTTATAAAACCACCGACGGCGGGAAAACTTGGAATAAAGCTCTCTACATCGATGAAAAGACCGGCATCGGCGATTTGGTCATGAATCCGCGCAATCCGAATGAACTCGTGGCCGCGAGTTACGAGAAACTGCGCAAGGCTTACGATTGGACCAGCGGCGGCCCGGGAAGCGCGTTGTACAAGACCTCCAACGGCGGCAAGTCGTGGAAAAAGATAACGAAGGGAATCCCAAGTCCGGGCTTGCTCGGGCGCATTGGTCTGGATTACTTTCACAAGAATCCAAAGATCATGATCGCTACGATCGAGCATCGTAATCCTGCCGACAACAAGCGCGAAGGCGGCTTCTTTAGGTCCGAGGACGGAGGCGAATCGTGGAAGCGGATGAGCACCACGAACCCGCGACCGTTTTACTTCAGCATTCCAAGGCATGATCCCGTTGACGTTAACCGAGTTTACGTGCCAGCTACGTCTGTAGTCGTCAGCGATGACAAAGGCGCTACTTTTAAACCCTTTCCACAAACGGTTCACGTTGATCATCACTCGTTCTGGATAAATCCAGACGACAATAATCACATTATCATCGGCGAAGACGGCGGCGCGGCCCAAACCCGCGACAAGGGCAAAACGTGGCAACACATCCACACCATGCCGATTGGTCAGTTCTATGGCATCGGGTTTGACATGCGCAAGCCGTACTGGGTGTTTGGCGGCCTTCAAGACAATGGCACTTGGGCATCGCCAACTCAGACATTGGGAGGTGGACCGACCCAATACGACACGTTCACTTTTGTCGGCGGGGATGGATTCCATGCCCAAGTCGATCCTGAAGATTGGACGACCGGCTATGGCGAAAGTCAAGGTGGCGGCTTGGTTCGTTACGATTTCAAGTACGGGAGTCAGCGCTCAATCCGCCCGAACGCGTCCAATACAACGCCTCGTCCCGCGGAGGGAGAACGGTGGCGCTTTAACTGGAGTGCGCCGATCATCATTTCGCCGCACAACTCGAAGACGCTCTATTTCGGCGGAAACCGCTTGTTCAAGAGCGTGAATCGTGGCGATCGCTGGGAGGCAATCAGTCCCGACCTTTCGAGTGAAGATCCCCGAAAACTTCAACCTGGGCGCAACTCCGTCAGCCCCGAGAACACCGGCGCAGAAATGCACTGCACGATCATCACGATCTGCGAATCACCCACGAAGCGCGGCTTGATCTGGGTCGGTACCGACGACGGATACGTTCACGTGAGCCAGAACGATGGCGTTTCTTGGACGAACGTGACTTCGAACATCCCGGATTTGCCTCGCAATACTTGGGTATCGAGGGTCGCCGCAAGTCGGTTCGAGCAGGGCCGTTGCTACGCGACGTTTGACGGTCATCGAAACAACGACTACAAGACCTACCTGTACATGACGGATGACTTCGGCAAGACTTGGAAGAAGATCAATGGCAATATGCCCGAGAATGAATCGGCCTATGTCATTCGCGAAGGTTTGAGGAATCCGGACCTGCTCTATGTAGGAACCGAATTTGGCCTCTGGGTCTCCTTCGATCGCGGAGTGACGTACAGCAAGTTCAGCGGCGGAAACTTCCCAACCGTCCCGGTTCACGACCTCGCGCTTCACCCCCGGGATGGCGACCTCGTTGTCGGAACCCACGGACGGTCAATCTGGACGATTCCAGTCGGCGCTTTGGAAGATCTGACCGCGGAGAACCTCAAAAAGGAAGTCACCTTGACGAAGCCTTCGCCGATCTACTTCTTCGGAAACGTGAACGGCAAGCAGTGGGACGGCGACGGTTTGTATCAGTCGCCCAATACGCAGCCGGGAACGCATATCAGCTACTACCTCCGCAGCGAGGCGAAGGAAGTTCGGCTGACTGTGACCGATATTGACGGCCGCACCCTCTTCGAGCGCGATGGCGACAAGAAAGCGGGCCTAAACGTGATCTACTGGAACGCACGCGCTCGTGGTCGAGTCATGCAATCGGGCGATTGCCGAATCACTCTGAAGGTGGACGGCAAAGAATACATGACCTCGGTGAAGGTCGAAGACGTAACCGACACCGGCAACGCCGCCCCGCCCCGGATTGGGGGGTAGGTTACCGATACCCTTGGGGTCTGCGACCCCAAGGGTCGGGAATCCCCACCCTGAAAGGGTGATATCCGAATAGCCCGGCGGTCGAAGACCCCGGGCGAGGGAACCCGCCACGACCCGCACCGCGGAGCGGTGCCATCAGAATCCGGGAGGAGCTGGCACCGCTCCGCGGTGCTGGGAACTCGCGTCGTGGCCCTGGGGTCTTCGACCCCCAGACTATTCGGATATGACCCTTTCAGAGTCTCAGGGGCCAATCCGAGGGTGGAACACTTGAAACCAGCAGCGTGGCCCTCCCGGGGGGCCATTTGCGCATGCTAAAGGGTGCCAGAATTCGTCATGGCATCCACCTATCAAAGCCTTTATGTCCATATCATTTTCGCGACCAGCGGTCGTGCACCGTTGATAGGGGAAAGATGGCGGCAGGATATGCACAACTACATCGGAGGCACGGTTGCCGGGCTCGATGCGAAACCGATGATCGTGGGAGGTGTCGCCGATCACGTGCACATTTTGATCAGCCTCAAGGCGACTCACGCAATATCTGATCTCGTGAGAGAAGTCAAGAAGGCGTCTTCCGTTTGGGCTTCAGGGCAACAACAAGGGTTTGCCTGGCAGGTTGGTTACGCCGCATTAAGCGTCAGCCAATCTGACCTTCCTCGAATAACCAAGTACATCGCCAACCAAGAAGAGCACCATCGGAGTGTCTCCTCGGCGGATGAACTTCGGAAACTGCTAGACGAGCACGGGGTCAGTTACGATGAGCGGTTTTTTGAATAGTTTCGCACCCTGAAAAGGGTGATATCCGAATAGCCCCGCGGTCGAAGACCCCGGGGAAAGAGACAAGCCAAACCCGCACCGCGAAGCGGTGCCATCACGAGTCCGAAGAGAGCTGGCACCGCTCCGCGGTGCGGGAAATGCGTCGGGTCCTGGGGTCTTCGACCCCCAGGCTATTCGGATATGACCCTTCCAGGGTCTAACTGTCACCGATCGTTGATCGGCTTTCGATCGGGGCGAAACAGGGGCATGTACTGAGCGCTGTCCGTCTTGTAAGTCGTCCCGTGTCCCCTTGAATCGTACGATCCCCAGGGGTCCTCGGACTTCATGTCCATAACCTTATCGGGAAGAACGCGCTTCGCGGACCCGTCCGCCATTCCGAACACCATCGCCCCGTCGAACACACCCGCCGGCCCCACGGGAGGGAAGATGACCGCGTGTGCTGGGAATGAGCCTTGTGGAGTGAATTTGCAAGGCTCCTGGCCGGGGCGGGCAAAGCAGTACAAGACAGGCGAGGAGACGGCGCAGCCTTCACGGTTGGCTCGCCCTTGCCCTGTCCAAATTAGGGGAACCAGCTCAGGGTGGGGCACACTTGCATGCTCATACTGGTGGAGCAACCCATTGTAGTTGACCCCCACCAGCCACGGGTCGCGGATTGTATCTTCTAACTTGCGGCGACCCCCTTTTATGGGTGCACCCGCAATTTTCAAGAGTTCTGGACTCGGCCAATACCGAGCAACCGCATTCACCCAGGCACTGCGGTGCGCCAAGGTCACGGACGGGTCGGTGTCTCGCATAAGGCCCGCTGGCGCTTCGATACCGCGGTGCGAAAGCCATTGATCGAGGTGTGAATCCTTACCCATGCCGAGGGGATAAACGCCATGGGCGTCGTCTCGGTAGAGGAGGATGCCCCGCCCGAGTTGCCGGAGTTGATTCATGCCGGAACCTTGGGGCTCGGGTTTCACGAACCCGAGAAGGCTCAGAAAGCCTACGGCGATTCCGGAAACGATGACGACTTCGCGAGGTCGCATTTCGCGATGCTACCCGAGAGTGGTGTGAAATAGAAATTGCTTCATCATGCGGATGCGCGTAGAATAGAGACCATGACGCACGTGCTTGTCGCTCTGCTTGCGATCCCCTTCGCCGAGATTGACATTTCCGCGACCGTGGAGCCGCTTTCCCGACTGCTGCCTCAAATCGGCTCCAAGGCGTCCCTGAAATTGTCCGCCGATGCAAGTGTGGCCGAGGATGTCGTCGGAATCGCGAGCCCGAAACGCCCCATCCGCGAACTTATGGATGGCATCGCCGAAGCCGTCAACGCGACGTGGTCTGAACGCAAGGACAGCTGGGTTCTGACGCGGACGAAGGCGCAGGATTTGGAAGACCAAAGTCGTGACGCCATGAGCAGGGCGAAATGGCTGAAGGACTCGCTTGAAACGATCAGCCTGAAAGAGCCTTTCGAGCAGCAGCAAGCGACCGCGCTCGCTGCTTACCGGTACGAGTTCAAATCGAAAGTAGAGATGGGTTCGTCGGACTACAGCCAGCTAACGCTCTTGAATGGTCGCTCGCCCATGGGCCGGTTTGGTCGCCGATTAATCGAGGCCATCGGCTTGGAGGCGTTCTCAAAGATTCCTAGTGGCAAGCGGACGGTCCTAAGCAGCCGCCCGAACGCGATGCAAAAGCCCCTCGGGATTAAGGACTTAGCGACGCTCATCGAGTCTGTCCAGCGGGAGCAAAACCTTTACGCGGATGCGGTCAAGGCCAAGGGTGAGCCCGCTGGCCACACCGGCACGTATGTAAGCGGATTCGACTACGTCCGGGACATTCCTGCCGATTGGGATCGGGTCCTGGTTGTGGTAGATACCAATAATCCGTGGCAGATTTTCACGACCGTTCGCCTCCTTGACAAGGATGGCAAGGTGTTAGTGAGCGCAAAGCCGGCCGTGAACCGAAACGCTGGCATGCAGCCCATCGAACCGATGCCGAACATGCCGGAGATAGCCTTGTCGCCACTATCCAAACAGTACATCGAGTCGGTCCCCAAACAGCAGCCCGTACCGGAGGAAGTCACCGCCTACTACGCAGATCCTGCCACCCAAGAACCGCTGGGCCTCGTGCATACGGAGTCCATTGCGGCCTGGAGTGCGTATGCGAAAAAGCCCGTGATCGTGTATTTGAATGATCAGCTCGCCAAGTCTTGGCTTACGATGCCCTACAAGCTGGACCAGTACATCCGAACGCTAGGAGTGAATATGGCTACCGACGCTGACTCCGAAAAATGGGTCATCTCACGCCCATTAGAGCCGTTTGCAAGCCGGCTTCGCAGGACAAACCGACGCGGGCTAAGCGAGTACATCCGAAGTTACAAGGCAAAAGGATTCGCTACCCTGGAATCCCTCATCAGGCTTTCTGTTGCGACAAGCGAATGGCGAGCCTCCACCATTACGTGGTTTCTAAACCTTGCCGGAGTTGATTATCGTGACCCCTATCAGATCGGGATGTTAAGGCTCTTGGCTCTGGCGGAACCAGCACAAAGGAATGCCCTGCTTGAGGGCGCCACGGTGTCGCTGAGTGACTTGAGCCCGGCCCAGAGAACGTGCGCGCATGACCTCATTTTCAATGCGGAGTCGCTCAACGTCACGACCGCGGGCCAGCGCTCGTTGAGGCAAAGCGAGCTAACGGAAGCCTATCCCAATGGGCTTCCGGAGACCACCTTGCTAAAAACAACCCTCACGAACTTTGAGGCAGTAAGGTTCAAAGCAACTTCGCTGAAAACCGGATCAGCACGGGAATTTATGCCGTGTACGAACGCGGAGGCGCTCGCCAGTTTTTTCAATCAAGACCCCGCAAATGCCCCCAAAGAATTTCAATTCGGGCGCGTCCGACAGATCGACGTTCTCCTCTTGTTAGAGGATTCCCATGGAATGCAAAGTGAATATCAGGAGCAAGCGATTCCGAAAGTAACGCCTTGGGTAGCCTTCAGCGCCTTGCCCGAAGCGTTTCGGCGTGAAGTGCAAGCGGCGATCGAGAGGTGGAAAAAACCTCCACCTCCCACGACGCCGTAACTCCGGTTAGTTTGGTTCGTGCATTTTCCCGAACGAGGTACAGGAACTACAGCTCGTAGATTGCTCGGTACTTCGCCTCTAGTCCGTCTAGGTAGTCGTCGGCGCCCATGGGTTTTCCGGTTACTTGCGTGACCAGATCTTTCGGCGCGTAGCGCTGGCCTTGGCGATAGATTTTCTCTTGCAGCCAGCCCAGAATAGGCTCGAAGTTCCCCGAAGCGATCATCGCGTCTGTGTCGCCCAGATCTTTTTCCAAGCACGTCCAGAACTGGTAACTCATCAGATTCCCCATGCTGTAAGTGGGGAAGTAGCCGACCGAACCCATGGACCAGTGCACATCCTGGAGGCATCCCTCCGAATCTGTCTTCGGCGTGACTCCCAGATACTGCTCGTACTTCGCGTTCCAGGCGTCGGGCATATCCTTTACCGCCAGTTTGCCGGTTAGGACGTCGCACTCGATTTCGAACCGAACCAAGACGTGCAAGTTGTAGGTGACTTCGTCTGCTTCTACTCGGATGAAGCTTGGTTCGACCTTGTTGATCGCCCGGTACCAGCTATCCAAATCGTAGGATGCAAGCTGCGGGAAGGTGGTCTGCAGGTCGGGAAGGAACCGTTGCCAGAACGCCTTCGAACGGCCCACGATGTTCTCCCACGTGCGGCTTTGGCTCTCGTGAATTCCCAGCGAGCAGCCTCCTGCAAGAGGAGTGCGATCCCATTCCATCGGCGACCCTTGCTCGTACATTCCGTGCCCGGCCTCGTGGAGAGAGCCGAAAATTGCGGAGCCGATGTAGTCCTTGTAGCGCGTCGTCAAGCGGATATCGCCGACCGAGAATCCGGTGCAGAACGGGTGCGGAGCGGTGTCTTGGCGTCCCCGCGTAAAATCGAATCCGATCGCTTTCACGATCATTTCGGTGAAC
>JBKJJL010000185.1:0-7924 GCA_046597875.1 Fimbriimonadaceae bacterium | reverse complement strand
TGAGCTTCTCGCCGGGGACCCCGAAGCCGGTGCAAAGGAGCTCGACCGCCTTTGCGACGAGGTCCGCGCGGAATGCGACCGAGCCGCCGAAGACGGTGCCGACGGCATTTGTTACCGACTCATGGGGGCCGATCCCGCCCACACGACGCCGATGCAATACGGAGGCTTTTACCTCGAACGCGACCGTGAACTCCTTGAGGAAATCAAAGACGCGACCTTCAATCTGCTCTGGATCGACGCGGGCGAAGAAGCCTATCTCGACTTCGTGAGCGACCTTCCCGCCCACGCGTTCGCGTGGGATATTGACCGGACGGACGTTTCCGTCGTGCAGATGCGGACCATGAGACGCGGAGCCCTCGCCGCCGAAGACCCCACCGCCGACTTCCTTTTTGCCCCGAATTTCGAGGCCGTACAACCTTGGGTGGAAAAGGAGACGACCAACCATGCCTGATCTTTCCGCCGCCTTCCCCGTCCCGTCCAATATCGATTTCTTGATGATCGCACCAATCGTCGCGGTCATCGTCACCGGCATTCTTGCCTTGACGATTGAAATCATCTGGCCGAAGAAGAACAACAATTCCATTGTCTTCGCTTCGCTCATCGGTCTCGTTGTCGCGGGCATTCTGACCGTCAGCCAGTTCAACTTAGCCGACGGAATGACCTTGGTGGACATGGTCGTTCGCGATCGGTTTTCGTTGGTCATTCAGCTTCTCTTGATTGGGGCCTGCGCAATCACGATCCTCTTCAGCGAGGGTTATTTGAGGGCGAAACGGATTCCCTTTGGCGAGTTCTATCCCTTGGTGCTGTGGTCGACGAGTGGGGCGATGCTCATGGCGACCTCGCGGAACCTGCTCGTCATCTTCATTGGGCTCGAAATCCTCTCCATCGCGCTTTACGTCATGGCGGGAATGAGCCGAAAAGAGTCGAAATCGGAAGAGTCGGCGCTCAAGTATTTCCTGCTTGGAGCTTTTGCTTCGGGATTTTTCCTCTACGGAATCGCCTTCTTCTACGGAGCGACGGGATCGCTCGATTTGAGCGCCCTCAACAACGCGCTAATCGGCAATCCGAACGGGCGCGTATTGATGCTGTTCTCGCTGGCCTTGATGTTCGTCGGGCTCGGATTCAAAAGCGCGTTTGTTCCGTTCCACCAGTGGGCGCCCGACGTCTACCAAGGCGCGCCGACCAACGTCGCCGCGTTCATGGCGGTATGCAGCAAGATCGGTGCAATCGCGGCGCTGTTCCGAGTCATGCAGGCGGGAATCCCGATTCGAGAGGACTGGGTCCCGGCAATGGCTGCGGTCGCAATGATGACGATGCTCGTTGGCAACGCGGTTGCTCTCCTCCAGAAAGACGTCAAACGTATCCTCGGCTACTCCAGCATCGGTCACGCGGGCTACTTGCTTGTCGGCTTGCTGAGTTACGTTCAGGCACCTGACAAGGTGACGATCGCCACCACGATTTACTATCTAATGTCCTATGCGTTCATGACGCTGGGTGCGTTTGCAGTGCTGACGCTAAACGTTCGAGAAGGAAAGGAGGGAACGAGGCTGGAAGACCTGCGAGGGCTTTGGCAGCGTAATCCCGGCGCGGCGATTGCCCTGCTTATCTTCATGATTTCCCTCATCGGTATCCCCCCGACCGCGGGATTCTTTGGTAAGTTCTTCATCTTCCAAGACGCGGTTTCGGCAGGGCTCACCCCTCTCGCGGTCGTTCTCGCGATCTCATCCGCGATATCCGTCGCCTACTATCTTGGCGTCGCCTGGAATGCCTTCGTTGCCGAAGACAAAGACCCGCGGCCCGCGTTCAAGATGCCAACTGGAGTCAGCGTTACCTGCGTCCTGTGTGTCGCGGGCGTTGTTTTGGCGGGTATTTTCCTCACTCCAATCACGCGCTGGATGATGGGAAGTCCGCCCGAGACCGTCGTCGTAACGCGGTAATGCCAACCGTCACGTTTGTGTTGAGTTTGCACGGTGGCCTCGCTTGGGGAGGCTTAGAGAGTCAAGCAATGCACACGAAGGCCACGCTGGAGAGGCGGGGATGGAACGTCAACGTCCTCGCCCCACAAGATCGCGAACTCGGCGAAATCGTCCACTTCTTCGGCACCTTTGAAGGATACTGGGACGTCGCGCGCCAAGTCCAGGAGCGGCGGATTCCTTATGTTTGCTCACCCGTGTTTTCGCCTCCGTGCACCGGCTCCGCGTTAAGATTTCGAGCCGTTCGCAAAGCCGCGACCGATCGGACCATCTTCCGCGGGCAAAAAAAGCTCTATGAGAAGTCCGCACGGCTGATCGTGCTTACTCAGGCGGAGCGCCAAAACCTTGAGGACTTCTACGGCCATTCCCTCGCAAAGTCAACCCAGATCCCCAATGGTCTTACGCGAGTGATGCCCGATTCGCCAACAGAGAGAAATGGGGTTCTGTGCGTGGGACGATTGGACGACGGCAAGAATCAGCTGACCCTGATACAAGCGATGAAGGGTGTGTCTTCAGACCTGACCCTCATCGGGGCCACTACCGACGCAAGTTACGCTTCGAAATGTCGGACGGCTGCTGAATCCAATGTTCACTTTCAGGGGGCCGTTTCCCCCGACGATCCTGCCCTCGGCGAAGCGCTTGTGGGCACCAAGGTCTTCGCACTCGTTTCCCGTATGGAAGTGCTCAGCTTGGCCGCGATCGAGGCGGCTTGCGCGGGGGCGCGTCTCGTCCTCAGCAACACGTGGGGGGCGGAAGAGTACTTTGGCGACGACGCCATCTACGTGTCCCCAACAGACATGAGCGCCATCCGCCTGGCCATCCAGAGTCAACTGAGCACGACAGAATCGCGGGAGGCAATCGAAGCACGTCGCAAAAAGTACGCCGCGCTCTTCCACTGGGACCGAGTCGCCGAAGACGTTGAAACCGTGTACCGGGAGGTACTGTCATCTCGATGATCCTCCAGTACGAAGACTTCGAGCGGATCTTGGCGGAGATGATGCCGAAGGTCGGCAAGAACGACTGGGCGATGAACCTTTCCCGCTGGAGCCAAACGAAGGGCCGCCGGACCAAGAAACGCGTCGAAAGCATCGTGAAGCGGGTCATGAACCGTCGCAAGCCGTACTTCATTTTCGAAAGCAGCGGCTTGAAGATGTTTGGGGATCGGAGAGACCGATATGCGCGAGGCATCGCCGTTATGCCCGGCTATGAAGAGGCACCCGCCCAGTATATTCTCGAAAGCCTCCGCGAAAATCCAGGCGCCTATCTAGACGTTGGCACGAACATGGGCGTCGTCGCCGCGCTGATAGCGAGCCGAACTGACCAACGAGTCATCGCGGTCGAACCCGATCCAGAAACCGCGCGCCGGGCTGCCTGCACCTTTGCTTTGAACGGCCTTAGGAACATCACGCTGTACAGCGCCGCAGTTGGAGATCATAACGGCGAAACTACCTTCTTCACCGCGCCAGGAAGCTCGGACGCGGCGTCGCTCAGCGGCATCACCGTGGGCGCAACGACAAGAGAAGTGAAGGTCCCGGTTGTGACGATCGACGCTATCGTTGAGACCTGCAAGTTGGACCGTGTGGGCTTCATCAAGATCGACGTGGAAGGCTTCGAGCCTCAAGCGATCAAGGGAGGCGAAAACACGATCCGTCGGGATCAGCCGGAGATGTTCTTCGAATATCACTACGAAATCGCTCCAAAAATCGGCTGGAAACCAGAAGACGTGCGCGATCAAATCGAGCAACTCGCGCACTATCGCTACTTCGTTTTGCACGAGGACGATCCTGTGCAAGACTTCCCGCCGACTCGGGAGATGGGGATCAGCGTGAACGTGTGGTGCCGTAGGCCGATCGAGGGCCGCCGGTAGAATACGATGATGCAGCTTGCCGTTTCCATGTACTCCTACAACGCGGCCGTTCAAGATGGCAGGCTGACGATTCCTTCATTTATTCACGAGGCAAAGAACGCCGGCGCAGACGGGGTGGAACTTCTCGACTATTTCTACAAAGACAACGGCCTGGACGCCGATGCCTTGCGCCGGGACCGAGCTCTTGCAAAGGAAGCCTTGTCGCAAACCGGCTTGCCCGTCCCAATCTTCTCAGTCGGCAACAACTTTGCCCAGTCGGACCCCGCAGAACGGGATGCGCAACTTCAGCGGATTCGGTTCGGCGTGGACGAGGCGCTAGAATATGGCGCGAAGGTCGTCCGTGTCTTCGCGGGCGATGTTGCGGAAGGGATCACGTTTCAGGAAGCCCGAGCCTGGATTGTCGAAGGTTTGGCACAAGGCTCGGTCTACGCCCACGAGCGCGGCATAAGGCTTGCCCTAGAGAACCACGGAACCTTAGCCGGTCGGGGAGACCAGATTCGGTCCCTGATTGAGGATGTGAGGTCCCTGTCGGGCAATCATGCGCTTGGTGCCAACCCCGATACCGGCAACTTCTTGCTCGTTGATCAGCCTTCCCATGAAGCAATCGCCGAGGTTGCGGCTTGTGCCTACATGGTGCATTTCAAAGATTTCAGTCCTGCTGCGCCGGACCACGATGGCTGGGCATTTACCTCTTTGACGGGCACGCGCTACGTTGGAGCCTGCATTGGCGAGGGCGTTGTGGAACTGGATTCCTGCCTTCAAGAGTTGCGGAGAGCTCACTTTGATGGCTGGCTAAGCGTCGAATATGAAGGCGCCGAAGACCCGCTCGTTGCCGTTCCGCGCTCCTTGGCGAACGCGCGGAAGTTCCTGTAAGAGTCCACACGGCCCGCGCGTCTGCCATAATCTCCGGCGGAGAGGTCGCATAGTGGTCTAGTGCGCCGCACTCGAAATGCGGTGTGGGGCAACTCACCGAGGGTTCGAATCCCTCCCTCTCCGCCACGGAAATTTCACGACCGAGACGGTCGTGGGACGCACGGGCGAGACGCCCGTGCCACTTTCGGAATCCCTCCGCTCCGTGAGTTCACGACCGAGACGGTCGTGTGATGCACGGGCGAGACGCCCGTGCCACTTTGGAATCCCTCCGTTCTGGAATTCACGACCGAGACGGCGTGAGACGCACGGGCGAGACGCCCGTGCCACTCGGGTTCCTTACGTTTTTGTCCGGCCCTTGCGGGTTGACTTTCTTGACGTCGTGTTCTGCAAACTCGCTCGCTGACGTTGGGCGGGTTGAGAGAGGGTCTCGTCGTCCAGATAGCTCTTGCGGAACCGAATGCTCGCGACGAGATCTCGCTCGTACGCGGCTAGCTCGTCCAGCGATTTCAAGCCGTAGGTGTTGATAATCTCCTGGGCCTTGGATTGCAGGGGACCGAGCTTTCCGGTGTTGACCTTTCGATCCATGATCGTCGCCAAGCCCGCTTCGGACTTCACGACATCGCAGACCTTGACGTTGACCGTCTGGCCGCCGAACTGGAGGGAGAAAGACTCCTCGGACGGGTAATACTGCTCTTTCGCGATTTGAATCTGCGCGATTTTGAACGGCTTGCTCTTTTGGCCCGCGCGCTGGAAAACTGCGATTAGGCGTTTGTCCTTGATGATCTGCTTGGCTGCGTCGAATCCGAAATACTCTTGCCCATCCGTCAGACCGAGCGCGATCAGCGTCCCGTCTTCCTTCACATCCAGTCCAAACTGTCGAAAATCGGCTTCGAACTGGGCTAGATTTGTCGTTTTCTCTCTTAGAAGCACCGAGCCGAGCGATCCGGCACCTTTAGAGAGGCACGCGAACTGAATGAAGCCCACAGATACATATCCCGTATCGTAAGTGTTCACGGAATCAAATCCGCCTTCAAGCAAGGAAACCGCTTTCATCACCTTTTGCGCCGAACCTGATAATCCCGATTCCGCAAACAACTGATCGACCTCGTCGGCGCCTAACTTTTTGACCTGGGTACCGCCGTGTCGAACTCCCTCGGAGAATCGATAGTACGCGTAACGAGTGGGAACGTTGGCGTTATCCACCAGCGACAACTTGAGTCCATCGTGGAATGAAACCGTATGCTGCTTTGGCTCGACTGCCAAGGCAAACACGGGAGCATCACCAACTAAACGATACAAGGATTCGGGCATCGCTCCAGGAAGGAGAGGCTCGGGTCCGAGCTCAGCGGCTGGAAAGCCTAAGGCGGTATTCGCCAGATTGGCTGTAAGCGCGGCCGTCCACTTGTCGTAGGCGTACTTCGCGTCGATCCAATCTTCCCAGGTTCGCTCTTCGTCATTCCGCGCAACGCCAACCGCGAAGGTCTTTCCGAGACCACGCTTCTGATTCAGCGCCCACAGCCACAAACTCCCCTCGGGAGTTTGCCGCACTTGCCACGGCCCACCCTTTTGGCCGTCTGGCGACGTAATGACGTAGCGATCCGGCTGGCTCCAATAAGCCAGGATCTTTTCCCGCTCAAATGACTGGAATGCCGCCATCGTGGTTACACTCCATGCCAGGATCATCAGGCTAGCGACCTTCTTCATATCCACCCACCTTATCCATGATCGGTTGCCTTCCATAGCAACCTCACTAGGAACCCTAGAATCTTTAAAGTATATATCTAGACGCGTCGAGATTCTTGACAAGTGCGCCGACTTTCACCCGGACGGCTTCATCATCGATAATTATCGTCTTTTCTCCGCATTCAGGAGCCTCGAACATGATTTCTTCGAGGAGTTTTTCTACAATCGTGTGGAGGCGTCGCGCTCCGATGTTTTCAGTTTTCGCGTTGACTTCGCTCGCAAGGTACGCGATCACGTCGAGTGCGCCTTCGGTGAACTCTACCTTTACTCCGTCCGCGCCGAGGAGCTTTTCGTATTGCTTGGTCAGGGCATTCTGAGGTTCGCGCAAGATTCGGCGGAAGTCTTTCTCGCTTAGATCATCCAGCTGAACTCGAATCGGAAGACGGCCCTGAAGCTCAGGAATCAGGTCGCTCGGCTTCGACATATGGAACGCACCCGCGGCGATGAACAGGATATGGTCCGTTCTAACCGGACCGAACTTCGTGGGCACGGTGGAGCCTTCGATGATCGGCAGGAGGTCGCGCTGAACGCCTTCGCGAGACACATCTGGCCCCGCCCCTTCGCTCCGGATCGCAACCTTATCAAGTTCATCGAGGAAGACAACGCCGGTCTGCTCAGCCCGTTCGATCGCCTCGCGGTGGAGGCTACCTTTATCGATTAAGGTCGTAGCCTCTTGCTCGAAGAGGATCGGACGCGCGTCGGCGACGGTCAGTTTGTGGCTCACCCGTCGGGTTCCGAATCCGCCCATCGAGTCCAGTCCCATCTCCTCAAGGCCCTGCGCCGAGAACACTTGAACGAACGGCTGATTGGCTTCTTCGGTATCGATCTCAATGAGCTCGGTTTCCATTTCGCCGTTAACCACGCGCTCCCGCAGAGCGGCCCTCTTCGCTAAGCGCTTCTGCTCGTCGGCTTCGTAGCCCGTTTCCCCCTCTTCAGTTTCCGTCATCTCGCTGACGCCAAATGGGGTCGAGTCCCAAGGGTTGTCTTCGAGTAACTCAACGATCCGATCTATCACCCGCTGCTCGGCCTTTTCCCGAACGATATCCATCCTCTCGCGCTCTACGAGTCGAACCGCGCTCGCAACCAACTCACGAATGATGGACTCCACGTCCCGGCCCACGTAGCCCACTTCCGTAAACTTCGTCGCCTCGACCTTCACGAACGGTGCCCGTGCAAGTTGGGCCAATCTTCGTGCGATTTCCGTCTTTCCAACCCCAGTAGGCCCGATCATCAGGATGTTCTTGGGCATAATGTCGTCGCGATCTTCTTGGGGAAGCTGCTGACGCCGATAGCGGTTCCGCAAGGCGATGGCGACCGCCCTTTTCGCGGCCCCTTGGCCAACGATATAGCGGTCAAGTTGCTCGACAATCTGACGCGGAGTGAGGTCTTCAACGGGGAGGCGCATTAGGTTCAAGGTACCCGACGCCTAGCGGCGGCGAATGGTCACGCCCGTCGTAAACGAGGCCCA
>JBKJJL010000139.1:0-5173 GCA_046597875.1 Fimbriimonadaceae bacterium | reverse complement strand
ACCGCCCGTTACTGGCATATCCTTCGACCAAATGACCGATCCTGTAGGGCCGTACTTGAGCACCCGAGTGACTCGGTTGTTCGATGTCAGCGAGGCCTGACCGATCACGTAAGCGTTGCCGCCGCTGTCTAAAGCACAATCCCGGAAGGTGTCGAATAGCGAGCCTCCCCATAGCTTGTCGTAAGTCATCGTAATGGGCTGGCTGAACAGGGTGACCGAAGTCAAAACAGCCAAAATCGTGGCGCTGAGGCGTCGCATGTAGACAGTATAGCGAACACCTCGCAAAATTCCAAGGGAATTGCCATACTTTTTACGTGCACGACGTCACTGAAGAAAAAATACGGGTCCGATATGGCGAAACGGACCAGATGGGCCACGCTTACTACGCGAATTATCTCTACTGGTTCGAAGTCGCCCGAGGCGCATGGTGCCGCGCACGCGGGTTCACCTACAAGGGTTTGGAGGAAATGGGTTATATGCTGCCCGTCGTCGAGGTTCAGGCACGCTACCGCGGCGAAGTGAAATACGACGACATCGTCACGATTCGGGTCTGGCTCGCCGAGGTTCGCCGAGCTTCCTTGCACTTCAAGTACGAAGTGATCAACGATTCGACGGGGAAACTGGTCACCGAGGGGTACACCTGGCACGTGCTCATGGGCTCGGCGAGAAAGGCGGTGAGCGTGCCGCCTGCGGTTATGGAGATGCTGGGGAGAACGCCGGGCTGAATGGGGATGGTGTTGGAGTGTTGAGGTGTTTGGGTATTAAGGTATTGGGTATTGGGTGTTGGCACCTTTTGCCCTGGAAAGCATCACGCAAAGGGCGCGACGGTCGCGGAGGGGAAGGATAAGGAACACCTCAATCAATACCTCAATACTCTAATACCTTAATACCCAATACCCAATACCCCTATCCCCGGCTCCATTCCATCGGCTTGCTTCGATCCGAGCCGTACGTCACCAAGAAAGTGTTTGCGCCTTGTTGTTTGAACGTGTAATCGAACGTTTGCGTGGTTCCGTCCTCGAAGTTCAAGGTGATCTCGTCGCCAGTTGCCGTCCAAGTTCCACCCCAACCCGAGCCTGAGCGACTGTACATGGCTCCCCAGGCGGTTTGATCACCGTATTGATTCGTTCCCTTGTAATTCGCGGCCATCTCGGAGCTACTGCTGTAGGAGAATCTGCCATCGGCGCCGAGGACACAGGTCGCACTGGATTCCCGCCCGCTGGTCGCAGCGTACGCCCAGTGCTTCCAAGTGCCTACCAAGCGGGCGTCGGTCTTGCCTTGCCCCCAGCCAAACGTGTAGAAGATTTCTCGCAGCTGCTTGTCTCTTTTCGCCACTGCCTCTTTCGGACCCCCGGCGACAAGGGATATCCCATATCCTTTCAAAATCGTCGCGTAAGCGCGAACCTGCGCAGCGAGCCCGGATACATCGCCTTCCCAAACCAAGAACGCGCCTTTCCCGGAACCGGCCGTCGCTTTCTCGACTTGGCCGATCCGTTTCATGGTCGGTAGCTGGGCTTTCACCTGCTGGTCTAGATAGGCGACGATCTCTGGGCTTGCGGGGTCTGTCGCGTCTCCGGCGGATTCCCCCAGAATGAGAATGCGTTCGCCCTCAGCGGCGTCAGGTGGTGTCAACTCCAAAAAGCCCTCGCCCTCGGTGAGTTTCCAGGTCGCCGGATAGCGGAACTTGCCGCCCGAGGCGTGCGTGTATTCCTTGCCCGAACTCAGCACAGCGATCGGAGTCTTGGAGAACTTCGAAAGTTTGCCGCCCGATTCCTTCACGGGCTCGGCAGAGGTTCGTTTGAAGGCGATCGTGTCGGCTTCGGCCCAGTTCGCCTTGCCATTGTCGCCCGGCTCGGCAATCTTCATCAATAGGCCGTCGGCGGTATGAGTTGCTCGGAAGAAGAGCTTTTCGGCATCGCCCGCCATCGTCATCTCGCCTTCCGCGCTTTCTCCCTCAGCCGTGCCGCTGAGCTTGAAGTTCACGAGGCCGTCACCGGCGGTGGCTTTGCCTGTAACCTTTGAACCATCTTGAGTCAGTTCAAGCGTAAAATCGACGTTGCCTTGGGTCCCTTTGTACGTTCCCGTAAAGGAAGCCGGAACAACGGCGATCAGGAAAGAAAGCAAAAGCGCGCGCATGATTCCTATTGTAGCCACGTACAGCCAACTATGTATCGCCCGTGCAACAAGGCGAACCTCGCTGCACGAGCCACCATCAAGGCCTAGTTCAGTCGCTTCATATATTGGTCTCTCAGCCTCGTAAACTTGGACTCCAGCGCGATGGGTTTACCTTGCACGAAGACGGCGACGATGTTCGATGTCAGCTCAAACGGATCGCCGTCGGAGATGACCAGGTTGGCGAGTTTCCCGGGTTCGATGGAACCGATTCTATCGGCAACTCCCAGAATCTCAGCTGCGGAGAGGGTCAAGGCACGAAGCGCGTCTTCCGGTTTGAATCCGTAAGCGCATGACTGGCCGACTCTCACCGGAAGGTTAAACGACCCTGCGTTTTCGTTCGACATGAAGCAGAACTGCACGCCCGCTTTTGCGAGCAGATACGGCAAGACGAAGGTCGTGTCGTAGGGATCGTAGTCGTTCGCGGGGGCATTCGCGCTCAGGGTTGATTTTCCGGCGGGCTCGATGATCACGGGGATTTTCTTGCTTCGCAGCAAGTCGGCTTCCTTCCACGCGTCGGGAGCTCCCGAGAGCACGATTTTCAGCCCTAGTTTTTCGCCAAAGGCGACCGCATTGCGAATCGAAGCCGCCGATCTCACCCTTAACAAAACGGGTGCCTTGCCTTCGAGATAGGGGATCATCGCCTCCATTTGGAGGCTAACGGGAACGCTGCCGCGCTTCTTGGAATACTCCTGAGCCTGCTTGAAGAAGTCCTCAATTTCGGTCTGGGTTGCGCCACCGCCCCCTCCGCCGCCACCACCTTGCACGGCTCCGCCCATGAACTCCTCAAAACCCGTGCGTTCGTCATCGCAGGCGTCGAGATCGAGCCCGAACCCTCCGCCCCCGCCGCCGGGGAAGTTAATCGCGAGCATGGATTTGCCGAGGTCGATCTCCTCGGTCGTGTATCCATAGTTCTGGATAACCGAAGCTTGGCCGCTGATTGCGCCACCACTGGGACGGGTGAGCGATGCCAGGACGCCTCCCATTCGCGCGACCGGCATGTGCTCGGATTGACACTGCACGGATACTCGCGCGATGAGGTCGGGTTGGTTAGTTCCCAACTCCGAACCATCATTCATCTGCCCGATCGGACCGACCTCAGCGAGGCCGATCGAGTTGCCCGCGTCGATGAATCCGGGATAAATGTGAAGTCCTCTTCCATTGACCCGAATCGCGCCGCTCGGGATGTGGGCATCGGATCCAACTGCCTCGATCTTGCCGTCCTTGATCACGACGGTTCCGTCCATGATGGGCGCGCTCGAAACCGGATACACCGTCGCGCCAGTGATCGCGTACGTTCTCCCGTCGCGGATATCTAACGGGGTTCGATTCTGATTGTTGTCGAGTCGCGTTTTGATCGTTGAGGTCTTGTCGACCCCGAAGGCATCCTTGCGCTCAAAGTACGATTCGCCTTCGATGAAGGTCATCATGACCTTCGTGCCGTAAACACTGAGCGGATGTCCTTCCCAGATGACGACATCGCCATCTTTTCCGACCTCCAGAGAGCCCACCCGATGATCCACTCCAAGCTCTTTCGCGGAGTTGATCGTGATCATCGCCATCGCCTGATCTTCCGAGAGGCCGCCGTAGCGCATCACTTTTGCCGCGTCAATTGCGAGCGAAGGAAGTCCGGAGGTGCCGTCGGTGTTGATCGACACGTTAACGCCCGCCTTGCTGCAGATTGCGGCGTTAAACGGAATCGCGTCGTAGCCTTCGATCTTGAACGACCAGCTATCGACGAACATCGATACGCCGACGCCTGCTTTGGCAAGCTCGGGCGCGATTTTGTAGGCCTCCAGGGCGTGTTGCATGGCCCCGATCTTGAATCCGAACGCTTGGCTGAGGCGGACCATCATCAGCATTTCATCTGCTCGATAGCTGTGGCACTGCACCCAGATTCTCTGCTTCAGGATATCGGCCAAGGCTTCAAGTCTGAGGTCTCTTCGTGGGGGAGTGCCAGATTTTCCGCCCTTTTCGAAGGCGTCCCAAGTCTTGATGTATTCGCGAGCTTCGGTGAATCCGCGACGATAGACGGCCTGCTGGCCCATTCGAGTTTTGGGGAAGCGAGTGGACGTCGCCTGACCCGATCTTGTAACATTCTCCCCGAGGGCGAATTTGACCATTCGAGGGGCATCGGGAATGACCACTTCACTCGGCTTCCGGCCATATTTGAACTTAATGACGACGCTTTCGCCACCGATGCAGTTGGAACTTCCGTGAAGCGCCATGCCGGTCGTTTCGCCGCCTGCGAGGGCCTGCCAAACATTTTTCGCACTCGGATCGAGGACGTCCAGAATGCGCACCTCGGCAGTGATCGAATCGCTGCCTTCGTTCGTGGCCTGGGTGCCGCGGTGGACGTGGGCGTCCACGATTCCGGGAGTGACAACCTTGCCGGTGGCGTCGATAACCATCGTGCCGGGAGGCGTGCTGAGGTTCTTGCCAATCTCTTTGATCTTCCCGTTTTGGATGAGAATGTCGCCGCCCTCAATCGTGCCTTTCGTGATCGTCATGATCCGCGCGTTTCGAATCAGGACATTGCCGTTCGTTTTCGCAACATTACGCCGCATCGAATCGGTTTCAACCGGAAATTTCTGGGCGGACGCGCTCACCATCAGGCTCAAAATCAAAACTGAACCGAGGACGCGCACTCCCGCACCCCACCCCCAACCCCTCCCCGCGACACGAATCATTCGCGGAGAGGGGAGCCCGGAGCTCTTGAATCCAACATCCTTCCTCATTTCTTCACCTCAAATTTTTTGCCGCCGACGATCATCCATTTGACCATCGTCTTCTCGTCTGCGAAATCGCCGTCCATCACGGTGATGTTGGCGACCGATCCTTTTTCTAACCGGCCCCAATCCTTCATGCCGAAGATTTCGGCGGGGGTTAGCGTCATTGCTTTAAGCGCATCGTCTCGTTTCAATCCAAGCTTGATGAGCTTTCGAACGTTCGCCAGAAAATCTCCCGGGCCGTCTCCTTCGGAGCTGAGTGCGACGATCGC
>JBKJJL010000019.1:0-15943 GCA_046597875.1 Fimbriimonadaceae bacterium | reverse complement strand
TTCATCTCAACCCAGACGAAGGCCTCTTGGTCATTGCCCTGCACATGCTTCACGCTGGTCCAAGACTTCGCGCCTTTCATGGTACTTTGCATGTTCATCATCATTGTTTTCATCTCGGCGTAGCCCATTCGGTGGCCTTGCACATCGGTGTAAACGTAGTTGGGATCCATGGTTCGCACGACTGCATTGGTGTCTCCCTTTGCAATGTAGCCGTCCATCCGAGCATAAAATGCTTGCATCTGGCGGCGTAGCTCGGCATCTTCGGGTTGGGCCATCGCGGCCACAGTAAGCAGACCCAACAGTCCGCTAAGGAATAGTTTCAGTTTCATTTCAAACCTCCGGGTTTGACATTGGAGACGTCAAGAATCTGAGCACGGTTCCCCTCGGGGTCAGTCGTGAGAACGCGGGGTCCAAGGTTAAGCCATAATCCTCCTCAGTGTCAGATAAATTCGCGCCCGTCCGCCGGATCTTTTTCGATCTCGACGACACCCTTTGCGGCTACTGGAGCGCTTCGAAAGCCGGGTTGCGCAAGGCATTCGAAGATGAGGGCCCGGAAGGGCACACCGCCGACGAAATGGTTCAGCACTGGGCGGCTGCGTTTCGGGAGTTCAGCCCGACGTTGAAACAGACCGGATGGTACGCGACGTACCTCAAGGTCGGTGAGCCCACACGAACCGAACAGATGCGCCTGACTCTTCTCCGCGCGGGCGTGGATGATAGCGACCATGCCTCGCGCCTAAGCGAAGCCTACGCGAGCAATCGGAACCAGAATCTCGCCCTCTTTGATGATGCAATCGAGGTTTTGGACGCGCTTTCCGCGAAGTATCCGCTCGGCCTCATCACGAATGGTCCCGCCGATATCCAGCGCCAGGAAATCGCGACTCTCGGAATCGAAAAATACTTCGACCGCTTTTATATCGAAGGTGAAATGGGCCGCGGAAAGCCCCTTCCCGCCCTCTTCAGCCACATAACAAGCGAGGCCGAACTCGAGCCCCATGAGATCGCTATGATCGGCAATAGCTATGCTCACGACGTTCAACCAGCGATTGAAGCGGGGTGGACGGGTATCTGGATCCGACGCCCAAGCGACGTTCCTCCGAGCGCGAAGGACAAGGCGAGCAAACCGGAAGAGCGGCCCGAAGGCGCTCCCGAACCCGATGCAGTCATCGCCAGCCTCGGCGAGTTGCTTCCATTCTTCGGCCTCTGATCCCCGTGGAAAAGCGCAACCGAGCTTAATGTGCCAACGTCTTCTAAATGTGAGGACTCTTCTAGTTGCTGCCCTATGCGTTGCCCTGGCGGGCTGCGAGCCAAAAGAGCGCGACACCTTCGCCAAGGAAAGCGGAAAAGCCTGGGAACACGCGTCGAAAGCGGCAGTAACAGCTTGGAACTCCGTTGCAAAAAAGGTCGCTGCAATCACCCCGGACAGTACGCGGGAAGCCATGGACTCCGCGCGCAAAGCCGCCGAAGGCGCCCAGAAAAAGCTGAGCGGTATCCCGAATCCGACACCAGAAATCATGAAGCAGGTCGAAGCTGCCAAGGCCTCCATCGCCAAGCTAAACGCGGCCGAGCGCCTCAAAGACCTTCAAGAGCGCGCCGCGAAAATGGTCGAAGACGCCAAGAAGCAAGCCGAGAACGCGGGCAAATCGGTCGAGGACGTCAAGAAGAACTTGTCCACTGCGAACGAAAATTATCAGAGCCTGATGAAGGACGTTGAATCCGCCCGCGAAAACTACGAGACCACCGCCGAAAAGGTCAACAAGCTCGTCGGAAAGTGAACCTTTGAGGGGCGAAACCGTCGTAGCGGACATGGAACTCACCGAACGCCAGAAAGTCGCACACTTGCTCCGGCGATTCGGACTCGGCGCGAGCGAAGCCGAACTGGATTATTACGGCTCGGGCGGCCTGAAAGGGGCGACCGATAAGCTGATTGACTACGAAAAGGTCGACGAGGGGTTCGACGTTCCAATAACCCTATTTCGCCTAAAAGACCCTCCCATCGTTCCGATGCAAGCGGTCGTCGCGCATTGGGTCATGCGTCTGCTAGTGACGCGGCGGCCTTTGCAAGAAAAGATGACGCTGTTCTGGCACGATCACTTCGCAACAAGCGCGATAAAAGTGAACTTGCCACCGCTGATGTTTCACCAGATTGAGACGTTGCGATCCGGTGCCCTGGGCTCGTTTTCCGATCTGCTGTTGAATGTCAGCAAAGACCCCGGGATGCTGTTTTGGCTCGATAATCAGTACAACGTCGTGGGCAAGCCGAACGAAAACTTCGCCCGAGAAGTGATGGAACTCTTCACGCTCGGCATCGGCCACTACAGCGAGAAAGACGTGCAAGAAACGGCGCGGGCATTCACGGGTTGGACCTTCCGCCGCCGCCGTCTTGCGCAGCAGGCTCCCGACGAGTTTCAGGCGGCAGATTTCCTACTGAGCCCTCGATTGCATGACAATGGCGAGAAAACGATCCTCGGGAAGACCGGGAACTTCGGTGGTGAGGATGTTCTGAAGCTTTTGTGCGAGAACCCGCAAACGCCAAAACACATCACCGAGAAGATGTGGACGTGGTTTGGCTACGAGAATCCAGAGCCCAGGCTCATTGAGAGGCTCGCTAGCGGGTTCACGAAGAACGGCCTGAGCATCAAATGGCTCGTGCGGTCGATCATGGAATCGCCGGAGTTCTACTCGGAAAAGGCATTTCGGAAGGTGTATAAGAACCCGGTCGATTTCGTGACGGTGACGATGCGTCAAATGGGTTACGGTGAGATACTGGGCGGCTTGCTCAAGCAAGCGACCGCGGAAACGGGCGCTCCCTTGGCCTCCAGACTCTACAGCGGAGCGGCGAGCCAGGCGCTTCAGGCGATGGGCATGCAACTGATGTTCCCGCCCGATGTGAACGGCTGGGAGGGCGGTCAAGCCTGGATTACGTCGGCCACGATGGTCGAGCGTATCGGCTGGGCAGATCGGTTGTTTGGGCAAGCCCAAGCGGGGACGCGACGAGCGCAACTGCAGGGTATCAACGTGTTTGCGCTGTTCGAGAAGAACCCAACTCCGGAGGCGGTCGCTCGTCAGTTAGCCTCGATCTTCGATGCTCCGTTGCCAGAGGCAAAGATGAAATCCCTGGTAGAGGCCGCCAAGAAGGCGTCCGGGGGACGGGTTACGCCTGCCAACGCGAACGAGGTAGCGGCAAAGGTATGCCGACTAATCTTTGGCTCCCCTGAGTTCCAGTTTGCGTGACAATTAGGGTATTAAGGTGTTAAGGTATTAAGGTGTTAGGGAATGAAGCAAGGCCAACACCCAACACCCAATACCCAATACCTAATACCTAATACCTTAATACCTTAATACCTTAACACCTTAAGCCCCCGGGCTCACTCCGTCACGCCCCCCGATACCTTCGTCAACAGTTCCACGACCTCAGGGGTCGCCTTGATGAACGGCGGGCGTATGTCCGATTTATCCTTGAGTTTCAGCTTTCGGAAAGCTCCATCGGGCCCGTAGCTGAGCAACAAATGTCCGGAGCGGAATGGCTTCACCGCCGCCATCATGACCTCGCCATTCAAAACCTGGACATTTCGAATGAAGTAGAGCGTTCCGAGTCCAAACTCGAACTTCGTTCCGCTCTTTATCGCAGTCAAAGTCTTTCCATCGCTTGCGGCGAACACGTCGGACTTCGGATCGTAATCCCAGGCGACGATCTTGGTGGACGGCGCGCCGGTTACACCTTTGAAGGAAGCCCCGTTACGATCAACCACTTTATTGTTCCCCCGGATCGCGTCGCTCAGTTCCACCGGGACGACGTCATTCGCTCCGAATACGTAACGGCCCGCCGAGACGGCCTGGGGCAAGGCATCAGGGTCCGAGTTCTTCGGGTAACCGATAAGCGTGACGGCAGCGGTGCCATCGGCGCGAATATCCCGAATCGTGCAATCGCCCATGCTCGCTTCCAAGGCGATCCAGCGCGTTGGATCGGTGGAGTTGGCAATGCACAGGCTGTGATTGTCCGGCGAATAGTAAACCAAGTTGCCGCCAACGATGTTGTATCGCGGATTTTGAACTTTGTCTCCCGTGTTCGACGGCAACTGATAGACGCCCGACCGTTCGCCACCGTTCTTGCTGTAGCCAATGCCTTCCGAGGTCGCCCAAATCAGCGGCCCATCGAAGTCCGGTTTTGCGAAAAGCAAGTACACCGTGAAGCCAAACTGGTAAAGAATGAATCCGACAGCGGCAAGGATTCCTCCCATAATCGCGCGTCCGGTCCAGATTTGAGCGACCGTTTTCCTTGACTCGTACCTCTTGCGCCGGCTGGGCGGTGTTGTAGCTTCCGACATAGATTCCCCCTACGTCCGCAAAACCGTCATTTAACTTGGACGTGTTTGTTTGAATGACGAATCTGCCCGCATGTTCGGACCGTCCTAAGAAATGTGAAATTGTATCGTCTTCTAACGGTCTTGCTCTGCGCCTTTACAGGTGCGTTGGCTCTTGGTCAGCCAAGGGCGGTCGTCAAGCCTGGCGACAGCGTCAACGTCGTATGCGAAGAAGAACCCAGCTTAAGTAAGGATTACACGATCACTCGGGATGGCTACATTGTCATGCAGTACATCGGAGCGGTTAGCGTGGCCGGGCTCGACGAACCTACCGCGTCCGCAAAGTTGGCGGCAACCCTCATCGAGCAACGCATTCTTCCAAAGGCGAACGTCAAGCTGAAAATCCTCGGTACGAAGACGGCGTTGATCGGTTACGGGGGGGCGGTGACGCGCACCGGAGAAGTTTTCCCGCGAAAGGGCTTGCGGTTGAGCGACGTTATCTCCATCGCTCAACCCACGACCGCCGCAGATATGGAGCGCGTGAGGATCAATACCGGCGACGGGAAGGAACTGCTCGTCAACTACAAATCGTTCAATGGAACGAACGAGGCGAGCAATCCTGAGCTTCGCGCCGGCGATCGCGTGTTCTTTGATCTGCTCACCCGACCCCAGGATGTGATGGTCAGCGGACTGGTCTCCAAGCCGGGCATCTTCGGATACAAGGATGGCATGACGGTGCGGCAGGCCGTCTCGAACGCGGGCGGCGTAAGCCTGAGCGGAGATCCGAAAACCATCCGGATCGAGCATGCGGGTCAAGTTCGCGCAGTTGACATCACGAAGGAAGACGCCGCCCTTCTTCCCGGCGACCGGGTGGTCGTCTCCGAAATTTCCGTTTTGACCTACGTGAATGTAGATGGCGCGGTCCAAACCCCGCGCCGCGTCCCTTACCGCGACGGCCTGACCTTGGGACAGGCGGTCGAAGCCGCGGGTGGAGCCCATCCGAAGGCCGATTTGGGCAAAGTCCAAATCGTGCGGAAAGTGGACGGGAAGGACAAGATCACGAACTACGATCTCGGAGCCGTGTACGCGAGCCGGGCGGGTGACATACCATTAAGCGCCAATGATCGGGTGGTCGTGAACATGCCGGGTCGAAAGTCCAAGCGAACGAGCGACGCCCTTCGGATTGTCGGCGCGGTTGTTTTTGGGGCTCTGTTCGGGATCCTGAAGTTCTAATGCGCTGGGATCGCTCGAAGGGGCGGCCCGAGCCGGTCGCTCTGTTGGATCGCGTGCCCTTGCGTGAAAACGGCGAACCCTTGGTCAAGTTGGCGGAGTTGGCACCTTCAGTAAAAATCCACCGGCCTCAGGCGATCCCGTACGTGCGCGAGACGGTCGCCCGGATGGCGCAAGAAGCGGCTCTCCAGTTGCCCGAAGGGATTCACCTCGCGGTGACCGATGCCTGGCGTCCTTTTCGTCGTCAGCAGCTCATTCACGAGTTCATGACCAAGAGCGCGAGCGAAGCCTTTCCCAATCGTACCGGAGCTTCCCTGCATCGAACCGTGAACCGTTGGGTCGCTCCGCCTCACCGAAAAGCACCTCCGGGCCATTGTACGGGCGCGGCAATCGACGTGGTGCTCCTCGATGACGTCGGTGAACTCGTCGATACCACGTCTCCCTTCGATCGCCTCAAAGGTGGGCCAACTTACGTGTACGGTCTGACCGAAACCGCTCAGAAAAACCGCATAATCCTCGTCGACGCGATGCTTTCGGTGGGATTTTCAAACTGCCGTGACGAGTGGTGGCATTACTCGTACGGCGACGCGGGGTGGGCGGTGAGATTGGGATACGATCACTGCGTGTACGGATTGGTCGAACTCGATCCCGAGGTGTATCTCGAACAGCAGATTCTCTGGGAAGATATCCACTCCAAGCGCGAAAATCCGTTCTTGCCCTAAGCTATGGACGTCACGCTCTTTCGGTGGATCAATGAGTGGCCCGACTGGCCCGCTCCCCTCTTTGTATTCTTGAGCGACGCTACCAAGATGAACCTGGGGAGAGTCGTCCTTGGCTCGCTCGTGCTCATTTTTTTGATCGTAAGCAACTCAACTCGGAAGGCCCTTTTTCTTGGCCTCGCCGCCTTGGGCCTGGGGAACACGATCACGAATGTGCTGAAGGAAGCCTTCCCCGATCCGCGCCCATGTGTGGAACTAGCGGACGTTGTTTTGCGCGTGGGCAAGCTGACGTCCTCTGGAACCGCGTCCGCGCATAGCGCAAACATGGCCTCTTTGGCGGTCGTGTTTCTTTTCGTTCTCGGTTGGCGTGGCTCTTTTTGGGTGCCGATTGCGTTGCTCACGGGCTTATCCCGGATTTACGTTGGCGTGCACTATCCGTCGCAGGTCATTTACGGATGGGCCAGCGGCGCCTTCGCTGCGGTCATGGTCGTCAAGGTGTGGGAGGCGTGGCAAGCCTGGCGCGTTAAAGTGGATTCAATCACCACTTAACGCCGGTGGTCAACCCTGGCCAATCGTCGGATCGGAATGGTCCTGCCGGCAAACCTGCGCCGTTGAATAAATTCGTCACCACCGCGTCTCGCCATCCGAATCGCACGGCGACCGGCTTGGCGACACCCTCTGCCCAAACAACGAGTGTCTCGCCCTCGATCGTCGCTTGTGCGGGAACGAAGACCTTATCCTCTCCGCAAATCTCGATCCCAGCCAGTTTCTCGCCCTTGATCATCAGCCCAGCCGCGGAGCTCAGCTTGACGCGCGCCTTCCCGCCGTCAAACTTCACCGACTGATAGGTCGGACCAAAGCACACAATGTCCCGCTTTCCGTATGTCAAGTTCAAGGCAAGTCGAGCGAGGCGATCTCCCACTTCCTGCTTCATTGGCGGATGAATATCTCGGAGATTAGGCACGAGGTCCATCGTGATTGCCTGACCCGCATGGGGGACGTTCTGAGCCGTCAGGGTCTGCGCCTCTCGCAACTCGGCAGACATATCCTGCGCGTTGTAGGCGAACGGTGCGATCTGGACAAAGTAGAACGGAAAATCGCCCTGCCCCCAGTCTTCGCGCCAGTTCTTGATCATGTTTGGGAAGCTGGTTCTATATTGAAAAGCGCGAGAAACGTTGGATTCGCCCTGATACCAAATCGCTCCGCGAATCGCGAAAGGGATGAGGGGCGCGATCATTCCGTTGTAAAGCGAAGCCGCCGCCTTCCCTCCATTCACGGGTAAGGGTAACTGGCGCAAATCGACGCCAATCTTGTACCGCCAGTTGGTGAGCGGGATTTTCGCCTCCCCTACCGTGAGGTTGATGGCCTTCGGATTCTGAAATCCTCCGAGCCCGCCCGTGTCGACGGTTCGGATCGCAACCGTGTTAAAGCCTTCCTTCAAAACGCCCGCGACCACCGGATACGCGCGCTCCGTGCTGTGGAGGTCGTTCCCGCCGACTCGTGCGCCGTTGATCCAAACTTCATCCTCGTCGTCAATCGGCCCTAGGTTCAGAATCGCCGCGCCCTTGGCTTGAGCCTCGGTGAGTAGGAGCTTTGCCCGGAACCAAACGGTCCCGTCCATTTCGCTCAAGCCCAGCCCTTCGTAGGCCGCTGGCTCAGGCATCCGCGTCCAGTCCGCGTCGCTCGCGTCTTCCTTCTCAAATCCCCGCAGCGGATCATTCGTCAACTTTGATTCCCGAGCTGAAAATGCCGCGCGATACTCGGCCCTCGCGGTCATGTTCTTGTCCATCGCTTCCGCCAGTTCGGGAACACGCTTCATCGCGGCTTCACTCGTCCAAAGCTCGACCTCGGTGCCACCCCAGGCGGTCATGATGAGCCCGATCGGCACATTCATCTGCTTGTGCAGTTCTCGTCCGAAGAAATACGCCGTCGCGGAAAAGTTGGGAATCGTCGCCGGAGTGCACGCTTGCCACTTTCCGCCACATTCCGCCTGAACCGTGTCCGACATTTTTTTCGTGACTTCGAAGAGCCGAATGTTCGGATAGTTGGCCGCCGCGACTTCGTCCGCCGCGTTAACAACTGGAGTCATTCCCGGATGCAGACCGAGGGGCCATTCCATATTCGATTGGCCCGAGCAAACCCAAACCTCGCCGACCATCACATTGCGAAGCCAAAGCGAGTTGCGTATCATCGTCGAGGCCTCGGTAAGCAGTGCACGAGCGGGTGCGGCTCCCTTTTCGCTCGCGCTTATGTTATCGCCTGAGATGGACACCTCAAAAGGGCCCCCCGCCGAGGGCGTTTTCAGCTTGGTGTCCCAACGACCGTCCTCCTTTGCCACGACCGATGCGTTCGCACCCCAACTGGTTCGAATCGTGACCTTCTCTCCAGGCTTGGCACTTCCCCATATAGGCGCATCCATTTTTTGTTGGAACACCATGTTCGACTGAAACAAAGAGGCCAGCTTGACCTCGGCCGAAGCCGCGCCAGCAAGGAATGCCGCAAGAATCAAAGCGAGAAATCGCATGGCTTATGTTACTCGGGATATTGCTAGGTCGAAGGCGGCTAAATGCGGCCCGTGCCCCAATCCCGCCATAATCGCCTCATAAATGGGCGCACTTGTATTGGACGCGGCGGACATGCGACGGACTCTTGGGCGCATGGCGCATGAGATTCTGGAAGCCAACGGCGGCGGGGCTGATTTGGCCGTGGTCGGCATCATGCGGAGGGGCTGGCCGGTGGCGAAAAGGCTGGCTTTCTTGATGACGCAGATCGAAGGCGTGACGATTCCCTGCGGGCGGATCGACATTTCGTCCTACCGCGACGATCGTCCAGCAACCGTCACCGACGAAAGCGAAATCCCCTTCCAAGTGGCGGGCAAAACGGTGATCCTGGTGGACGAGGTTATTTTCACGGGGCGAACGGTTCGAAGCGCCTTAAACGCGCTGATGGAGCATGGCCGACCGGAGAAGGTGGAACTCGCCGTCCTGATCGATCGCGGCCATCGGGAACTGCCCGTTCAGCCAAACTACTGCGGAAAGACGGTCGCCACATCAAGAACCGATCACGTGGTGGTCAAAGTACACGAAATGGACGGCGAGGACGCCGTTGTTTTGGAGGAGGGTCTAGCCCATGTCGCGTAATCTCCTGGCAATCCGCCACCTTGAGCCGGATCAAATTGAAGACCTCCTGAGCCTGGCGATCGATTTCAAGAAACGAGTTTTGGCGGGCTCCGAGCTTCCGAAGATCAATCGGGTCGTCGGGCAGTTGTTCTTCGAGGACTCCACCCGCACAAGGGTTTCGTTTGAACAAGCCGCTTACTATTTGGGAATGAAATCGGTGAACTTTTCCGCCGGTGGAAGCTCGCTTAGCAAAGGCGAGACGCTGAAAGATACGATCCTCACGTTGCGCTATGAGCGGCTCAATGGCTTGGTGATGAGGCATCCGGAATCGGGAGCCCCCGCCCTCGCGGCAAAACATTTCGCGGGCCCTGTGATTAATGCGGGCGATGGTCGCCACGAACATCCGACGCAAGCACTCGGGGATGCCCTGACGATCATTGAGCGTAAGGGCCAGTTGGATGGCCTCAATGTAGCGATTGTGGGAGATGTAGAGCACTCGCGGGTCGCGAGATCCAATGCCTGGCTCCTCGCGAAAATGGGCGCGAATGTGCGGTTTATCGGCCCCAAAACGCTCTTGCCCGCTCACAGCGGATTGATGCCCGGTGACGTCTTTTACGACCTCGAAACCGGGCTGCGCGACGTTGATGTGATTATTACGTTAAGGCTGCAAAGGGAACGTATGGACTCGGGAATCATCTGCTCAACCGGCGAGTACGCCCGCATGTACCAGATCAACCGCGAGCGGCTCAGGTTCGCTTCACCCGAGGTCATGCTCCTTCATCCGGGCCCGATCAACCGCGGGATCGAGTTGGACGACGCGGCAGCGGACAGCGATCGATCCGTCATCCACGCTCAAGTTGAGAACGGAATTTTTGTACGAATGGCCGCGCTTTATTGGTGCTTCGCCGATCCACCCGCCCCGCCCGCAAGGAAAAAACCCGCACCCAAGAAGAAGGCGACGACGCGGGCGAAGAAGGTGAAAGCATGAGAATCCTCCTTCAAAACGGCCGCATTTTGGATCCGTCGCAGGATCTCGACATCATCGGCAGCGTGCTCATAGAAGATGAGCAGATCGAAGCAATGGGGCCGGATCTCAAGGTTGACGACGTCGACCAAACGTACGATTGTACGGACCTCTGGATTTGTCCCGGGCTCGTTGACCCTCACGTGCATCTGCGCGAACCGGGAAAGGAAGACGAAGAGACGATCGTCAGCGGTACGCAGGCAGCGGCGGCAGGCGGATTTACCACGATCTGCTGCATGCCGAACACGAATCCCCCACTCGATAACGCAAGTCTCATCGATTTCATTCTCGACCGAGCGGCATCACCCGAAGCGGGAGGCGTTTTTGTCGCGCCTGTTGGAGCGTTGACAATGGGCATGCGAGGCGAGCAAATCGCCGATTTAGCCGCGATGAAGAAAGCGGGAATCATCGCAGCGAGCGACGAAGAGTTTCCGATTCAGAACTCCTACCTGATGCAAAAGGCGATGGAGTACTGCACCCAACTTGATCTCCCAATCATGGTCCACTGCGAGGACACAAACCTCTCCGAAGGCGGCAGCATGAACGAAGGCGCTGTTTCGGCCGTGTTGGGCTTGAAAGGCATTCCGCGGAGCGCAGAAGAGATCATGGTAATGCGGAACTGTTTGCTTTCGCTCCATACGGGCTGCCAGCTTCACGTTATGCGTATCAGCACCTGGGGCGCGGTCGAGATGATCCGGCAGGCGAAGTATCTCGGCGCTCCCGTAACGTGCGAGGTCTGTCCGCAGCACTTCGTGTTCACCGAGGAAGCGGTGGGTGAGTTCGATACGCATTTCAAGATGCTTCCGCCTTTGCGGACACAGGTTGACGTGGACATTATTCTCCAAGCGCTTCAAGACGGCACCATCGACGTGATTTCGAGCGATCATTCGCCCCATGCGAATCACAAAACGCAAGCCCCCTTCGGTAGCGCGCCGTTCGGCCAAGTTGGTTTGGAGTCGGTGGTTGGAGTCACCCTGACCTATGTCACGCAGCGCGGAATCCTCACGCCGTTGGAGACGATCCGAAAGCTCAGCACGAAGCCAGCCCAGATTCTGAGACTTGAAGCCGGCACTTTGAAGCCAGGCGAAACGCCGATTGCTCAGGTGACGGTGATCGATCCGAACGTGGAATGGACCTTCGACGTCGGTAAGACCTTCAGCAAGAGTAAGAATTCGCCGTTCCACGGGCTCCCCCTGAAGGGCAAAGCGGTGCTTACGTTCTCGGGCAGCGAAATCTATCGGGATCAGCACTTTAATAACGACCGGGTGCTCGCCGGCTATTGAAGCGCGTTCTCGCGATGGTATTGGTAGCATCTCTTGGCGGTTGCCAATCAAAGGCGCCCCCCGATCCAAACGATCCTGCGGAAGTCGGCCTCATGCAGCCGGACGTCTTGATGCGGAACCTGAAATGGGCATCTGACGCCGCGAATATGCGCGTCAGCAAGGGCGAAATCAACGAATCCCGTGCTCGCGAACTCGTGGCTCAATACGCGTTCGACCTCACGAAACACGTGACGATCGAAGCGATCAAACCTGAGCGGGCGTGGGAGTATGCGGAAGTTTTTCGAACCGCCCGCATCTGGGAAAAGGCCAAGCCCGCCTTTGAAATGGCTTTGCAATCGCCGCCCACCGAGGATCGCCGGGTTAATGATTCGCTCCGGCTCGCGCAAGTGCTCGGGCATTTGGGAGAAGTCAAGCAGGCGATCGCGCTCGCCCGATCGGTGCTCAACGCCGCCCCTGAGGACCGCGCGCCCATCATGCCCGCGCTCACCCTTGAAGTAATCCCCGCGTGCCAAGGCAAGGGGATGGACCAGGAGTTGGCTAAGCTCTTAGAGGAAGCGATTCCCGTGTATGAAGGAACGGTCGTGGACGCGCAAAGTGAGAGCGGAAAAGCATTCGAGATGGCGAAGCCGTACCATCTCAGGCGAGCCGCGAACCAGATTCGCGCTCTACGTGCAAAGGGCTGAAGTCGTCCCGGCGTGACTACCTTACGACCGAAAGGATACAATCACCCGACGCTTATGAGAGTCCCTTTTTACGATATCAAGGCCCAGTACGAGCAGCTCAGCACCGAGCTCGACCAGGTTACCCACGAGGTTCTAAGCTCGGGTTCCTACGCCCCCGGCAAGCATGTTAAGGCCTTTGAAGAGGAAATCGCCGCGGTCCACGGAGTCAAGCACGGCATCGCGGTTAACAGCGGTACTGATGCGCTGCGCATCCTGATGGACGCGGTCGGCGTTGGCCATGGTGAGGAAGTCATCACGAGCGCGTTCACGTTCGTCGCGAGCGTCGAGACAATCATGCAAACGGGTGCGACTCCCGTCTTTGTGGATATCGAAAGCGCTACCCAGCAAATCGATATCTCCAAGATTGAGGCAGCAATCACACCGCGAACCAAAGCGATCTTGCCGATCCACCTCTTCGGTCAATTGTGCCCGATTCGGGAGATCCAGGCGATGTGCGAAAGGCGCGGGCTGATCCTTTTGGAAGACGCCGCCCAGGGGTTGCACTGCCACCACGAAGGCACCTACGCCGGCAACTTCGGTGTGGGCGCGGGATTTAGTTTCTACGTTACAAAAAACCTCGGCGCGGCGGGCGATGGCGGAATGATCATCACGAACGACGACGCGGTGGCCGAAGCGTGCCGGTCGATCCGCGTTCACGGGATGGGCCGAGAACGCTACTACTACGATCACCTTGGCTACACGAGCCGCCTAGACGAAATTCAGGGAGCGATCCTGCGGGTGAAGCTGACCCAAGTGGAAAAATGGAATGCCCGCCGATCCGAACTCGCGGCGATTTACGATGAAGTTCTAGCAGGAACCTCGGCCCAGCTACCGAAAACGATGCCCGGCAACAACAACACTCGGCACCAATTTACGATCCTCACATCAAGGCGCGACGACTTGCAGGCGCACTTGAAGGCCAACGAAGTTGACAGCATGATCTACTATCCGGTCCCGATCCACTTCCATTCGCCTTACGCCCACTTAGCCGAAAGGGGATCGCTTCCGGTCACGGAGCAGGTCTCGAACACGTGCCTCAGTTTGCCGATTCATCCGCACCTGAACGACGAGCAAGTCCGCTTCGTAGCCGAGACCATCGCCGACTTTCTGAAACAGACGCAAACACGGTGACCCCATTTCTGGCTAAACTTGCACACGAGGGTAAGGACATGTCGAAAGAACTTTCACGAAGAGACGTTTTACGGGGATCGGCGGTTGGATTGGCGGGTTTGGCGATTGGGGCGGCGCACGCAAATAATCCCAATCCGAAATCATCTAAACCCAAATCGGAGCGAATTCGATTTGGGATCATAGGATGCGGGGGCAAAGGCTGGAGCGGCATGGAACAAGCCGCGGAGCATGGCGACATCGTCGCAATATGCGACATCGATGCCGAACCACGAGCAAAAGCGATGGCCCAATATCCTCGCGCGTCAACTTTCGACGATTACCGCGTGATGCTTGAACTCCACGAGCAGTTTGACGCCGTGGTCATCAGCACCCCCGATCATCATCATGCCATTGCCAGTGCAATCGCGATGCGGCACGGACTGCATTGTTACACCGAAAAGCCCCTTTGCCGAACAATTTGGGAGGCCCGCCAGCTTCAAAAGATCGCTCGCGACAAGAAAGTTGCCACCCAAATGGGCAATCAGAGCACGGCCAGCACCAACATGCGCAAAGCCGCCGCCCTGATCCAAGCCGGAACCTTTGGCGCGGTGAAGGAAGTCCACCTCTGGACCGATCGCGCCGCCGGATGGTGGAAACAAGGCATTCCGCGACCCGCACCGGCCCGCCCGCCCCGACATGTTGATTTCGATCTTTGGCTTGGCCCGCGACCCGATCGCCCCTACGGCGAAGGCTATCACCCCTTCGCGTGGCGCGGATGGTGGGATTTCGGCACCGGCTCCCTCGGCGATATGGGATGCCACATTTTTAACATGCCGTTCATGGCGCTTGACCTTCGGGACCCGATTGCCGTGAAGGCGGAAACCAGCGGCCACAATCGCGACAGTTTCCCCGAGTGGGCGATCGTCCACTACGAATTCGGCGCGCGCAAGGGGCGACCGCCAGTCGCGCTCCATTGGCATGACGGCGGCAAAAAGCCCTCCGCTGATCTCGCTCCCGGATTCACCTACGGTGGCAATGGCTCGATTGTGGTTTGCGAGAACGCCACAATCTACAGCCCCGACGAGACCAACACGCAGTTTATGCTCGTGGGTGGGGCCCCGATGCCCGATATTAAGGTGGACGAATCACCCGGCCACATGGCAGAGTTTGCCCGCGCGATCTCTGGAGGGCAGCCCGCCAGATCCAACTTCCCGAACTACTCGGGGCCGCTCACGGAGACTGTCCTTCTGGGCAACCTCGCGATCTGGGCCGACGGCCCCCGACTGGAATGGGACGCCAAGAGAATGCAGGTCAAAGGCACGAAGGAGTACGACGCCTTGATCCGTCCGGAGTTTAAGAAAGGCTTCGGAATGTAGGGCGGGGGACTTGCGATGTCGCCTTTCAGGGCGTAAGAAAGAAGGCGATGATTTTCGGATGGCTTACTTGGTTAGACACGCGGCTCTGCCGGATGTCTCGCCATCTCATCCTCGGCCTGTCCCTAGTCATTGCGATCCTTATCGGTATCGTCGACATTTCGGCGGGTCCGGATCTCCTCGTGCTCTACCTGGCACCTTTGTTCATGGCGGCGTGGTACGGCGGAGGGCAACCGGGATTCGTCGTCGCGATTTACGCTACAGCCGCGAGTTTCCTGACCCTAACATTCTTGTCCGGAAGTCACGAGTTCGATGGAACCGCCGCCGCGAATCTCTTCATCCGCCTTGCCGTGTATCTGGCGTTCTCGCATATTTGTGTTAGATTGAGAGAATCCAGAAGGCAACAAGCGGAACTCGTCGGCTTCATCATCCACGACCTTCGATCGCCCATTGCCAGCGCCATAACGGGGCTGACGACGCTCGAACAATCAGACAACCGGCTCCATGACGAGGACCGGGAAATGGTCCAGCTCGCGCTTGTATCAAATCAACGAGCCCTCACCCTCGTGAACTCAATTTTGGACGTCGCGAAGATGGAAAGCGGGAGCATGACGGTCGATTGGCGGCGGACCGAACTAAAGCCTTTCGTTGCTGAATGCATTGCCCAGCTTGCGCTTTGGGCCCAAGGTCATCGAATCAGTTTTGAAACCGACCTCGAACCCTCCCACGCGGAACTCGATCCAGAACTAACGTCTCGCGTTCTTGCCAACCTCCTCTCAAACGCTCTGAAGTTCAGCCCCGATGGGAGCACGATCAGAATCGGGTGTCGGCCATTTCATGGGGGCGTTCGCTTCACGATTGATGATGAGGGCAACGGAATTCCCTCCGATCAGGCCGATGCCATTTTTGAGCCCTTCGCCCAAGTCGCCGGTACCCAAGGCGGCACCGGGCTCGGCCTCACGTTTTGCCGCCTCGCCGTCCACGCCCAACACGGCAAAATCGGCGTTAAGAGCCAGCTCGGCAAGGGCACCACGTTCTGGTTCACCATCGCCGCCCACG
>JBKJJL010000102.1:0-10694 GCA_046597875.1 Fimbriimonadaceae bacterium | reverse complement strand
CTGGTCCATCGCCGCGATCAGTTCCGGGCCCATGAAGAGACGATCCGGGAAGTCATGGCCTCGCGAGTGAAAATGCGTCTCTGGTCGGTGGTGAAAGAGCTGCACGGGATTGGAGTTTTGGAAGCTGTCACCTTGGAAAACACCCAAACCAAGGAGACCACGTACCTGGAAACCGATGCCCTAATCGTCAATGTGGGGTTTAAGTCGTCTTTGGGGCCCTTGAAGGACTGGGGACTGGTGATCGAGAAGAACCAGATTGTCGTGGACGGACGCTATGAGACGAACCTTCCCGGCGTGTTCTCGGTTGGCGATGTTTGTACCTTCCCCGGCAAGCTTAAACTCATCGCCACCGGTGTAGGCGAAGCGGCGACCGCGGTGTGTTTCGCAAAGCAGATGATCCAGCCTGACGCAAAGCTCTTTCCCGGTCACAGTTCCGATATGGACGTCAGGTAGCGCGCGAGCTTGGTACAATGCCGATGATGGAGGCGTACTACGGCATCCTCATATTGGTCGCATTCTCGGCGATTATTTGTACGGTCATGGTAACCGGCAGCTGGCTCTTGGGCCCCAAAAAGGTGACCCCGTACAAGAGCTCACCTTACGAATGCGGGGTCGCGCCGGAAGGTAGCGCACGCGAGCGATTTCCGATCAAGTTTTATCTGGTCGCGATCGTCTTCATCCTGTTTGACATCGAAGTCGTCTTCCTTTGGAGTTGGATGACGGTCTTCAAGGGCGCGGATAAGGCTTTCCAAGTTTTCAGCTTTTTCGAAGTCCTCATCTACATGGCGACGTGGATCCTCGGTTACGTGTATGCCATGCGCGTCGGTGCGTTCAACTGGGATGAAACGACCTCGCTTGAGGAAGCGAAGTTAGTTGACAGCGTCCCCGTGTTGGGCGAGCCCGCCCCGGTGATCGCTCTGCAACCTGTGAGCGCCAGCCAATGATCGCGGAACGCCAAGAAGCGACGCGTTTGGAGGCAGCCTTGCCCGGAGTGCTCCTGAAGACCAAGGAATTCCGGGGAGATACGTTCCTGTGTGTGAAACGCGAGGCCATCCATAGCGTTATCAAGTTCCTCAAAGAAGACCCGATCTTGTCCTTCGACTACTTTGCCGAATGCCTCGGCGTGGACTACAGCACGTGGACCCACGAACGCGACTTGGAAGGGCGTTTCGAAGTCGTTTACAACCTGATGTCCACGAAATCTTATGATCGCATTTTCGTGAAAGTCGCGGTCGACGATGGGGACACGATCCCAACCGTGATGGATCTCTTCCTCGGTGCTGAGTACCCGGAGCGCGAGATCACCGACATGTTTGGCGTCATCTTTGCCGGCAATGAACAGACTGGTAGGTTCCTGCTCCCAGATGATTGGATCGGATATCCGCTGCGAAAAGAATATCCGCTCGGCGGCGATGATGTTATCTTCGCTCAAGGCGACCGCGGCCCGGCCGTGGAGGACATTTCGATGCCGCATGCGGGCGAAAGTTTTGAAGGCAAGACTGGGACCGACGATGTGGGCGGCCGGTAATGCGGCTTCCTACTGAACCCCCGAGACGGGGGTGCTACGCATGGCCGGGACGGCCATGCCACTCAGCCGTGGTTCGAACTCAAAAACGTGATCGTCTGCTTGAGATGGTAGCCATCGTGCCCGGTAATCAACGCGGCGAGTTCAAACAGAGTTAGGTCGCCCACGAACTGACGGTGCCCTGTACGCGACCACTTGTCGTCTGGCAACGCTCGGAGGGTCTCTAACAGCTGCTTTCTCCTCTCGGCGTACCGGGCAAGATTCGGACCGGGATCTTGCTCCCGGTAGTTGTTCTTGATCGCGATTTCACCCTCGTCAATGCTCGGCAGAAAAGGGTGGTCTTCGTTCAGGAACCTCTCGACACGCTCCATCCAGATAATCTCCCAATCGGCAAGGTGAGCAACCATCTCTCGCAAGGTGAACCGGGAAGGGTCGGGCGATTCATCCCAAATCGTGCAGTTTTCGAGCAACCGAGCCTGCACGAGAGGCGCAGCTTCTAATCCGTTGAGAATGTAGTCGATGAGCGGTCGAGTCGGCATTTCTCGAAGGCTACCCGAGGATTATTCTTCGAAAGTCACGAATCCCCAATGCTCGGGTTGGTGCATGTCGACGACCCCCTGCGGAGACCAAACCCAGTTGTGTTCGGGGGTATCCGGGCGTTTGCGATAGGGGAGGACGGCGGGGATTGTGGTTGGAGGCTGGTCGTTCACGAGAACCCCATTTATCTCCAAGTCCCATTGGACTCGCGAAAAGTTGACGCGCCAAACATCGCCGGGTTGGGGAGGACAACGCATCCCGCCGTGCTCGGCAAAACACGCCCAAGGAAACGCGATCTCGACAGACCACCCATCATCAAGATCGGTAGGATCATTCAAAGTTCCCCGAATAAAGGTTGCCGTTATCGCGTGTGTCTCCCAGGAATTGTCAGCGTTTCCCTTGTCTCGATAGGGCTTGTCCAAATAGAGATCCCAAGTCGTGTTAAGGGCATTGATCTCGAACTCAAAGTACCGATTCGCGTCACCGTCGGGGTCGATAAAGACTTCGAAATCGTTGTCTTGGAAGATCACACTGTCATGCTCGGTCAAGGTCGCCCAAACATGAGGCTCCTCCATATCCGCCGCGATGTAGAAGTAGTCGTCGTCCCAAAGAATCTTGGCTCGGGTAAGAAACCTTGGTTCGGGCTTGGCGTCGCCTTCGATATCAACGAAATCCGCTGTCCAATCCGCCAACTGCCACACCGGATCGTCCATCCGGCCGTTCATCGAAGGCATACGCGGTGCTCGGTGGCAAGAGTAGGACAACGGCATATGATCTTGATACCAGGACTGGGCGGTATCCTTCTAGTTCATGGCCTACGAACATTGGAGCTCCGCTGAGAAGGTGTGCGTCATTGGCGCAGGCACGATGGGAAGTGGCATCGCCGCACACCTTGCCAACCTTGGTTTTCAAGTTACGCTCTTGGACCTGTCGCCGGAAAGCACCCAGCTTGCCTTTGAGAAGGCTCGCAACTCACGCCCATCTCACTTCTTTTTGCCTGAGACCGCCGACAAAATCCGTCTCGGCTCTATGCAGGAAAACCTGGACTGGGCGACTGAGGCCGACTGGGTCTGCGAAGCCATCGTCGAAAAAATGGACGCAAAACGGGCTCTTTTCGAAAGGCTCGACGAGATCCTTCCGTCTACCACCGCGGTAACCACGAACACGAGCGGCCTCCAGATTTCCCTTCTCGCCGAAGGCCGTAGCGAAGCGTTTCGTCAAAGATTCTTGGGGACGCATTTCTTTAATCCTCCGCGATATTTGAAGCTTTTGGAACTCATCCCCACCGCGGACACCGCGCCCGACGCGATCTTCGAAATGACTCGCTTCCTGGAAGATAAAGTCGCCAGGAGAGTGGTTCTCGCGAAGGACACGCCGGGGTTTATTGCGAATCGATTCGGAATGTGGTCCATGATCCACGCGATCCATATCACGGAAAAACTCGGCCTCAGCATCGAGCAGGTCGATGCCATTTGCGGGTCATTTCTGGGGCGCCCGCGAAGTGCGGCATTCCGCCTGAATGACCTCGTCGGGCTCGACATCATGCAGGATATTGCAAACAACCTCCACGCAAGATGCCCCGGCGATCCGCACATAGAAACGTTGCAAACACCCAAGTCCATGGCAACTCTGCTGGACAAAGGGTGGATCGGCGAGAAAGCGGGCCAGGGCTACTACCGGCGAGAAGGCAAAGAACTCGTCGCATTCGACCTCATAACCCACGCCTATCGGCAGCGGCAGGAGATTGTTTTCCCGGATCTAGACGCCATCGCTCGAGAACCCCTGGGTCATCGTATCGCAATGGCCCTGGACATGCGCAACGAGGCAGGGGAGTTTCTGCGTCATCACCTCGTTCCCGTTCTCCAATACGCGAACTATTTGAAGGAAGAAATTAGCCATTCCGTGCTCGATTTCGACCGCGTGATGATGTGGGGATTCGGCTGGGAAATGGGCCCATTTGCGATGATCGACGCGATTGGTCCGGAAAAGCTAGGCATCGCCGAGAAATCTTACGAAGGGAACTCCCAAAGAAGCTTCTCTGGAGGATGGACGCCGCTTCCGGTCGAGCCGCAATACCGACAGTTGCAAGATTACGCGATTGTCGAGCAGTTTGAAACGTTCAACGTCCGCGACCTCGGAGATGGCATCCTGGCCGCCTGCATCAAGACGAAAATGGGGACGATTAACCCGACCTTGGCGAAGGAGCTCGATGCCTGGGTGGATGTTCACGACCGATTTGTGCTCGCATCTGAAGCGAAGCATTTCTCCCTCGGATTCGATTTGACTTGGTTCAATGAGCGCATCGAAGCGGAGGCTTGGCAGGAAATCGATGATGCGCTGTTTGCCTTGCAAAGCTTAGCCATCAAGTTGTCCTTGAAGTCAGTGGTGGCGGCGGTTCACGGCTACTGCTTGGGCGCCGGGATGGAACTCGCCTTCCAATGTGCTCAGGTCGTCGCGCTATCCGATACGATGCTCGGGTTTCCAGAAGCAAAGGTTGGCCTCTTCCCTGGCGGCGGCGGAACCGCAGAGCTTGCATTGCGCACACAAGAGCACGGAGCGAAAGCTTTGGTCGAGATGGCGGTGAGGTTAACCCAAGGCCAATCCTCCGCGAACGCGGATCAGGCTCGCTCTCTCGGGTACCTACGCGGGACAGACGTGACCGTGTACCACCCCGAAAGACTCATCACGGAAGCCCGCCAACTCGCGAAATCCGTGGAGCCGCATCCCCGCCCAGTTTGGGCCGTGCCGGAAGGACCCCTTGGCGGCATGATTGACCGAGAACAAGACGTCCTGCGCGGGAAGGCCGTGATAACGGAGTACGACGAGCAGATCGGAGATCGAATCAAGGCAATCTTCACGAAGGCGAGTTCCTTTGACGAGGCCCTGGGCAAAGAAAGGCAGTTATTTGTGGAACTTTGCCAAAAGGCGCTCACACAGGCGCGGATTCGGCATATGATCGAGACGAGCAAGCCGTTACGGAACTAGAAGGGTGTTTGGTTGTGAGAACTAAGCTGTAGGAGCGGGTTCGGAGCGTCGCCTTCGAGTGCGTTTCAACTTCGAGTAGAGCAGCGATGTCCCGCTTTGGGACGAGAAACTAACGCGAATCTACGCATTTTTTAGAATGGTTCGGTACACTTTGCCCTTGTCTTGCAGTCTTGAAAGTACCGGTCTGAAAACCAGCCAAGGATGGAAGGTTCGATGAATATGTTGCAAATTCAGGGTGGCCGCCCCTTAATCGGCTCCGTCGATGTCGCCGGCAGCAAGAATGCTGCCTTAGCGCTTATGTCTGCCGTCTTGCTCGTGGAGGGCACGACGGTCCTTCACAATGTTCCGAATGTCTCGGATACTCGCATCAAAGCGCACCTCTTAGAGCGCTTTGGAGCGAAAGTGTCCTGGCACGAGGGGTCGCTTTTCGTGGATTGTACGCACATCACGGAAGGAGAGTTGGACGAAGAAATGGTGCGTCTCATCCGCACCTCGTTCTACTTGTTGGGCCCCCTGCTTGCCCGAACCGGCAAAGCCGTTTTGCCCGCCCCGGGCGGATGCAAAATCGGGCAGCGACCGGTTGATTTTCACCTTAAGGGCCTCGCACTCTTGGGTGCAGATGTGGACCTCGACGGTGGCAAATACATCGCTCGAACGACCGGTCTGAAAGGGGCCGAGATCTACCTCGACTTTCCGAGCGCGGGCGCAACCCAGCACCTCATGAGCGCCGCTGTCCTCGCTCAGGGCATGACGATCATTCAGAACGCGGCGGTGGAACCAGAAGTCACAACCCTTGCCGCATTCTTGAATCGAATGGGCGCGCGCATCGAAGGCGCGGGAACCAGCACCGTCACGATCTTAGGCGTCAAGTCGCTTGCCCCTACCGAGTTCCGAGTGCCGAGCGATCGCCTGCAGGCGGGCACTTATATGCTGGCGGGCGCCATCACCGGGGGCGATGTTACTGTTCGCGACATCATGCCCGACAATCAAACCGCCCTCGTGAACAAGCTTCGGGAAGCGGGCGTCGATGTAACGGAGGGCCCGGATTGGGTTCGCGTGACGTCATCAGGGAGGCCAAAAGGCATTCGTGTGAAGACGATGCCGTATCCCGGTTTCCCAACTGATATCCAGCAACCTATGGCCGCTCTCCTGTGCCTCGCAAGCGGAAGCAGCGTGGTGGAAGAGACGATTTACGAATCGCGAACCGGCCATGTCGCCGAACTCGAACGAATGGGGGCGAAGATTCGCGTTGAAGGCGGACGGCTAACCCTCATTGCGGGGGTCGAGCGCTTGAAAGGTGCCAATGTGGAAGCAAGCGACCTTCGCGCCGGAGCTGCCTTGGTTTTGGCCGGTCTCGCGGCCGAAGGGGAAACCAACATCCGCAACATCCACTTTATCGATCGAGGATACGAAAGCCTAGAGCAGACGTTGAGGAGCCTTGGCGCGCAAATCGAGCGCGTGGAAATCGAAGAAACCGCCGCGGAGCCGACCTAGAGTGAGGTTTGTTCCCGAGATCGGGATTGACCTGGGAACCTCCAACATTCTTGTATACCGGCGCGGCAAGGGTGTCGTGCTCAACGAGCCCACGGTTGTGGCGGTGGCCAGCAACTCGGGCAAAGTTCTCGCGGTTGGCAATGAAGCACGCGAGATGCTTGGCCGCACCCCCGGCAATATCACGGCGATCCGGCCCCTGAAAGATGGGGTCATCGCCGATTACACGACAACCTTGAAGATGCTTGAGTACATCTTCGATCGCACCTGCGGCCGGAGGCGGATCTTTCACCCGCGTGTGCTGATCTGTGTGCCCAGCGGAGTCACGAACGTCGAACGCCGTGCCGTCATTCTCGCCGCAAAGGAAGCGGGGGCGGGAGAAGCTATGACGATCGAAGAGCCGATGGCGGCGGCGATCGGAGCGGGTCTTCCCATTGCTTCCCCCGGCGGGAACATGGTCGTGGATATCGGAGGCGGAACCACCGATATCGCGGTGATTAGCCTTGGGGGCATCGTCCTATCGCACAGCCTTCGGGTGGGGGGGAACAAGATGGACGAGGCGATTATTCGTCACATCCGTAACACCTACAACTTGATGATTGGGGAACCTACCGCGGAGGAGATCAAGGTCAAAATAGGCTCGGCTTGGCCCTTGGAGCCTGAAGTTCGAATGGAAATCCGCGGGCGTGATCTTGTCCAAGGTTTGCCGAAAACCGTCGAAATCGCAAGCCACGAAATCCGCGACGCCCTTATGGAGCCGGTCCGCCAGATTGCGGAAAAGCTTTGCCAGGTCCTGGAAGAAACGCCGCCGGAACTCGGCTCCGATGTCATCGAAAGGGGAATCACACTCACCGGCGGAGGCGCACTTTTGCGCGGTTTAGACCGTCTCCTGAGTAGCGTGACCGATATTCCCGTGCAAGTGGCCGACAATGCTTTGAACTGCGTGGTTGTAGGAACTGGGCGCGCTTTGGAAGAAATGGAAGCAATTCGCGCGAGCGGAGCCGTAAGTACGATATGAACATGAAAAGCACGCTCGTGGCGGTCGTGGCGATATCTGGGTGCTTGGCGCTTGGCCAAACAGAGTCCCTTCCTCGAAGGAAGGTAGCGAACGCAGGAAACGCGCCGCTGACCATGACCGAGGCGTCGGTGGCGTTTACGAGAGTGGAAAAGGTTCTCGGGCGCGTTGTCGGCATTCCGCTCAGTTTGCCGAAGCTTCCTTCTGGGAATTTGCCTGCGCGCAGATCCGATGTGATCGCACGCATGGATCGCATTTTTGAGCTTTGCCGGCCTCAGTTTAAGTTCACGCCAAAGAAGGTTCGCTTTGATCCGAAAATCCTGGGACTACCGGCGAACCATCCTCAGCGCGCGCCCTTGGAAAGGCTCATTCGATGGGGTTGTGTTGGCAAAGCCACCCCCTTCGCGGTGAGTAAATCCGAGGTGCTCGCGGCAGGTGAGTTTGGGGATGCAATCGGAAATTTCCTGCTTCGCATCGCCGACGTCACCCACCGCCCCGACCCAAATTTCTCACCAATCATCGGCGGCGGGATCGATTAGATCTCTAATCGTGGCCGATTTACTTGAGATTGTTCTCCACTTGCAGGCTGATTCTGCGAGTTTGATCGGCCTTTGCCTCGGTCGCCTCCCGGGGGGCGAGGCTACAGCTTGGTAGCCGTATGGGAGACGTCTGCCATAATGAAACTGTTGAGCGCAAATCTGACGGTAATTTACGAGAAGGGTGAAGATGGCTTCTGGATCACGACGATCCCCGAGGTTCCCGGCGCGTTTTCGCAAGGTCGGACCAAAAAGGAGGCTCGCGAAAACGTCATCGACGCTATGCAGGAGTTAATGACTGCGCGTCACCAAGATTGCTTCGCCGCAGGGTTGGCGGCTCAATCCGGGCCAGAATGAGCGCTGAAGCATCAGGCCGATAACCTACCAATCAGGAGCGCGATCCTTTCTATATCGGCTCCCAGCGGCCTGTCTTCGAGCAAGGGCTCGGCGATGTTTCGGACTGCCTCGTACGCTTTTTGAACCCCGTGTCCCGGCTTCAGGGGCTTTCTGTGCTCTAATCCTTCCGCCGCCGCGAGGAGTTCGATCGCGATGACTCTCTCCACGTTTTCAACGATTTGACGGAACTTGAGCGCCGCCGTCATGCCCATCGAAACGTGGTCTTCCTTGCCGCCAGATGTCGGGGCGTTGTCCACGCTCGCCGGGTGACTCAGAACTTTGCACTCGTTGAGGAGGGCCACTGCGGTTACGTGGGCCATCATGAATCCCGATCCCGTGCCAGGCTGGCGGGAGAGGAAGGGGGGAAGCCCTTCGCTGAGGTCTGGATTGACCAAGCGATCGATGCGCCTTTCCGAAATACTGGCGAGGTCCGTCAGCGCGATGGCGGCGTAATCGAGGGCATAAGCCAAGGGCGCGCCGTGGAAATTTCCCCCGCTCAGAACGTCGCCCGATTCGGCGAAAACGAGGGGATTGTCGGTGCCTGATCCCGTTTCAATCGTCAAAATGCCTTCCACGTGGGCCAGAACGTCATGGATCGCGCCGTGAACTTGCGGCATGCAGCGGACACTGTACGCGTCCTGCACGCGCGGGTCGTCTTTCTTGTGAGATTCCCTTATCTCGCTTCCATCAAGCAACTCAAGGAGACGCTTAGCGACGACGATTTGTCCAAGGTGAGGCCTCGCTTGTTGAATTCTTTCGTCGAACGCGACCGGGGTGTCGCGGAGGGCCTCCAGGGTCATCGCTCCCGCGATGTTGGCCCAATCCAAGGCTTTCTTGGCTCTCAACAGGGAGAGGATGCCGACGGCCCCGATCGCCTGAGTGCCATTCAGAAGGGCCAGTCCCTCCTTTGCCGCAAGCACAACGGGCGGAACCCCTGATTTCCGCATGGCCTCTTCTCCCGAAACTCGCACGCCCGCAAAAGTGGCCTCGCCCTCGCCAATCACGACCAGCGCCAAGTGCGCCAAAGGTGCCAAATCGCCGCTTGCTCCGACGGACCCCCGCGAAGGGATCACCGGATGGACACTCCCGTTGAGCATTGCGATCAGGGTCTCTGCTATCTCGACCCTCGCTCCGCTAAATCCACACGCCAACACGTTCGCCCGCAGCAGGAGCATGGCTCTGACCTCAGCCTCCGAGAGGGGCGCGCCAACCCCACAAGCATGGCTCCGCACGAGGTTGAGTTGAAGCTGGCCAAGTTCATGATCGGCAATCCGCACGTCGCTCAATCTGCCAAAGCCGGTGTTGACGCCATAGACCGGAGTCCCCGCCTGGACAATCCGTTCGATGACCTCGCGCGATGCTCGCATTCGGTCTGATGCCCGTGGGTCCAGAGAAACGGGCTCGAGCCCGAGCGCGACATCGGCGATGATTTCAAGCGATAACGGTTGGCCTTGTAGGCTAAGCATCGCCTGAGATTGTGACCGAAGCCCAGGAAGTTGAGGTGGAAAAACACGAAACCGCAACCTAAACCTGCTCGATTCCCGTTATACTCTTCTGGAACCATGAGCCTTTTCGACAAAATCCGCGGCGAGTTTATTGACATCATCGAGTGGCTGGACGACTCGCAAGACACGATCGTCTACCGCTTTGAGCGACACAACAACGAGATCAAGAACGGGGCGCAGTTGACGGTGCGCGAGTCCCAAGTCGCCGTGTTCGTGAATGAAGGCCAAATCGCAGACGTTTTCGGCCCCGGTCGGGTCGAGCTGACGACCCAGAACTTGCCGATTCTGAGCACACTGAAGGGCTGGAAATACGGATTCAATAGCCCGTTCAAGGCCGAGGTGTACTTCGTCAACACGAAGCGCTTTACCGATCTGAAGTGGGGCACCATGAATCCCGTCATGATGCGCGACCAGGACTTTGGAATCGTCCGGGTGCGGGCGTTTGGTTCGTACGCGATGCGCGTTTCCGATCCCGCCAAGTTCCTTAAGGAGCTTGCCGGTACCGATTGGCAGTTCACGACGGACGAGGTTTCGAACTTCGTTCGCAACAACATTGTTTCCAAGTTCAGCGAAGCGGTTGCCGCCGCCGGAATTCCGGTCATCGATCTGGCCGCCAAGTACAGCGAGGTCGGCGAGAAGATTCGGGAAACCTTTGCTCCTGCGATGGCCGAAGTCGGCATCGAGATTTTGAACTTCCTGATCGA
>JBKJJL010000348.1:0-3842 GCA_046597875.1 Fimbriimonadaceae bacterium | reverse complement strand
TCCAACCCATCCCAAAAATCAGGTTGACAAACCTGCCCCGACTCTACTTAAGGGCATGAACGCGCGTTTCAAAAACTGCATGCCCATCCTCACCATCCTGACAACTGATGCGAACACAACCCGAGCCCGGCAAAAAAAAGATGTGATATGAAAATGAAAATGAAAATGATGTGATTTGCGCGTAACTCGGCCTTGCAGAGTGCATCTTGAACCTGTAAAGACACCCCATTTGAGCCCAACTTCCTTCAAGCCCCCGCCGCGACTTTTGCGACCGCCGCGAGATCGTCCAGTCGCAACCCATCCCACGCAAGCAACCCATCCAAGCCCCCATAATCACCATAGATGCCCGAAACCACCCAAAAGGTCAAGATCGTCACTCTCGGCTGCGCGAAGAATGAGGTCGACAGTGAGGAAATCGCGGGCGTGCTCGGCGGGGCGGGATTTCTGATCGACGGGGCCGCGCGGAAGACCGACGTCACCGTCATCAACACTTGCGGCTTTCTCGAAAGCGCGAAGGAAGAGAGCATTCGCGCCATCAAGGACGCGGTTCGCGAGAAGAAAGCGGGGCGAACCGGGAAAGTCATCGTCGCCGGATGCCTCGCCCAGCGCCTCGGTCTCGAACTCGCTCGCCTCGCCCCCGGAGCAGATTCCTACGTCGGCGTGGGCCAGATGGGCCGGTTCGACCAGATCGTCGCAGAAACCCTCCAGCGTCGCGAACAACTCGTCGAAGTCGCCCCGCCCCAACACCTCTGGGCGGACGTACCAACAAGAACGAGAACCGGGAAACCTTGGTCTGCCTACCTCAAAGTAAGCGAAGGCTGCGACCATCCGTGCACGTTTTGCACGATCCCCAGTTTTCGAGGGAAACACGTCTCCAAGCCCCTCGAACGCGTGATGCAGGAAGCCAACCACCTGGCCAAAACCGGGTGCCGAGAGATCAACCTCATCGCACAAGATGTCACCCAGTACGGCTTCGATCTGTACAAGAAGTTCACGCTTCCGACCCTCTTGAGGGAACTCAACGCGATCGAAGGAATTGAGTGGATTCGCATCCTCTACTTCTATCCGAGCCGCCTCACCGACGAGGTCATTGAAGCGATGGCGACCCTTCCCAAGGTCGCCAAGTACATCGATATTCCGCTTCAACACAGCCACCCCGATGTCTTGCGCCGCATGAAGCGCCCGATGGACGGCGACCGATATTTGCGCATGTTCGAGAAAGTCCGCGCCGCCGTGCCCGATGTCGCGATAAGAACCACGTTCATCGTCGGCTTCCCCGGAGAGACGGATCAAGAGTTCCAGCACCTGATTGACTTTGTGCAGGCCGCGCGGGTGGACCGAGTTGGAGCATTCTTGTTCAGCCAGGAACCTGGGACGCCCTCGCACGACATGCCGGGCCAGGTTTCCATCAAGACAAAGAAAGAACGGTACGACAAGCTCATGCGCACGCAACAGCGGATCTCGCTGGAGGTGAACAAGGGATGGATCGGGCGAAATATGCGGGTGCTCGTCGATGAAGTCCGCGATGGCTGGCTCATCGGACGATCTCATCGCGACGCGCCCGAGATCGACGGGTTGGTCTTTGCCCGAGGGACCGCGAGCCCAGGGGATTTTGTCGAGGTGACCATAGATTCTGCAGAGCCGTATGATCTATACGGCTCGGTTTCGGGCCAAGAACTCGCGCCGGTCAAGCGAATGACCGCCTTGCGAATGGCAGGACCACGAGCTCCTCAATAAGGGCTCATCAACGATGAATTGGAGCCCACGGAAGCGAGCGCAAGCGCTCATCAGCGGTCACAAGACTGACTTTCCGGTGTACCGCAGACGCCAGAATCAGTCGGTCGGCAGGATCGGCGTGTTCTATTGGCAAGGATCTACCCAAAAGTGCGATCTCGCCGGTGACGGGAATGACGTCTACGGGATACGACTCGAGCCACTTCATGATGACCTTTGTCGGTGATCCGCGAACGAGCAGCCGTTTTTTCTCCATCAACAAATGGGCCTCCCAAAGGCTTATCGCGGACACGCAGAGTTCCCCGCGATTGTCGCGAATCGCTTCAATCACGGGTTGCTTGAGCTCAGGAGCCCCAGTTATCCACCAGATCCAGATGTGGGTATCGAGAACCATTTTGACTCCAAATCAATGGCTTCCTCTTCCATGACGGGTGAAATCAACTCATCCGCGATGGTCACTGTTCCCGCGCATGCCCCGGGTTTCCACGGCAAATCCTTTCTTGCATCGGGAGGGCAAATCAGCGCGGTCGGGCGACCGTGCTTGGTTACCAGTAGCTTCTCGCCAGTTCGCAGAACTTCGTCTAGCAAGTCTAGACATTGAGCCTTGAAAGCAGTCGCGCCGATCTCCTTCATAGTAGTCATTATATATGACCACTCTTTGTCTAGGTTTGGTTCCCGGACTTGTGAGTAGACTTTCATCAATGGACGACATCACTGCCGAATACACCTTGCCCGAACTCGCGGCGCCGGCGGAGTTAAAAGTTCGTCCCTGGGTGACTGTCGCCGCGAAAACCGACCTCGGGCGCGTTCGCGAGAACAACGAAGATAAGTACGAGTACTACCTAAGCGAAGACATCGCGCGCCTCGCCGCGAGGGGACACCTGTTCGTGGTTTGTGACGGAATGGGCGGCCACGCCGCCGGCCAAATTGCAAGCGAACTCGCTTCCAAAACGTTCATCGACGTCTATCTGAATCACCCCGCCACCGAACCTGCGACCGCCTTGCGCGCGGCTGCTACGGCAGCGAATCGGTATGTCTATGACATCTCCCAGGCCGTGCCATCGAGAAGGGGCATGGGGACGACCTTATCTTCCGTGGCTCTCGTGCAGAACCGGGCTTTTGTCACCCAGGTCGGGGATTCTCGGGTGTACCGTTCGCGCAAGGGTGAGTTCTGTTGCCTCACCACCGACCACACGTTCAAAGTCGAAATGGTTGCCAAGGGCGTGCTCTCCTTTGAGGAAGCCGAGCGCCACGAGCGGCGGAATATGCTCATGCGCGGAATCGGGGTCGAGCCGATCGTCGAGCCGGATATCATCGAACACGAGGTAGAGGAAGGCGACCGATTTCTCATCTGTTCGGACGGGCTCTTGAATCATGTTCCCGACTCCGAAATCGGACGGGCATTGAGGGAAATGAGCCCCTCCGACGCGGTTTGGAAGCTTGTCAATCAGGCGCTGGTGGAAGGCGGAAGCGATAACTGCACCGTCATGATCGTGCGGGTCGATCGATTGGAATCCGTCGCATGATCGCCGAGATCGTTAGCGTGGGAACCGAGCTCCTAATGGGGCAAATCGTTGATACCAACGCCAAACACTTGGGCCAATTTCTTCCCGAACTGGGCATCTCGCACCACTTTCGCCAAACGGTTGGCGACAACCACGCGAGGCTAGAAAGTGCCCTCATGCTGGCCTTGTCGAGGTCAGACATCGTCTTCACGATTGGCGGTCTTGGCCCAACCGAGGACGATATGACTCGTGATGCGATTGCAACGGTCATGGGGGTCGAACTGGAACTGGTTCCAGAATACGCGGAGAAGCTGAAAAGGCTGTTTGTCCAAAGGAATTTGCCGTGGGGGGAAAACCAAACACGACAAGCGATGAGGCCAGTTGGAGCAACTCAGGTTGAAAATCCAAATGGCAGTGCGCCGGGATTGATATGTCCATTTGGCGAAAAGGTAATCATCGCGCTTCCGGGCCCGCGAGGCGAGTTCATCCCGATGGTGAACGGACCCATTCGGGAGTACTTGGCGACGCGATCAACCGGCCAGATCATCCATTCTCGTATTCTCCGCATCTGCGCAATGGGCGAAAGTCAGGTTGAGGGCCAAC
>JBKJJL010000240.1:0-4523 GCA_046597875.1 Fimbriimonadaceae bacterium | reverse complement strand
AGTTTGCGCGGGCCTGTCATAATTGCACCGTGAACCTAACCGAGGCGCTCCTGCGACCGTTCCTGATTGGCGACGGCGCGAATGGCACCTCCTTGGCGGCCCACGGGTTTACACGCCAGCCATACGATCTTGCGAACTTGGAAGCGCCCGAACTCGTGCGTCAAGTCCATCGGGAATACGTCGATGCAGGGGCCGACTTTATCGAGACCAACACGTTTTCTGCTGGGCGGCTTCGACTCGCCGAGATGAATGTTGACGTTGCCGAACTCAACTTCGCAGGGGCCGCCCTTGCCCGTCAGGCAGCGGGTGATCGGGCCCTAGTTCTTGGCGCGATCGGGCCCATTGGGAAGCCGATGGCACCCATTGGCAGCATTACCTTTGAAGAAGTAGCCGCCTCGGTACGCGAACAAGCGGAGGCCCTTGCGGAAGGCGGTGTGGACGGCTTCCTCCTCGAAACTTACATCGACTTGGAGGAACTGCGCGTCGCCATCCAAGCGGTTCAGTCCGTTTCCAGCTTGCCGATCATCGCGAGCAAGGCTTTCATCGAAGACGGCGAGATGCTGGCCGACGGTTATCCAGGCCGGTGCGCTTGCGAAATGGCGGCAATGGGGGTCGCGGCGATTGGGGCGAACTGCATTGTGGGGCCGCAGCGCATGCTGGATCTCGTGAGGATGATGGTCGAATCGTGTGATCTTCCGATTCTCGCGATGCCGACGCCCGGCATGCCCCAGTTGGTGAAAGGCAAGATCGCCTACGACACCTCCCCCGAGTATTTCGCGAAGGCGGCCGCACGCTTGGTAGAAGAGGGAGCCCGCATTGTCGGGGGCTGCTGCGGCACGACGCCCGAGCACATTCGTCACCTGAGAATGGCACTTAGCGCAGGAGTCAAGGTCCGTCCGCGGGCTTCGAATCTGGTAGAAAGCAAGGCAAAAGCCCCCCTGCCGGAAAGCGAACCTAGCGAACTTTCTCGAAAGCTTGGACGCACGTTCGTGATTGCAGTAGAAATGGACTTGCCAAGGGGCCTGGGCATTGATAAGCTGCTTGCCGGCGCGAAGACTCTTAAGATCGCTGGAACAGACGTCATCAACATATCTGATGGCGCGCGAGCGCGCCTTCGCATGACTCCCATGGCGGCTTGCGCTCTGCTCATGACCAAAGTCGGCGTCGATACGACGATGCACTTCGCCTGCCGAGACCGGAACCTGCTGGCGGTTCAAGCGGACCTCCTAGGATCACATTCCTTGGGTATCCGAAATATCCTCGCGGTGACAGGCGACCCGGCGAACATCGGCGATTATCCCAGCGCTACCAGCGTGTTTGACATCGACAGCGTCGGCCTCGTGCGCATCCTCAGCCGCATGAATCAGGGCATCGATTTGGCGGGTTACTCAGTGGGCGCGAAGTGCGCGTTTACGATCTGCTGCGCTTACAATCCTATGGCACTTGATCCTGAGGATGAGCTTGAGCGCCTCAAGAGGAAAGCGGATGCGGGCGCGAACGTGATCTATACCCAACCCGTATTTGACATCGAGGGAGCAGAGAGAGCCCTAAACGATGGACACGCTGTGGGCTTGCCGACCTTGCTCGGGGTGATGCCCTTGCGATCTCAGCGGCACGCAGAATTTATGCACAATGAAGTCCCAGGTATTTTGATACCCGAAGAACTTCGAGAAAGGATCAGTTCGGCGCTCGATGATGATTCAGCAGCGAAAGTTGGGCTCGACGAAGCGGTCAAACTCGCTCACTGGGCCAGTGCGAATGCAGCGGGGCTTTATCTGATGCCCCCGGTGGGTTCGGTTATCGTAGCCGAGGCACTCGTCCGCGCCGCTAGGGGTTAACCATTTAGCGCATCTTGACATTTTTCATGAAACATGATAGGGTGTATACGTAATGATGGAATCCACAGAATACGTACACGTTAACCCACGGAAAGGGCGTCCAACCGGTACCCATACCGACGAGGTTCATGTTTTCACCGTCAGTTCATGGGAGTCGATCTACGGGCTCTTTGACAGTCCTTCCGTTTGGCTAAAGCGTCGCGTTCGCGAATGGGCATTAGCAGCCGTTCCGGATAGGCTGATCATCAACTGTATTACAGAACCAGGGCCGATTATGGTCGAATGGATCGAGGACACGATGGTGGTCAACGTTTCTGGGCCCTTTGAAGTGCCTGCGCCTGATTGGCGCAACAGTTCCCTCTACAGCGAGGCCGTTCGGGCCGCAAAAATCGTTCACCAGAACCTGATGGATCTGGGCGAAGATCGGATGCCCGATGGGGGGGCGTGTATCGAAATTGTCGATATTCCGTCTCGTAACATCTCCTACGGTCACGTTCACTTGGGTCCAATCAACGTTCTTGCGGACGTCTATCCAATCCTCGTGAGAAACCAGGGAATTTTCCTTCAGGCATTGCGGGATGTTAAGAACGCACAGGGGCAGCGGCTCTTTGGGTACGTTGTTGAAAACCTTGATCTTGTAGACGGCAGTCGGCAACCGGCGCAATCCACCGATCCAGACCCGCTTCCCGATCCTGCCGACTTTTCCGCCACCTTGCTCTATGATGGGGCGGAGGGGCTTGGTGAATGCACCGACACGGGAACTGCCCAAGCGTGCTACCAGTGGAAACGCTCACATCCGGACGATGTATACACAATCAAGGGTGGCATTAAAATGTATTGTCCGGTGGCCAAGACGGTAACGATCGTCCCCGACCCGACTCCCGTTGTGCTCAACGATCCAAACGAATAATATCCTCCTCCCAGTGGCCGCCTGACCCTGCATTTGAGAACATTTCACGCCGACATTCTTACCAGGATGTCGTACGCGATTGAAGTACAGGACTTGCATGTCAAATACCGCAACAAGAAGGGTCAGGCGGTTCACGCTGTTCAGGGGCTTTCGTTTCAGATTCAGCCAGGCGAAGTCGTCGGCTTTTTGGGTCCGAACGGGGCAGGGAAGAGCTCGACCTTAAAGGGCCTGATGGGGTTCGTGGAACCCGCAGGCGGAACATGCTCGGTTTTCGGACTAGCGGCCGGCTCTCTGGAAGCGAAGAAACGCATCGGTTACCTGCCAGAGGTGGCGATGTACTATCCGTACCTCACGCCATTAGAAACCCTCACGCTTTACGGGGAGTTGCAAGGCCTCAGGGGTGCCGCCCTGAAAAAAGAGGCCTGCGGCTTGCTGGAACTCGTCGGCTTGAAGGACGCGATGAAGAAGCTCAATCGCACCCTCAGCAAGGGCATGCTTCAGCGGGTTGGAATCGCGCAGTCGCTCCTCGGATCGCCCGAGCTTCTGATTCTTGACGAAGTCACGAGTGGGCTGGATCCAATCGGCCGCAAGGAACTTCGCAGTCTCCTCAAGGATCGGCAAAGAGAGGGTGCGACGCTGTTTTTCTCGAGTCACGAACTGAGCGAAGTAGAAATGCTCTGCGATCGAATCCTGCTCATCCATGAAGGCAAGTTCCTCGAAGAGCGAGTTATCTCCCAACTGAAGGACGAGCTCAGGCAGTTCGTGCTCGTGTACGAAGGAGGGGTGGGCTTGCTCGATCTCACGCGCGAATGGGCGGAAATCGAACCGGGATTGAATCGGGCGTGCTTCGACGAAAAACACAAGCTCCTAGAAGCGATCCAGCGCGTTCAAAAATCAAACTGCGCGATCGTCGACGTCGTGGCTCAGGAAGGATCGCTTGAAGACTACTTTGTCGAAACGATTGGGAGGGCAGCATGAAAATTAGAGTCTGGTGGTCGCTCGCAAAGGGTGTGGTTTTGGAGTCCCTGCGGCGAAAGGATTTGTGGGTCATCGCGATCCTGGGGTTCTTGATCATCGCCGCGGCGGGAGCACTCGGATTCTTCGGAATCAGCGGCCTGGAGACCTTCGCAAAAGATCTCTCAGTAACCGTTCTCGGGATGTTTTCGACAATGGTGGCGATCTTAACGGCCTCGCGAATGTTGCCCGAGGAGATCAAGCAGCGAACGCTTTATCCGTTGCTAGCCCGCCCCATTTCGCGCCTGGATCTTCTCATCGGGAAATACCTAGGTGCCGTAATCGTCACGTGGATATCGTTCGCAATGCTTGCGTCCCTGACTGCAGTTGCGTTGATGTCCTTCCATGTCACGTTCGAACCGATCATGGCGCAGTATCTGTTGCTGAAGATGTTCGGATTGGCGCTGATCTGCGGACTTTCGCTGGCTCTGAGCACCTACATGACGCCCTCTGCAGCGGCCACACTTAGCTTCGTCCTTGCGTTCGGTTCGGGCATGATGGTTCGCGGATTCACAATCGCCTACGAGACTTCTGGTCCAGCAACTCAGTGGGTCTTCAAGTTCATGAATGCGATCCTGCCCCAGGTTGGGCTTTTCGACATCGGCAGCCGCGTGGCGAACTCGAACTGGGGTCCAGTTCCCCTGTGGGTCGTCGGCGCCTTGGCGGTCTACGCGATCGGCTATTCGGCGGCAATGATCACCCTGAGCTGGGCCAAGTTCAGGAAGCAAGCGATATGAAGTACGGCGCGCACTTCGCGGCTC
>JBKJJL010000157.1:0-11109 GCA_046597875.1 Fimbriimonadaceae bacterium | reverse complement strand
GGAATGTACTCAGGAACGAGCCTCGTGTTCGATTCCAACGTTACGGCCTTCATCGAGACGTTCCCCGATGGCAAGAAGATCACCTACGGCAAGAACCTGGGCGGAGCGAACACCCGCGTAGCCCTGGGCGGCAGATCCGAAGTCAAGAAAGCCGCGTAGCCCAACGAGCCCACACGTGAAACAAAGGGAGTAAGGCGGTAATGCCGCCTTACTCCGTCCCGCGTCGCCCTTACTCGTCGATCTTCAGAGCTTCAACTTCTTCGTTCGCCATTTCAGCTAGCGACGGGAAGTCCAAGCCGCCGTCGAACTCGAGATCGTCCGTGCCTTCGACTAGTGCCGTAAGCGATTGCTCGGCCCATGCCGGGCCGCGTTGGACGTCGACCGCTACCGATCGGTATTGCTTCACGCCCGTACCAGACGGGATGAGGCGGCCGATGATAACGTTCTCTTTAAGGCCGACGAGCTGATCCTTCTTTCCGCGAACGGCGGCGTCGGTGAGGACGCGAGTCGTCTTTTGGAACGAAGCAGCGGAGAGGAACGAATCCGTTGCCAAAGAGGCTTCGGTGATACCGAGAAGAATCCACGTCGCCGTGGCTTCCTTCGGATCTCGCTCGATGTTCTCGCCGGTGATCGGGTCAACGTACTTGATCTTCGTGTCCGAGTCGATCAGTTCGCGAACGGCGTCGTTCGCAAGTTGGAATGCGAATCGGTCAACGATCTGCCCAGGAAGGAACGGCGTATCGCCCGGCTCCTTAATCTGGCGCTTTCGGAGCATCTGGCGGATGATAACTTCGACGTGCTTGTCGTTGATATCAACACCCTGAGCTTTGTAAACGCTTTGCAGGTTTTCGATGAAGTAGTCGTACACCGCGGCGGCGCCTGCCAGTTCGAGAACCTCGTGAGGATCGCGAGGACCGGTGGTGAGCGGGTCGCCCTTGATGACCTTGGCTCCCATCGCAACCGGCAGTTGGCCGAGCGGCGGTACCAGGATCGGATAGTACACGTTGATCTTGTCGATCGAGTGCTTCTTCAGGACCGCGAGCGCAGCAGAAGTCATCTTCTGACCCATCAGCTTCTCGATCGCAGGATCGGGCGCTTCTGTCCACGGCTGGACGTTCGCGATGTACGCGTCCTTGATCGGCGAGACCACAGGCACGATCGCTTCGATCGTGATCCAGCGTCCGAAGGACGATTCCACGATGCTGCGAACCGATCCAGTGACTGGGCAAATGATCGCCTTACCCCGTGGCTGGCGTCGCGCTTCGAAGATTTCTTCGACGCGGACGATACCGCTGGACTCACCCGTCCACGAGTAGAAGAAGGTCTTTCGAGCTCGTTCCCACTGCTTTCGAGAATCACTTTCCGCCTTGTCGGAGGCTTTTTGGGCGGCCTTGGTTTGGCGCTCGGTGAGCTTCTTGGCTTTCTTGGCATCGTCGTCGCCAGCCTCTATCACGAGGGGCGCATCGGTCGCAAAGAGCGACTTGACTGCGAGCTCTTGCGATTCGAGCAACTTCGTCGGATCGAACTGCTTGAGGTCGGTATCGGTGGCGGTCGCAAAGTCCTCCATGAACTGGCGGATGAACTTACCGGTCTTGTACTGGTTGGTTCTTGCGATCGTGGCCGAACCGGCAACTCCTCCGGTGTGGAACGTCCGCATCGTAAGCTGGGTTCCAGGCTCACCGATAGACTGGGCGGCGATGATGCCAACTGCGACGCCGACTTCGACGCGCTTATTGGTGGAGAGATCGAGGCCGTAGCACTTCGAGCAGATTCCTTGAACGAGTTCGCAGGTGAGTGGGCTCCGAACGAGAACGCACAACTGATTGTGCTCGTTCAGCTCGAATCCACAGGCGGTAAACCTTTCGGTGATCTTGGCCCGCTTGGCGTCATCCTCAGCGGCTTCGAACTCGACCACGAAGGCCTTTTCGATATCCGTTAGGGTCTGAGCCTGCTCACGAGTACAAATCTCCTCGGAGTCCAGAATCATTTCGCCGGTTGTCGGATTGATGATGGGAAGGTTCGTGAAACGGCCATACAAGCGGTCGCCGATCGGTTCGATGACCTCGCCTTCTTCGACGATTCGGTGGATCAGACCGCCTTCCATCGTGCCGCAATCGTGAGCCCGAATGATAACGTCCTGAGAGACGTCAACGAGACGGCGCGTGAGGTAGCCGGCGTCTGCAGTTCGCAGAGCGGTATCGGCCAATCCCTTACGAGCACCGTGAGTCGTTACGAAGTACTCAAGCATCGTCAAGCCCTTGTGGAAGGAACTCTTGACGGGCAACTCATAGATAACCTCGTTGAACTGGTTGAACATGAGGCCGCGCATACCCGCCAGCTGGGCGAGCTGCTTGACCGAACCACGAGCACCCGAGACGGTGATGATCGAAAGCGGGTTCATCTGCGTCAATCCCGCCGTGATCGCCTTACCGATCTGGTCATAGGTTCGCGTCCAAAGCTCAATGAGCCGCTGGGTCATTTCGTTATAGGTGAGCATTCCTCGGCGGAACTGCTGCGTGATCTTCGTGGACTGGTCGTCCGCTTCTTTGATCATCGCCTCACGGTCAGCAGGCGGGTCCATGTCGGTAATCGAAACCGAGATACCGTACTTGGTTGCCCACTTGAATCCGAGATCCTTCAGATCGTCAAGCAGCTTGATCGTGCCGCCAACGCCAACGCGGCGATGGCAAGCCATGATCGTATCGGCCAGAGCCTTTTTGCCAAGTTCAAGATTCATGAACTCGACGGAATGCTTCAGCGGGTAGGGGAGAATCTCGTTGAAAATAAGCTGACCCGGGGTTGCGACCGCGATGATAAGCTCATGCTCCATATCGAGCGGCTTCAGGTCCCTGCGCTCTTCGCCTTCCTCGTCCGTGCTTGTTTCGTACTTGAACTCTTGACCCGTCTTCGGATCGCGGTAATCCACGTCCGCGTCGGGACGGAAGAGCGGGCGCTTCAATCGAACTTTAACAGGGGTGTTCAGCTCAATCTTGAACTCGTTGCTCGGCGATTCCATCGCGTACAGCACGTCGTTGATACCGCTGAAAATCCGCGGAGCCGGATTCTTCTCCGGATTCTTTGCGTGAGCGGCCTCTTGGGCTTCGAGTTCCGCGACGCCAGCTCGGCTGAAGAACGTCAGCGAGTAGCAACCCAGAACGATGTCCTGGATCGGCGCGACCGTGGGCTTGCCATCTGCCGGTGAGAACAAGTTCTGCGTCGACAGCATGAGGACGCGCGCTTCCGCTTGTGCTTCTTGGCTCAGGGGAACGTGAACGGCCATCTGGTCACCGTCAAAGTCCGCGTTATAAGCGTGACAAACGAGCGGGTGAACCTGGATCGCTTTGCCGTCCACGAGGATCGGCTCGAACGCCTGGATACCAAGGCGGTGAAGGGTCGGCGCGCGGTTCAGGAGAACCGGATGCTCCTTGATGACCTCTTCGAGACCGTCCCACACTGCGGGGTGCATTCGATCGATCATCCGCTTCGCGGTCTTGATGTTCTGAGTGATCTTCTTTTCGACCAACGTCTTCATCACGAACGGCTTGAAGAGTTCGAGAGCCATCTCCTTAGGGAGGCCGCATTGGTGCAGCTTCAAGTGAGGACCGACGACAATAACGGATCGACCGGAGTAGTCCACGCGCTTTCCGAGCAGGTTCTTTCGGAACCGACCTTCCTTACCCTTGAGCATATCGCTCAAAGACTTCAGCGGACGGGCGTTGCTTCCAACGACAGGGCGCGCTCGGCGGCCATTATCAATCAACGCGTCAACGGCTTCTTGCAGAAGTCGCTTTTCGTGGTTGATGATCGATTCCGGAGCGTGGATCTCCATGATCTTCTTCAACCGGTTGTTGCGGTTGATGATGCGTCGGTAGAGATCGTTCAAATCGGACGTGGCGAATCGGCCTCCGTCGAGTTGAACCATCGGACGTAGCTCAGGGGAGATGACGGGAACGGTATCCAGAATCATCCACTCGGGACGGCTCTTTGAAGAGATCAGCGCGTCGGTGAGTTCGAGACGCTTGATCGCTCGGGCTCGGCGCTGGCTCGTCGTTTGGATGATTTCCTGGCGAAGGCTACGGCTCAGGGTTTCGAGGTCCACGCGAAGGAGGAGTTCCTTGATCGCGTCGGCACCGATGTTGGCGCGAACCATGACGCGAAGGTCTTCCTTCAGCCTCATGCCGACCGCGTCGAGCATCTTTGAGACCGCTCGATACTTGTCCTCGTCGATCAGCTGATTTCGCTCCAGTGTGCGGAGGATTTCGACGGCGACGTCGAGGTCCTTCAAGCGATCGTCGGCGTCGCGGTATTCGGCCTTAATACGATCGTTGCTCGCCTTGGCGCGCTCTCGAACGGTGATGTCGTCGTACTCGTCGGGGTTGCCACCGACTTCTTCTGCGAACCGCTGGAAGGATTCCTCTTCCAGTTCGCGCATTTCGGTCATCAGCTTCGTTTTTTCTTGTTCGACGCCTTTCTTGATGACGGGCAGCTTATTCGCGATCGCTTCGATATCGATGTCGATCACGATGAAGCTGGCGAAGTAAATAACCTTTTCGAGCAGCCTCGGCGAGATGTCGAGAATGAGCGACAGGGGTGAGGGAACGCCCTTTAGGTACCAAATGTGGCAAACCGGCGCGGCGAGCTCGACGTGGCCCATGCGCTCACGGCGAACCTTGGATCGGGTGACTTCGACGCCGCAGCGCTCGCACACGATTCCCTTGTATTTGATTTTCTTGTAGCGTCCGCAATCGCATTCCCAGTCCTTAACCGGGCCGAAGATGCGTTGGCAGAATAGGCCATCGCGTTCGGGCTTGAAGGTGCGGTAGTTGATAGTTTCCGGCTTCTTGATTTCGCCGTGCGACCAGCTGAGGATGTCTGCTGGGCTCGCGATTCCGATTCTGATCTTGTCGAATAGACTAACGTCGGCCATAATTTTCTTCTCGGACTCGCCCGCATCCATAGCGGTAGCCAGCCCTGGCCACGTTGCCGGGGGCGGTTGAATGGGGGGCAGAGTTCGCGCGAACTCTCATATTACCCGCCTCCTTTGCCTGGGTGCAACAATATCTTAAAGAAAGTTCGTCTCTTTTTTGCAAAATTGCGTATGATGCTGTAGCTATGAATTGGAAAGGGCGAAGGCAGAGCGAAAACATTGATGACCGTCGGGGAATTTCCGGGGGTGGAATGGTCGCAGGCGGGGGCATCGGCACCGTGATTATAGTTCTGGTCGTAATGTTCCTCGGGGGCGATCCCAAGCAGGTGCTCCAAGGCGCATCTCGCGGCGGCGGGCCGGTTGAGAAGCGAGAACTGACGAAAGAAGAAGTAGCCGCCAGGGAGTTCATTTCGGTTGTCCTGGCCGACACCGAGGACGTGTGGCAGTCGGTTTTCAAAAACGAACTTCGAAAGACGTATCAAGAACCCAAACTCGTCCTCTTTAGCGGAAAAGTTGAGTCTGCGTGTGGCTTTGCCGACGCAGCCGTGGGGCCGTTCTATTGCCCTGGCGATGGTCAGGTTTACATTGACCTAAGCTTTTACGACACCCTACGCGAGCGCTTCGGGGCAGCTGGAGATTTCGCGCAGGCTTACGTCGTCGCCCACGAGGTTGGCCACCACGTACAGAACATACTGGGGATTTCGGACAAGGTCCATGAGGCTCAGGGTCGCGTATCCAAGGAAGAATATAACCAGCTATCCGTACGGCTTGAACTGCAGGCCGACTACTTCGCTGGCCTGTGGGCGCATCACGCGCAAAAGATGAAAAACGTCCTCGATCGGGGCGATCTCGACGAGGCCCTAAACGCCGCCGCCGCCATCGGCGACGATGCACTCCAGAAGCAAGCGCAAGGGTACGTGGTTCCGGAGTCGTTCACACACGGCACTTCTGAGCAGAGAAAACGCTGGTTTATGAAGGGCTGGGATTCCGGCAAAGTGAGTGAAGGGGACACCTTTAGGGCCTCGCGATTATAAAGTCAGGGCGTCACCGTAAGGGTCGCGGTTTTTGTAATCGTCGCCCATTGAGCAGTTACTGTTCGGGTGACCGTCGACGAAACCGCTGAGGTCGTGATGAGGAAAGTTCCAAACTGGGCACCCGCTGCAACCGTGGCCGACGCGGGAACGGTAACGCTAGCGCCATTTACACTCAGGAACGCCGTCGTACCTCCCGAAGGTGCCAAACCGGCAGTTTGCAACTTGCCTTGCGAACCCACGCCACCTCTTACCGACGTAGGGGTAATCGTAAAAGCGAACAACCCACCTGGATTCAATGTTAGGTCTCTAGCAATGCTGACTCCGTTGAAGGTGGCGGTAACGGTCCGAGTAACGCTCGTCGACGATACTGAAGTTCCGCCATCAAACGTAGCGGTGGATTGACCTACCGCAACGGAGGCCGAGATCGGCGTGGCAACGTCCGAGCCGCTGTGGGTGATGTTGACGGTTCGCGCGGCAGTGGTTGGTGCAGACAGTGATACAGTTCCGACAAAGGGCCTTCCGCCCACCAGCGAGGCTGGGTTCAAGCTCAAACTGGTCAACGCAAGGCCCTTTATGGTCAACGTCTTGGTAAATGTTTGCGTGCTGTTCGGGAAAATAATTTGGGCAAAGATCGTCGTGGTGCGATCGACGAGGTCCTGGGTGGTCGTAAGCGCAAAGGTTCTGGAGGACGTGTTGACCGGGACTGACACGGTCGCAGGCATCGCAGTTTGGGCGGAGTTATCGGCCAAGTAAATGGTTCCGGTGTTTAGTTGGCGGGGTCCATTGAGCCGGATGGTTAGGGTCGAGGACGTACCGCTATGGACGACGGGTGCGTCGATCGCAATGATCTCAGGTTGGACGATCAGCGCAATGATCGTGGGCGGGCTCTCCTGTCCATCTCGGGAGAGCTTGTACTTCACGCCATCCGAACCCACAAAGCCCGGATCAGGAGCGTAGGTGAACCCGCCCGCCAAGGCCGGGGAAAAGGTTCCGTTGGTCGCCTGGTCCGTGTAGGTCGTGGTTGCGCCGACGATTCCGAAGTCATTCAGTTGGGCACCATATCCGTTCTCAACCCATGTCGTTCCGGTTCGCATTTCATAGGTATCTGCGATGGTGTCCGGAATTGCGATGACCGTGGCGAGGAATCCGACGTTTATTCCTGCGTAGTCCCTGCGACCAACGATGAACATTTTGCCAGTCGCAGCTGCGGTGTCCATGGCGTAGGGTTCGCTGTCCTGAAAATTCCAGAGGAAGGAATGCTTCCAACCACCATTGGCCACGCTCCCCATCCCCCACGTCCTCTCTGTGAACATGGTCTGCACGGAATGCGCGACGTGAACAGTTTCAATCTCGTCCACCCAAATGCCCTTGGGCAAAATCGTACCGGCTGTCCGTGCATACTCTTGGATGTTAACGACGCCGTCACTTTGGATTCGATAAACCTGCCCCACGCTTACAGTTCCGCCAGTTTTGCCTACGGCAATCATCCGGTTTGAACTCAGAGCCTTCAGGTCAACGAGGTTGGCATTCGGTGATCCCCCAGAAGTCTCGTAAACCGTGGTGTAAAGTCCTTGAACGCGAAGGAAGTAACCCGTTCCAATCCCGTTGTTGACGCGACGGGCCGCAAATCCGACATCACCGCCAGATAGGGCGACGACTTGCGGGCCGAAGTACGTGCCAGGAAGAGTTGCCCACTCTGCGAAACCTTCGCTGGCACCGTCGGTGTTTGCGCGCACCGCCATCTGGAGCCGCCCATTACGCAAGCAGGCGATCTTGAATTGGTTGCCCGAGTAGACGATGTCCTCGAACGTCGTATTGTCGAAGGTGGGATCCGAGCTCGCTTTGGTAGTCGCTCCATTGCTCAACTTGAAATCGATGATCGTATAGCGCGTAAAACTTGGATTTGAAACGTGCGGATAACTTCCTACCAATACAATGCGGGAAGCTGTCCCGGAACTAGATGTTGCGGCAGCCTTTGGAGTCATGTTCGAGAACTTTTCCCAAACGAGGGCCCCCGTGCTAGGCGACAAACGAGTCACGTAGACCTGGGGGCCGAACTGAGGATGCGTATAGCCGACGAAGAAGATGGGCTGTCCACCCGACAGGAGTATCTGAACACACTTTCCTTCAGCAGGCAAAAAAGTAAGGTTACTCGTCCACACGACGACGCCGTTGGAATCGTACTTCTGGAGCACCGTTGTGCGCGTGCCTCCATTGTTTCGACGCCCGGCCACATAGCACCCGCCTCCGTCATCCGCGGTAACGGCATCGAAATATGCCGAAGTGCTCCCCGTGATGAAGGACACCTTCTTCACAAAGTAATCCTGCGCAAGCCCTAAGGAGCTGAGGGCGAGACAGGCAATGGCAATGAGCCAGCGGAATGACATGGCCATAGTATAAGCCAGATTTTCAATCAGCACGGAGGATTTCCGTGCCAAAATGCAGACCTTCATGTCTGAGCGGCCGAGTTGGGATTCCTATTTCATGCAGATAGCGCACCTCGTGGCGACTCGGGCGACGTGCCCTCGGCGACATGTGGGCGCGATTATCGTACGGGATCGCCGAGTGTTGGCGACCGGCTACAATGGCGCGCCAAGGGGAATTTCGCACTGCCCGCCCGGTGGAGACGTTACCGATTGGCCGGCCGGATGCCTGCGCGCGGGACATTGCATGCGAGCCCTTCACGCCGAGCAGAACGCCCTTTTGCAAGCCGCGATGATTGGCGTGCCTTGCGAAGGAAGTACCATTTACGTCACTTGCCAGCCCTGCAACACCTGCGCGAAGATGCTTATCAATGCGGGAATTCGTCGGGTCATTTATGAAGGCGACTATCCCGATGATTTTTCGCTCGAGCTTTTCCGCGAGAGCCAGATGGAAGTCTTCCGATACCGAGATGAGATGATCGAACCGCTGGAACTGGGCACTTGATGGATTTGCTGGCCGAGGTCGCGCAATCGAAGTTGCTGGGCGGGTTCAGATTCCCGCTCATGGTGGGCTTGTTGGCCCTCTTGGTCAGTATGCTCTTAACGCCCGTCATCAAGCACCTCGCCTTCAAGTACGGAGCGGTGGACGATCCGAAACGGGACGACCGCCGAGTTCACAAAGAGCCCTTGCCTCGTTGGGGAGGGATCGCCATCTATTTGGGATTCCTGCTCGCGATCTTAATCGGGCTCCCTTTTGCGTATCCGGGGCAGCCGTTTCCGCTGTATGTTATCGGGATCCTCGGGATCGGCGGACTCGTCGTGATCGTCGGAGCTCTCGACGATCTCCACCAGTTCAGCGCGAAGATTCAGCTTGGCTTCCTTTTGCTGGCGGGGTTCGGCATCCAGTATTTCGGATCGGACAAGGCGGTCGTGCAGATTCAAGGCATCTCCTGGCCCCCCGGCAGTGCCGGGCATTGGATCGCCTTCGGAGCCTGGGCGTTTCCGCTTACCGCGTTTTACATCTTCGTCGTAACGAAGACGATGGATACGATTGACGGCATCGACGGGCTCGCGTCAGGAATCGCGGCGATTTCGGGAACGACGCTCTCCATCATCGCAACCTATGAGGGCCAACCCCGGGTTGCGCTCCTCGCCGCGGCGATGGCGGGGGCTTCGCTCGGGTTCATCCGGCACAACTACAACCCCGCGAAGATCATCATGGGCACAGGCGGAGCGCAACTGCTAGGCTTTGTCCTCGCGTCCCTATCCATCGTAGGGGCGATGAAAACCGCCGCCGCATTGGCGATGCTGATCCCGGTTCTCGTGTTCGCAGTGCCCCTTTTTGATGCCGTGCAAGTCGTTATTCGGAGGCGAATGAGCGGGGTTCCAATCACCCAGGCGGATAAGCGGCACATCCATCACCAACTGCTAGAGCGGGGCCTTTCGCAAAGGCAAGCGGTTTGGGTGCTCTACTCGATCGCAATCGGGCTGAGCGTGTTGCTCGTAGCCGCAGTTCGGTTCTATGGGTGAAGGGAGGGGGAGGCTCCGGACTCCCCTCTCACCTCCCAGGGAAAATGAGGGGTGGCTCCCGTCGGGTCTTTGCTTCCGAGGTTAGAGGAAGACCCTCCAATGTGCCAAGAAGACCTTCCGAGGTTAGAGGAAGAGCTTCCGAGGTTAGAGGAAGAGCTGCCGAGGTTCGAGGAAGACCCTCCAATGTGCCAAGAAGAGCTCCATAAGTGCGATGAAGAGCTCCATAACTCACTTATGCGACGACTCTTCGCACTTATGGGGCGACTCTTCAAACTAATGCGACGACTCATCGCACTTATGGAGCGGCTCTTCCCGGTTATGGGTAGGTTCTTGGCACTTATGAGCCGACTCTCGCCGAACTCAAAGCTAGGCCGCGCACTCTCCAGCTTGCTTAGCGAACTCAGCTAGCGACATGTTCGCGTGTAAGTGCGTAGAATCAACCTGCTTAGTGTGAAGAAATGATTCCAGAAGTCACCAATACCGCCCTTGTTCAGGAGTTGCTCGGCGACAATCCTCCGTTCCTGCTCGATGTTCGCGAGCTTCATGAGCGGGGGATTTCCTGCCTGGATGACAACGCCCATATCCCCCTCGGCGAGCTTCCGGCGCGACTTCGGGAGCTGGATTCCTCCCAAGATATCGTGATCTATTGTCGCAGTGGGGCCCGAAGCGGCCACGCGGTTGCCTTTCTCCGCGAGGCGGGGTTCGCGAGGGTCCGCAACTTAGTCGGAGGAATCAACGCATGGGCGACGCAGATTGATTCGACGATGCGGGCGTACTAGGTGTTGGGTATTAGGTATTAGGTATTAGGTATTAGGTATTAGGTTTGGGTGTCGGGGTAAACATCTCCAGGCCTCAGCATCTCAGCGCCAAAACCCAAAACCCAAAACCCAAAACCTAATACCCAACACCCCGTCACCCCACGCCCTGACATAATGGTTGAAATGAGCCACGACATCGAGTCCCGTGCCGACGAACTTGCCGAGCTGATGGATGAGTTTCGGCTTGAGGAAGCACGGCTTTCAGGCGGAGACTGGAAGATCGCCTTTCGGAAGCGTCCAAAGATGCGACTAGCCAGCACGGGGAGCATGCCGGGTGCAGCGGCTCCGGAAACGGGGGAGGCGGCAGATCTCGAGCCGATTCCCGATGCCGCGCCGAGGGGATTCCCGATCAGCAGCCCGATGACCGGCATTTTCTA
>JBKJJL010000123.1:0-7367 GCA_046597875.1 Fimbriimonadaceae bacterium | reverse complement strand
CCCCAATGTCCATTTATTGTGTGATCCTGGGGGCGTAACTCAGGGTGTCCTGAACTCATTGTGGATTGGTCGCTGGTACGTGTTCGAAGCTGACCGCCTTGTAAGGTTTCAAACCGCGCAGATGGATCGCTCTTGGGGCGTGTCGGAATGAAGCGTCGGGCCTTCACTCTAGCCGAACTGATGGTGGTAATCGGTATCGTTTCTTTGCTAGCAACTATCTCCTATCCGGTTCTGACCCGCGCAGTCGAGGCCGCTAAAATCACTCGTTCAAAATCGAATATAAAGCAACTTCATTTGGCAATAATGATGTACTGCGATTCTCAGGATGGAGAGGGACCGAATATGCTTGGCCTGCCACCAACTTGGGGCGCCTTCGAAGGTGATGCCAAATTGCCCCTGGCCCTGTTAAGAACGGGCGGATCCAGCTGGCAACATCCGGAAGCCGGAAATGGGGGAGACGCGTACACTTGGATGGTCCCGAATGTAGCGCCCGGTTTCCCCGGCTTTTCCGACGGACCTGGGACGGAGCGAGACGTCTGGCGAAAGCATGTTGCTAATACTCAAGGCAATCCTATTCTCTTGCTGGATGCGACCTTCCCCGGACAAACCGGATGGATGCAGACCAAACGAGTGTTTGGTATTTACCATAATGGGACCCTCGCTACAAAACGATATCCCGGCTCCGTAACTTACCATAAGCAATGGGAGCCCCGATGAAACCGACTGCTTACAACAGGAGAATGAACCAATGAAAACAATACTTAACCGAGTGGTAATCATGCTACTTGGTCTGTCGATTACGCATCTTGTGTATGCGGGCTGCGCTTGGCACTTAACTTGCTTTGCCGGTACGGGCGAGTGCACGACTAGTGCACCCTGCCCTAACGGCGTGTCAACTTATGGGACGAACCAGCTGCCCTGTTACACCAACACTGGGTATACGCCGAACCACTGCTGCGTATGCGTTTATCATGTTGATTCATGCGTTGGCGGGGGCACTCAACGCGTTGCGCAGAGATACGAGGTAAGCAACTCTGTTTGCAACATCGTCTCTGGTCATTGCGGAAATGGATGCGTAGGTTGGTCACCGCCAGGTGGTGGTGAGTAAAACAACGGATGAGCCGAGAAAGGGGAGTGGCGGCAAGTGGATACTGTCGCTACTCCTCCTTACCGCGTCTGCGGTTACCTGGAATTATCGCCGTCCCTTAGATTTGGGCAAGGAAGCAGCAAGAGTTTTTGACGCTCAACTGAAAGCGGACGGCCGAGTGCTAGTTGAGTTCGCCTTCCCAGAAGAGATTTTGGCCAATAACCTTACTCCATTAAAAGCTTCTAATTTATACAAGTTGCTCATTATTCCGCGCCTTGGTCTTGCGACGGATGAACGCCCTCAGCACATAAAGGCAAATGCAAGCAAGGGATCCGTTAGTACTACGGTTAAGACTCGTTTGGGCGGTGCTGTCGTGTTTGAGGGCGACGTATACCTAATCGATAGAGGACCTGCATCTCCAATTACTCAAAAGTTGTTTGTGGCCTGGCAAAAAGCTTATTTAGATGACCACCCGGCTTCCGATCCAATGATTGATCGAATAGAGGCTGTGCTGCAAGGTTATAAAAAGGATAAGCAAACTTTGGCCGAAATCGGAATATCCAGCTTGTGCGATGTTGACTATGGCGCAGGCAAAGTTAAGATTATCGAGCTAGACCAACTTGAAATGCAATATGTGCGGTGGAGAGAGTCGATTGTGGATGAAAGAACAAAGGAAGGTAAGAGTAAGTAGATAAATACTAGTTAACCCGGATATGCTGTTTAAGTCAGGTCCCGTGCGAAGCCCGCATTTCGAAGGCCGCCGATTGTCCAGCCACGAGCACGTGTAGTTTTACAATGAACGTACACGCTTGATGTCAACTAAAATCCTTTTACCCTCCCGTGTCCTTTCGTATCTTTCGTGGTTAACTCCGGAATGAACCACGAAAAAAACGCGAAAGGCACGAAAAGAGGGTATGGGCGCTCTACTTCAGAATGCCGAACATCCTGAGTAACCGATCCATCACGTAATCGAGGTACTCGTCGTCGTGATCGTGGCCGTCGTCGTGCGAATGATCGTGATAGTAGTTCCGCGATCCGCCGGCGGGACGGTTAATCGTGAGCCCGATTCCCGCCGCTGGTTTCGGACCGCGAGGCAGCATCGTATCCGCACACGCGATATTCAGCGCGACCACAGCAGCGTTCGTTGACGACTGCGCGAGATACTCGGGAACCGAGTGCTCAGGGCGATCGTGTTGCGTGTGCCAAACGAAGCCGTATTCGGCTTTACCGGATTCAATCGAGAAGAACCCAGGCACGCCCACCATGTTGAACGGAGCGTGATCACTCGATCCTCCTCGCGGCATTTCAGCGACCACGTTGAGGGTCATCGGGAGCGTCGGGAACGCCTTTTCGGTGGGGCTCATCGCCGCTTTGAGCATCGGAGTCATGGTTTCCAGGCACTGGTATCCGCCCTGATAGTTCGTGCCGCCGTCGTCATTGAACACCGCCGATATCTTGTCCATCTCGTCTTTGTGCATCTGCACGTAAGCACGGGAACCGAGCAGGCCCTGCTCTTCGCCGCTCCACCAGATAAAGCGGATCGTTCGGCGCGGCTTTGCGCCCGTCTTGGCTAAGAGTCTGGCCGCTTCGAAGGCGACCGAAGAGCCGGTACCGTTGTCATTTGCTCCCACCGAGCCTGGGCCATTCCAGCTGTCGAAGTGACCGCAAACGATGACCATCTCGTCTGCTTTGTCGGTTCCGGGCAAGTCGGCAATAACATTGTACTGAGGGATCGGCCCCGCGATGAATCGGTTGTCGATGTTCAACTCCATCTTGACTTCGCGTTTAGCCTTCAACGCGGTCAGGAGTGCGTGATGATCCGACTTTCGAACCCGAACTTGAACTTGCTTCGGCAAGGTCTCCATCGTGAGGCCAGCAAATCGGCCCCCGGTATGGACGCGTTCGTCGCTCGCTCCGAAAATCTTCCCGGCGATTGGGGCGGTGTCGAGCGCTTTTTCGACATCACTCGGCGCGCCCTGCGGACCTCGCATGCCACTCGGCTTCGTCATGACGATCCAGGCCCCGTTAATCTTATCGCCGAGGGCAGTCAGTTCTTCCATCGTTGCGGGTTGTAAGATTGGAGTGACGGTTTGTTTGCCCTTCGTGCCCGGAGTCCAGGCGGGGGTCGTGAAGACCATGTCCATTTTCCAGGGCGCGACCATTTTCACGCTCTGCGAGGGGCCGCGTTCGAAGCCGACGGGAACCTCGCCCCACTTCTCCAAGCGCGCATTCGCGTAACCCCATTCCTTAAGTTGCTTGAGGGCCCATTCCTGAGCTCGGGCCAAGTTCGGCGAACCCGTGAGGCGCGGCCCGTATTTCGAGGTGAACGTGGACAGCGTCTTGTAAGCTTGATTCTTCTTCGTCCCTTCCGCAACCACGCGCCCAATCATGTCATTCGGTGCCTGCGCAACCGCAACTGATGCAACCAATGTGCATGCTATCCAACTCAAGTTCCGTTTCATAGTTTGGTATACCTCTTCTAAGCTTCGCGGAATTCCCATTCATGGGCTTATCGGATCAGACCGCAGCAGATCGGACCAATACCCAATACCCAATACCTTAATACCTTAATACCGTAATACCCCAATACCGTGACCGCCCCTACCCTTCCTTCGCGCCGTCCCTGATCCATGCCTCTACCGCCTGAATCTTGTCTTCAGACAACATTGGCTTTTCCGGAGGCATGGCTTTCGCGCCGCTGTGACGCATCGCCTTGATGATCCTGCTTCCGGCGGGGTCCCCGGGAATGACCACCGCGCCATCTTCGGCGCCTTTCATGATCGCGGCGTGAGAGGTCAAGTCCAAGCCTTCCTTGGGATCCGCACCGGAGTGGCAGCCAACGCAGTTCGCGGTAATGACGTCCCTGGCGGCGGCGAACGCGGCGACCGTCGTGGTGCCACCCGTCGCGGGAGCGGGTTGGGGCGCGGAAACGTTTGTCCCGGCATCGTCGGAACCGGACTTACATCCCCAGGCGGCGATGACAACAAAGAGAGCAGCAAGCGCGAGTGGCTTCATGATTTTTGGACGTTACCTGATTGGGATGGGGGATGCGTGGGAAGGGGCTTGCCGCCTCGCACGGAGGACCTATTACCTAATACCTCAAGACCCTAACACCATAACACCTAATCCTTATGCAACCGGGTTCGTGAAAGCGGCCAACGAACTCGAAAGGGTATCCACTTCTTCCTGGCTAAACTCATGCCTCAAGATGAATGCCTGCATATCCGTGGCCATGCCCGCAAATTCGGGGCCCTTCCAGGTTCCAAGATTCTGATCGAAGGTATCGGGCTTGATGAGCGTGAGTCTGAGGTCCTGAACGGCTCCTCCGTTGGACCATACGAGCCCCTTACCGACGAGATCCTGGATGGACGTATAAATTCCCGTCACGCGAGAACAGCCATCAGTGCCACATTGCTCAACGATCCAAAATAGCTTTCGAAACATCAGTGTTTTTCCTTGTGCGGGCTTCGTCGCCCGCGAAAACTAGACGCGATCTCGCCTGCCCGAGATTCGCTTTCCGATACAAATTATGAACGTGTGGCCCGAATTTTGTGTTCCCCCGCACTCAAAGATGGGGGCGGATCGCCCGTCCAACCTTGTGGCAGCTTGAAACTTGCCTCCGTGTTGGCGGGAATCTTCACGTCAATCTCTAGCTCGTTCTTGGTTACTTTCCAACTAACAGAAATGCGGCCGGTCGGGGCATCGAAGTGCCCTTTCGCCCAGGTCAAATCTCCGCCAATCTGGGGGGCAATGGAGAACTTGCGCCAGCCGGGCTCGCCAATCTTGATGCCGATAATGGATTCCATCATCCACTCGCCGACCGAGCCGAACGCCCAGTGGTTGAACGAGTTCATGCCGGGATCTTGGAAACCTCGGCCCTTGACGAACCCGTCCCACCGCTCCCAAATCGTCGTCGCCCCTTGTTCGATTGAGTAGCCCCAACCGGGGAAAGTCTTGTTCGAAAGCAGCATGTAGGCGACATCGCTACGCCCAAACCGGGTCAGCACTTGCATCAGGTGGTGGGTGGAATGGAACCCGGTGCTAATGTGGTTCTTCGCTCGCTCGATCGCCTTGAGGAGGTGGGCAAAGGCCTTGCTTCGCAGGTCCTGCGGAAGAATATCAAGTCCGAGCGCGATTGCGTATCCCGCCTGCGTGTCGCCCTTGATTTTGCCGTCCGCGTCGACATAGGCTTTCAAGAAGGCGGCCTGCACTTTGGCGGCTTGGGTCGTAAAGACGGATGGTTGCAGGGTCGCGTCGAGAGAATCCACGTTCAGGGCCAGCGCCATTTCTTCGGCTGCCTTGGCGCTTTGGAACCACATCAGGGTGGCGAAGACATCTTTCGGGCACTCGGCACCCTGTTTTGGCCAACCTTCCTGAATGAGCGTGTCGCCGTTCAGCCAGTCGCCGTAGTCGTTGTGTCGATTCTTTTCCCATAGGAAGTTGGGATTTTTAGATTCAATCCAAGTAAGCCATCGAGCTGCAGAAGGAAGTGATTCCCTCGCCGCTCTCAGATCCTCGTAGTTCCGATAGGCTGAAAGTGGGGCAATAACACCCGCGTCTCCCCAGCCGGGAACGCCGGTAAATCGGTCGTTCTTACCGTAGGGATGAGGTGAAAAGTCGGCGAATCGTCCGTCATCGGCCTGGGCGTCTTGGACATCGAGCAGCCATTTGCGCCAGAAGTTGCGCATATCCATGATGTAGCTCGCGGTCTGCGCGTACGCGTGAATGTCTCCCATCCATCCCAAGCGTTCGTCTCGCTGGGGACAGTCGGTCGGAGTGGACATCAAGTTCGCTCGCTGAGTCCAGACCACGTTTTGCCAGAGCCTTTCAAACATCGGATTCGAGCACGTGAACAGCGAAGTTTCCGGAGCTGAGGTGTGGAAGACTTCCGCCACGGCCGTGATCGTGGGTGATGTTGTTTCCACCGACGCGTACCGGAATCCGTGATACGTGAAATGCGTCGTGTACCAGCGCTTGGTGCCATCGAGGATGAACGTATCGATCTGCGGAGCGCCTCGCAGGTTCGCGAAGTACGCAGAGCCGTCGTCGTTCAGCATTTCCACGTAACGAACCACGACCTTGTCTCCGGCCTTGCCCTCCAGCATGAACCGGGCTCGACCGACGAGGTTTTGGCCGAAATCGAGGACGACGTTGCCTTTCTTATCGCGATGCTGTTTGATCGGTTTGACTTCTCTGGTCACGCTAACCGGCTCGGCGGTTTGAACGTCCAGCCCAGGATCGCTGACGGGGACCCCGACTCTTGCGGGCGTCCACCCGGAGTCATCGAAATCGGCGTTGGTCCAACCTACCACCTGCTTCGTCGCGTCGTAGACCTCGCCGTCAAGGTGATCCGAGGACATGACCGGGCCTTTGTTCCACGTCTTCCAGGTTGTGTCCGTCAGGACCGATCCGGTCGGGAGCTCGATCTCTGCCCTCATCATCGGCACGCGTCCGTAGACGCCACGAGGTCGGCCTTCTGGATGAAGGCTCTGCGACATTCCAAGCCTCCCCGCGTACCAGCTGTCACCCACCAGCGCCGACAAGGAGTTTTTCCCGACTTTGAGGAACTTCGTGATGTCGAACGTTTGAACTCCAACGCGGATGAAGTAATCGGTCCAGTCCGGAGACAGCGCGTGGCGATCCACGCGTTTTCCGTTCACGAACAGTTCGTAGGCGCCAAGCACCGCGACGTGAACCAGCGAACGGGCGGGTACTTTATCAAGCTCAAAAGTCTTCCGAAGCATCTGGGCGGGCAAGGCGTCTGTTCCGAGTGCAGGGTGCGACTTCAGGTCGCCATCGGTCAGATTTTTGACCGACCACAACTGACTTTCTAATCCATCGCTTGCCGAGACTTTCGCATTCAAGGAATGAATCGCGCCTCCACCGGCGACTTCAAGTTCCGCGAGAGACCAGCCAAAGTGGCCCGGATTTCGCTCCCTCAGTTTCGTTAGAACGAGCTTGACTTTCGTGCCTACCACAGGTGTAAATGGAACCACGTAGGCTTGCGTGTGCATCTCCAAATCGGTCGTCTGGGTAGCCACGGTTTTGCCGTCGACTTCCACTCGAAATTGCATCGGGAACAGGAATCCGGGGGTCTTGGAAGTCCAGTCAATGGGCTCAGAAGGATGCAGGATGATTCGATCGATTGTGCGCGCGGTCCCGAGGTCGATTTCTGCCCATTTTTCCTTGCTTGGGGTGGTTTCCAGAACGCTGTGGAATCCGTTCTGAGGCTTCTGGAAGGGCGGAGGGTTCACGGGAGCCTGAATCCATTGTGCGGGCC
>JBKJJL010000108.1:0-4292 GCA_046597875.1 Fimbriimonadaceae bacterium | reverse complement strand
CATCGAACCGATTATCATGGTCGCCGTGCCCAATATGGGGATGGAGCGAGCCAACGAGTACCTGCCGACGAGGAGAGCATTTCGTGGAACAGAAATGGGCGGCAAGGGCAAGCAGTTCCTCGCCTTCATGAAAGATGAGCTGAAGCCGATCGTCGACGCGAGATATCGAACCAAGAAGGGCGGTGCGGATACCGGCTTGTGCGGGTCATCCCTAGGCGGAATCGCCACGCTCTACTTGGGCTTATGGGAACCGAAAACCTTCGGCAAGCTAGCGGTCGTTTCGCGCTCGGTGTGGTGGGATGGGAGTGCGGCGATCCAGTTCGTCAAGGACTTCAAGGGCAAAACACGACCAAAAGTTTGGGTGGACATGGGCTCCAAAGAAGGCGAGGACGGCCTTCGCGACGCCCGAGACCTGGCAAGCGCCTTTCGAACGAGCGGATGGACGACCCCAAAAAACTTCACCTACTACGAAGATGGTTTCGCGGAGCACAACGAAGCTGCCTGGGCCCGTCGGTTCCCGGCGATCTTGACCTTCCTATTCGGAAAACGTTAGCGATCCTGAAGTGCGGCAATGCCCGGTAGGACTTGACCCTCAAGGAGCTCAAGGCTCGCGCCCCCGCCCGTCGAGACGTGACTAACCAGATCGGCGAACCCAAACTTGTCAATCGCGGCCGCAGAATCGCCGCCTCCGACGATTGTGATGCCCTCGCAATCGGCCATCGCCTGTGAAACCTCTCTCGTCCCCGCCTCGAAAGGAGTCATTTCGAAAACCCCCATGGGACCGTTCCAAACAACCGTTCCCGCGGGCCGGATGACTTCTCCAAACAAAATCGAAGTGGCGGGCCCAATGTCAGCACCGATCATTCCCGCTGGAATCGCCGAAGCCTCAACGGCGTGGCAAGCCGCCGTTTCGGATAGTTCGCTTGCGATGATGACGTCGACAGGCAGAACGAGCTTATTCGGCGCCGTTTGAAGCAGCTCCTTCGCGTACTCGAAGTGCGATTCGTCGAACAAGGAGGCACCGATTTCATAGCCTCTCGCCTTGAGGAAGGTGAAGGCCATCCCGCCGCCGATGATGAGTTTGTCAACCTTCGGGAGCAAACTGTCGATAACCGCGATCTTGTCTTTCACTTTCGCGCCGCCGAGAACCGCGACGAAAGGTCGCTGGGGATTGTCGAGCGCCTTGTCCAGAAACTCGATCTCCTTCTCAATCAGGAACCCCGCCACCGCTGGCAAGAGGTGAGCAACGCCTTCCGTGGAAGCATGTGCCCGATGGGCGGTTCCGAACGCATCGTTCACAAAACTGTCAGCAAGCCGCGCCAACTGCGCCGCAAAGGCAGGATCATTTTTCTCCTCTTCGGGGTGAAAGCGGACATTCTCAAGCAAGACAACATCGCCCGCCTTGAGCGCGGCGCACGCGGATTCGACTTCGGGACCGACGCAATCGGGAAGAAGTGGCACGGTTGCGTGGAGAAGCTGGGTCAGCCGTTTTGCGACGGGTGCGAGCGAGAATTCGGGCGAAACACCCTTCGGACGCCCAAGATGGCTGCAAAGAATAACCACCGCGCCGTGTTCTCGGAGATGGCTGATCGTGGGCAACGCTTCGGTAATTCTCCGGTCGTCGGTGATATTCGCCCCATCCAGGGGCACGTTAAAATCGCAACGCACAAGCACACGCTTGCCAGCCCAGTCCACATCCCGCACGGTTTTCTTGTCAAAAGCCATGCGGAGAGTGTACTTGGCTACGGTGGTTCACGCGGCGAAAACCGCGGCCAAGTTCATGTTCTTGGGGCGCTTCTGAACACCTCCTCCAGAATATCCCGATAGTCAATCGCGGGCGCGAGAATCGGACCAAGTCCAACCTTCCCCTGCTCGCGGAGCGTAGAATGTCAACGTGTCGGTCATCCACGCGCCCCGGAGACCAGAGCTCGATGGGCGCCAGCTCACCCTCCTCGGATTTGTTGGCGGCGCCATCCTCATCTTGCTGCTGCGGCTGTGGTACATCCAGGTCGTGGACTCCGCTGCCTACAGCACCACGGCCGAAAAGTACCGCTGGTCGACCGTGGACAAGCTCGCTCCTCGCGGGCTCATCTTTGATCGCAAGAACCGGCTTCTCGCTGGCGTCGCGCCTCAAATCGTCATCACCGCGATTCCCGATGTCGTCAACAAGAAACCTTGGGTTCTAGAGAAACTGGCGTTGAAGTTGGGCGCGAACCTGAAAAAGATTCAGGAGAAAGTTTTTGACGGGCGAGCACGGCCATTCCTTCCCACTCCGATTTACGTGGGCGCGAATATCGAGGTTGCCACCCAAATCGCCGAAGCAGGCGAGCACATGCCCGGAATCAGCGTCGACACCGTCCCCATGCGCCACTATCCGAACACGCACGACATGGCCCATCTTCTCGGCTACGTTTGGACGGCCGACAAGAGCGACGTGGACCGTTTCGCCCGCCACGAGTGGACTTTGCAACAATACGTGGGCAAGCAGGGGCTGGAATGGTCGCTCGAAGAAGACCTCATGGGCAAGCCGGGCACAGAGACCATCGAGGTGGACGCTAAGCGCAGGCCCGTGCGAATCATCGGGCGTGAAAATGCAACACCCGGTACCCGCATCGTCCTCACCATCGATCGCGATCTGCAGAAGTTCTGCAATGTGCAACTTGCGGGCATCAAAGATTCCTTCCCGAACTCGGGAGCTTCCGTCGCCGCGCTCGATCCCAAGACGGGCGAGGTCCTAGCCCTTGCCAGCTTTCCCACCTACGATACATCGCTTTTCAAGGGTGGCATCAGCAGGGATGAACTCAAGGCACTTCAAGACGATCCCTTGCACCCAATGTGGAACCGAGCGATCGCGGGCCAGTATTCGCCGGGGTCGACGTTCAAAGTCGTCACGTCCATCGCCGCCGCAGAAGCGGGCTATTTCGATCCGAATCGCTATTACGTTTGCACCGGAGTGTATCCGGAGACGAAGACGAAGTGTCTCAGCACGCACGGCGCGATCTCCTACCGCGACGCTTTCGCTAAGTCCTGCAATGCCTACTTTTCGGACCTCGCCGTCCATGCAAAGCGTACTGGGCTCGTTCAAGCGGGCCTCCATTGCGGACTCGGCAAGCGAACCGGCATTGACCTCCGCGGAGAGGCTACCGGCACGCTACCCTCGGACGCGTGGCTCATGGCGGTGCAGAAGGTGAAAAGGATGGAAGACACGACGTGGTACCTGGGGAACACCGTCAACGTCGGCATCGGCCAAGGTGAAGTCAACGCGACCGCGTTGCAGATGGCGAACGTCGCCGCCCTCGTCGCGAACTCGGGCGTGAACTACCAGCCCCACGTCCTTCACTCCCGGGTGGTCAACGGTTCGGTAAGACGCGTTGAGGTCAAGGAAGCCAATCGGGTGGACGTCGCTCCCCGCGTATGGCAGTCTCTTCAAGAGGGAATGAAGGGTGTCATTTCGTACGGAACCGCTCAAAGCGTCGCCCAAATCCCAGGCGTAACTTGGGCGGGCAAAACTGGCAGCACAGAGGCGAAGGGCAACAAGAAGACCCACTCCTGGTTCATCGGCTACGCCCCCGCGACGAACCCGCAAATCGCGCTTGCGATCGTGGTCGAAGAAGCCGGCCACGGCTCCGACGTTTCCGCTCCGATGGCGAAACGGATTGTGGAGTACTTCTTAAAGAAAGCGGGAAGCTGATGGACTTTCGGTTCCGTTTGGGTTTAGAGCCACCTCTCTGGCTCATCCAGCGAGATCGCTAGCCCGTTCAGCGAGCTCGCTAGCTCAGCCAGCGAGTCCCCTGTAGCCGTTGGGGTGGTTCGTACCCACGTTTCGAGAGGTTATGAGGTTGCAAACGGGGCACGATGGCATCCCCGTGCTACATGGGTTTCGTGGACTTCGAAATGCACTTCCCTCTGCGAACTCTGCGTCTCTGCGTGAAAATCAACTCTTTCAGGTTTAGACGGGGCACGACGTCATCCCCGTGCTACACGGGTTTCGTGGACTTCGAAATGCACTCCCCTCTGCGAACTCTGCGTCTCTGCGTGAAAAATCTACTCTTTCAGGTTTAGACGGAGCACGACGGCATCCCCGTGCTGATCAGAACCTCATCCGGTACCCTTTACTCAATGTCCGTCCGAGTTCGATTCGCCCCTAGCCCTACCGGTTTGCTCCACGTTGGAGCGCTTCGCACAGTGGTTTTCGACTATCTTTTCGCCCGCAAGCACGGCGGCGCGAACATCTTGCGCATCGAAGACACCGATCGTACGCGATACAACCCCGATAGCGAGCAGGAGTTCGT
>JBKJJL010000214.1:0-3316 GCA_046597875.1 Fimbriimonadaceae bacterium | reverse complement strand
CGCGAGGCTTCAACGTGCTTTGATCAACTTCATGATCGACCACCAGACGCTGGAGCGCGATTACAAGGAAGTGTATCCCCCGTTCATCGTCAATCGGGCGTCCCTCATCGGAACCGGCCAGCTTCCGAAGTTTGAAGAGGATTTGTATAAGGTTGATGAGGACATGTTCCTTATACCGACCGCGGAAGTGCCCGTTACAAACCTTTACCGAGACGAGATCCTTGAGAACTGGCAACTTACGCTGAAGAACGCCGCTTTCAGCGCTTGCTTTCGCCGGGAGGCGGGCGCGGCGGGCAAGGACACGCGGGGCATTCAGAGAATGCACCAGTTCGACAAGGTCGAGTTAGTGAAGCTCACCCGGCCGGAAGAGAGCTACGACGAGCTTGAACTGCTCGTAGCGGACGCGGAGTCGGTTCTGCAGAAGTTGGGTCTTCACTACCGGATCGTGCTCCTTTGCGCGGGCGACATGAGCTTCGGCAATGCCAAGTGCTACGACCTCGAAGTCTGGGCGCCGGGAGTGGGCAACTACCTTGAAATTTCAAGCTGCTCCAACTTTGAGGCCTTCCAGGCGCGCCGAGCGAACATCCGCTTCCGGCGAGCCCAGGGCGAGAAACCTGAGTTCGTCCACATCTTGAACGGCTCCGGGCTGGCCACTCCCCGGCTGTTCGCGGCGATTCTGGAGCAATGTCAACAGCCCGATGGATCGGTGATCATTCCGGAGCCGCTTCGGTCTTACGTAGGAACCGATGTCTTGTCGCCTACGGGATAGATCGCGTCAAATCCACGAAGTTAACTTTTACGATCGGTAACGTATCCCCCGGTTTGAATGCCTCGCCCATGAATCCCCAGGCGTAAACCCCGTCCAAACTCTCAGGCTCCAATAGATGGAACGCGAGCCGGGCGAGGGGTTGGTTCATCGAAACTAGGTATCCCGGCGTCGCCTTCGCGTCGAACCCTCCCGGCTCGAACCTTCCCTCAAGCCGAATGAGTTTATGGCCCTGAAATGCCTGCCGATCCTGGTTGAACTCCGTGACGACAAACCTTTGGCCCGTACCAACCTCGTTTTCGATCGCCTTCTTCAAGAGAATTCCATGCCGCTGGAGCAACCGAATCGCGGCGCTCTGGGTTTCCGGAATGAAGTAAGCGGTTGGCACGGTCGCCGATTTCACCGTCTTGAAGCGATCAAAGACCGGCATCTTCACGCCTTCGACCTCCTTGGGCCGACCGCCACGCGGACGAGGTGCCCCCTCTGCCAACTTCTCCAGAAGCACCGATTCCTCACGCCCTTGCGCCATTTCGAATCGCACTCCCAGTTCTTTAGGCAGCGTGGATGCTTTCCTCATCTTAATCACCGCCGCTGCGTTCTTCGCCAGATGTGCCAGCACCGCGTCCATGAAGTAGTTCGTCGCGAAAATACGATCCTTGAACGGGATGTAAACCGTCGCCTCACTCAGAATCCCAACTCGGTTGCACACCCCCGCGTAGTTCGTTACGTAGCGCGCTTCTTGGCCGAAACTCCGCCACGCCGTCGCGCCATTCGCCCGCTCTGCGTTTCCGTAATCGAACAGCTCCAGCTTATGTTTCTTGAGGACCTCTCGTCGCACATCGGGTAGTAGCTTCTCTTGGGCGTATCGTAAGATGGCGGGATCAGTGTTGGGATTCAGGGGCGGGGAGTAGGTTAACTCGTACCCGTGGCGAGTGCCGTCGGTCGTATGGAGGTCCATCACCGCATCGGGGTCCCATTTATTGAAAATGTGCTCTAGGGCAGCCCGCATCTCGGGCGATTCCGCCTTGATGCAGTCCCGGTTCAGGTCCAATCCTTGCCCGTTGGGCCGCAATCCCACCAACCCTGGCCCGTCCTGCTCCGGGCGGTTTCGCTCGACCGGTCCGAACTTCTCGTTCCCATCCGCGTTGTAAATCGGATTAACGAGCAGCACCATGTTCTTCAGAAGAGTTGGCTTCTTGGCCGCGTGCTTTTGGGCGATGTCGCGCAGGAGCATCTGGGCAGATTCCTTGCCTTCCACTTCCCCGGCATGGATGTTCCCCTGAATGTAAACGATCAGCTTCCCGCTCGCTCGCGCTTCGCTCGCATTAGCCACTGGCGGATCGGAAACGATCATGAGGGGAATCTTGCGCCCTTCCGTCGATTCCCCGATCCACGTCAACTTGCCCGGCGCGCCGAGCTTTTCCAAAGTCTCCATGAAGTCGACGACCTCGGCATAAGTCGAGGTCTTCTCGAAGTTCGACTTTTCGGGGGTTGTCAGGGGCCAGTCAATGGCGCTGGCAGCAAGAAGAAGCGCAAGCATAGGCCATTGTAGCCACTCCCCGAGTGAGGAAAGTTGGCTACGTTGACCGCTCTCGAGTAATCTTTGGTGGTGACCAAAGCTCCGCCGCCAAGGATCATCGGCCTGTTTGCAGAAAACGCACCAGTGTGCGTGGTGTTGCGCCGCGGCCCTTCCCGATACTCGCAACAGATCCTCTGGCGAACGGACAATGACGAGTTCACTCCGGGCCAATGGATTCGGGGAAACGTCGACTACGCAACCCTAACGTCTGACGGCAGGTACATGGCCCTCGGTGTTATGGGGGCCAAGTCCCGGATCGGATCTTGGGAAGACACCCAGATTTCCCTCATCTGCCGTCCGCCCTACTTCACCGCACTTGAACTTTGGATAGGAGGACTGTGTTTTAACACGGTTGCATTCTTGCCAGACGACGTGCTTGCACACCCTACGGACTTACAGCATGTGGTAAACGCTTCGAACGAATGCCCCCTTCAGCGAGTGACGACGCTCTCGGTATGGCCAATTTCTCGAGATCACGATTACACGCTAAATGCTAGCGTTCGCGAAGCGACTGGCCATGATCAACAGGGGCGCGAAGTGCGTTTGGAGGCGGGAAAGGTCTTCGCCAAGGAAGGCAATGAATGGAAGCTGCTCTTCGACGCGGCCCTCCACCAATTCGAGCACATCGAGGCCCCTGGGTGGGCGAGAGAATGGTAAGGGTTACTTCGCCAAACGGTTTTTCTTCCCCATGAATCGCAGGCGGAAAAGGTCGATAAGGGACTTCGGAACATCCCTCCACATAACGACCTTTGAGCCTTCCTGGTGCGACCACCTTATGGGGATTTCCGCGATCGTGTAACCCAAATCTCGCGCGATCATCAGGGCTTCGAAGTCGAAGCTAAAACCATCGCGTATACACCTCGAGAAGACATCTCGGGACACGCTCTGCTTGAAAAGTTTGAACCCGCACTGGGTGTCCTGGATTCCCGGGACCGCCATCGCCTGGATAAGTTTATTCGCCAAACGGCCGA